>DATADD010000186.1:0-4504 GCA_036258675.1 Actinomycetota bacterium | reverse complement strand
GTGCCTCACCGGAGCGGTCGGGGGCCGGGGCGGTCGAGGGATCGGGCTTGGCCGGGTCCGCCGCGCCGCGCGAGGCCCGCACGCGCGCCGCCTTGGCGCGCGCCTGCGCCACCGCCGGCGAGGAGCCCTTCGCCTGCTCCTCGGCCAGGACCTGCTCGAAGACCTCGTCTGGGGTCGGCATGCCCTTCTCCCTCCAGGCCCTATATGGGGCCCGAGATGCCTCCGTCCTTTCTCACGCGCCAGAAGTGTATGGAGATGAAGATCACGATGACGAAGGGCAGCAGCCACACGTGCAGCGCGTACCACCGCAGCAGCGTCTCGGGGCCGATGATCGGGCCTCCGAGGAGGGCGAACTGCACCTGGTCGCCGATCACGGGCGAGTTCTTCATCATCTCGGTCCCGACGGTCACCGCCCACACGGCCAGCTGGTCCCACGGCAGCAGGTAGCCGGTGAAGGCCAGCAGCAGCGTCAGCAGCCACAGGATCACGCCGACCACCCAGTTGAACTCCCGCGGGGGCTTGTACGCGCCCGTGTAGAAGACGCGCGCCATGTGAAGCATCACCGAGATGACCATGAGGTGGGCCCCCCAGCGGTGCAGGTTCCGCACGAGGAGGCCGAAGGAGACCTGCGTGTGCAGGTTCTGCATGTCGGAGTACACGAGGTCCACCGACGGCCGGTAGAAGAACATGAGGTAGATGCCCGTGATCGTCAGCAGGATGAACAGGAAGAAGGAGAGGCCCCCGAGGCAGAGCGTGTAGGAGAGCTTGATGCCGTGGCGCTTCACCTTGACGGGGTGGAGGTGATACAGGAGCGAGTTCATGACGACGTAGGCGCGGTTGCGGGGAGAGTCGGCGTAGCCGCGCCGGAAGATCGACCCCGGCCGGAATATCGACCGCCACAGCTGGCTGCCGTGGAGCGAGTCCATCAGGTCGGCCATCCGCTGCCTCGCGCTGCCGCCCGCCGCCCTAGCCATCTCTGCCTTCCCCGCGCCCCGGGAGGCGCTCTACGACGACCCTGTTGTTCACGACGCCCGCTGTGCCTCCGGCACGCTGCCCAGCGCGCGGGCGCCTCGCTTCTTGCCTCCCGCCACCTCGCTCTGGACGAGAGCCCCCGTCGGGCACCGCTCGACGCAGAGGTTGCAGCGCGTGCATGCGTTGTCGTCGATCAGAAAGAGGATGTCGGTCTCGCCCATGGTGCGGGCGAGCTGGACGTTGCCCGACTCCTCGACCGCCTCCGGGTTGACCATGAAGATGCAGTACCAGGGGCAGATGTCGACGCATCCCTCGCACAGGATGCATTGCTCGGGGATGAAGTCGATGAAGCGCTTGGGCTTGACCGCGGTCTTGAGCCAGTCGCTGTCGACGAGCTCCATCTCGTAGTCGGCCCGGAAGATGGGCTTCTCGATGATCTCCATCTTCTTGGGCTCGGGGACGTCGGGCATCTCTCTCCTGTCCAGCTCCTACTTGCCCGGCATGTAGCCCTTGACGGTGTCCTGCAGCCCGCGCGCCCCCGTTCGCTTGCGCTTGCGCTCCTGCCAGAAGTAGGCGGCGGCCAGCATGACGACGAGCGCGCCCATCTGGACGCCGTTGGCGACGAGGTCGCGCACGATCTTGATCTGGGTGGTGTTGAGGCCCTGGTCCGAGACCCCCGGGATCCTGGTGGAGAAGTTGATGAGCTCGGCGACGTACTGGTCCGCCTGGTAGATGATCACGGACGGCAGCTGGCCCAGCACCATGATGGCGACGACCCATATGACCGTCCCCAAGATGATGGCCCGGGTCCACGTCATGGGCCGGTCCGTGTATCTGTAAACGCGCTCGATGGCTGCCATCTGTCAGGGCCGCATCATAGCAACGCGGTTGCGCCGCGAAGCGGGACTTTGTGCCCTTGAGCAGCCCTTTCGGCGCTCATCGGCGCGCGAGGTCGTCGAGACGGCGCTCCAACCGACGCTGGCGCTGCCCGAGCGCCACGACGTACGCGCCGATCCCGAGCCACACGGCCATGAACGCGACGAACAGCCACGCGAGGTCGCTCACGCGAACGTCCGCATCCGAGGCGGCCCGCCCCCATGCCTCATCGGAGAGCGGGGACGCGCTCCGATGGCGCTCCCACGAGCGAGCGAGACTCGACCTCGTCCTCGAGCCTCCCCACGCGCACCCTCAGCGCGAGCAGCCACGCGAACAGCAGCGTGAACGCGACCAGCGACGCGAAGAAGGCGGTCAGCTCGGGGGCTCCGAGCCCCGACGCCCGCGTCGGATCGACCACGGACGGCCCCTGGGGGTGCTGCGTGCGCCACCAGAAGACGGAGAAGTGCACGATCGGCACGTCGAGGAACCCGATCACCCCCACGACCGCGGCCATGCGCCCCACCCGGGCGGGATCGGTCGCGAGGCTCCGCAGCAGGAGATAGCCGACGTATGTGAGCCACAGCAGGAGCGTCGACGTCAGGCGAGCGTCCCATTGCCACCACGTCCCCCACACCGGGCGCGCCCATATCGGCCCGGTGACGAGGACGAGGGTACAGAAGACGACCCCGACCTCGGCCGCGGAGTGGGCGATCAGGTCCCAGCGGCGGGCCGAGGTGCGCAGGTACGCGATCGAGGCGAGGAAGACGATCCCGAACGCGAGGTAGGCGATCCAGGCCGCGGGCACGTGCAGGTAGAACACCCGCTGCAGCTGTCCGCCGAGCGCGGGGTCCGCCTCCCGGGCGACGAACAGGACCGGGATCGCGGCGAGGGCCACCGAAGCCCACGCGGCGACGCCGAGCCACGTGAGCCGGGAGGGAGGTGGGCTCGTGCCGGGGTCGGATCCCATCTCGGTCGAGCGTACCCGCGGCCCCGCGCCTACTCGAGGGCGTACTCGAAGGTCAGCGCGCCGACGGCGCACGCGACGACGTCGAAGGCGAGCAGGACCCCGAACCACCCGCTCGCGGCGAGGGCGTCGAACCCCCGGCCCGCGAACAGGTCGGCGCTGAGCTCGACGGCCGCGACGAACACCGGCACGAGGGCGGGCAGGGCGAGCACGGGCAGAAGGAGCTCGCGGCTGCGGGTCTGCGCCGCGAGCGCGGACAGCAGGGTGCCCAGGGCGACGAAGCCCACGTCGACGAGCAGCGCGACTCCGGCAAGCGCGGCCCACGATGCGCCCAGGCGGAGGTCGAACAGCAGCCAGAAGAGGGGCACGAGGACGGCCTCGACGGCGGCCACGCCGACGAGGTTGGCGGCCGCCTTGGCGACGAAGAGCCCGGAGCGGTCGAGCGGAGCGAGCAGGAGGGAGTCGAGGGCGCCGTCGCGGCGCTCGCTCTCCAGCGTGCGGGCGAACCCGATCAGCCCCGCGAACAGCACGGTGACCCACAGGAACCCCGCGATCACCTCGGCGAGCGCCCCGCGGCCCGGCCGCACCGGGTCGGGCAGGCTGAAGGCGAGCAGGAGCGCGACCGCGACACAGAACACGACCATGGGGGCGAGCGTCTCGAGCCCGCGCGCCTCGAGGCGCAGGTCCTTGCCCACGAGGGCCGCGGTCTTGGCCCAGAACCCCGCCTCGGCGCGCGCCGGGCCCGCCTCAGCCATCCGCCGCCCCCCGCCGGGAGGGGCGCTCCTCGGCCCCGTAGCGTCCCCACGCCGCGACGCGGCCTCCCTGCAGGACGAGCCCCGCGTCGGCCCACGCCTTGAGCCTCTTCGCTCCATGGGTCGCGATCAGCGCGGTGCGGCCGGGCGCGCGCCAGTGCCGGACCGCGTCCGACACCGCCTCGCTGGCGTCGTCGTCGAGGTTCGCGTAGGGCTCGTCGAGCAGGAGCAGCTCGGGCTCGCCGACGAGAGCCCGCGCCACCGCGGCGCGCCGCCGCACGCCCGCGGAGAGGTCGGCGACCGCGGTCGAGGCCACGGCCTCCAGGCGGACGGCCTCGATCAGGCCCTCCACGCGCGCGCGCGGCGCGCCGCAGAGGGTCGCGAACAGCTCCAGGTTCTCGCGCACGGACAGGCGGCCGTAGAGGCCGGCGGCGTGGCCGGCGTAGCCGACGGCGCGCCGGAAGCTCTCGGCGCGGGCCGTCACCGGAGAGCCCCTCCACGTGACGCGGCCGCGGCGCGGGGACAGGAGGCCGGCAACGACCCGCAGCAGCGTCGACTTGCCGGAGCCGTTGGGCCCGAAGACGCCGACTACCCCGGGCGGGATCGCGAGGTCGATCGAGGCGAGGGCGACGGTGCGGCCGAAGACCACCGTCAGGCCCTCGGCGACGATCAAGGGGCGGGCTCCGGGGCCCGCGCCGGGATCCGCTCGAGCCGGCGTTTGAGAGCGGCTCGGCGCGCCGCCCACTCCGGCTCGCCGATCTCGCCGGCCCGCAGCCCGAGGTCGAGCTCCGCGATCTCCTCGAGCAGACGCGCGCGCGCTCCCGCCTCGTCGCCGGGTGTCGCCCGCCGCGCCGCCGTCCGCCGCCTCAGGGCGACGCCGCCGAGAACGGCCGCGAGCGCGGCCGCGACCATCGCCGCTCCCCACAGCGCGGGCCCCGAG
>DATADD010000185.1:0-5846 GCA_036258675.1 Actinomycetota bacterium | reverse complement strand
AGGTTCGTGAGGGGGCCCTGGGCGATGATCTCGAGGTCCTTCCCCCACCGGCGCGCCGCGTCGACGATGACGTCGGGCGCCCACCCCTGTGCCGCGCCGTGCTTGGCGGGGGGGAAGTTGGAGCCCCCCATCCCGTCCTCGCCGTGCACGTAATGGGCGGTAACGAGGTCCCTCACGAGGGGGCGGTCTGCCCCCGCGTACACGGGAACGTCGGCGCGCCCCGCGGTCTCCGTCGTGACGAGGGCGTTCGCGACCGCCTCGTGGAGGTAGACGTTGCCGGCCACGACCGTGATCGCCTCGAGCTCGACGCCCGGCCACCGCAGACCGAACAGCAGCGACGTGACGTCGTCGCCGGCGGTGTCGGTGTCGATCAGGAGGCGCGTCACGCCCGGCAGGCTACCTGCGCGCCCGCTGGGTCTGCCGCTGCACGAACCCGAACAGCTCGAAGTGGACCCGGCTCGCGGGGACCCCTCGCGCCGCGAGCTGGGCTCTCAGCGCGTTGATCATCACGGGAGGGCCGCAGACGAGGAAGTCCTTGTCCTCGAGGCCCCCCGTCCTGGCCGCCACGAGGTCGGCCGTCACGAAGCCCTCCTCGGCCTCGACGACGAGGACGAGCGAGAAGCCGGGAACCGCGCGCGCGATCGACTCGAGCTCGTCGAGGAAGACCGCGTCCGACAGCTCCTTGACCGCGTAGAAGAGGACGATGTCGAGGTCGGGGTCGCGCAGGCTGCGCGCCATGCCGAGGAACGGCGTGATGCCGATGCCTCCCGCGATCCACACCTGGCGCCGCCCCTGTGCGCGCCTGTAGGAGAACTTCCCGTACGGCCCCTCGACTCGTGCGCTGGCGCCCTGCTCGAGGGCGCGCATGGCGCGCGTGTAGTCGCCCACGGCCTTGACGACGACCCTCAGGTCGCGGTCGCCGGGCGCGGACGTGATCGAGAAGGGGTGGAACTGATTGTGGACCGCGCCGGAGCGGATCGTGATGACCTCGGAGGGGCCTTCGGACTCGATCGTGATGGGGTGGAGCTCGTCGTCCATCCCGCGCGAGGCGAACGTCACGTAGACGAACTGGCCCGGCTCGTGAGCGAGCGGGCCGTCGGCGGGCGACATCGTGATCTCCATGACCGCGGGGTTCAGCGGGCGCGCCCTCGTGACCCGGAAGTCGTAGCGCCTTACGAGCACATCGTCGAACAGGCTGCGGTAGGTGAAGGCGCCCACGCCGGCGATCGCGACGACGGCGAGGTACCACGTCAGGACGGGCGACGACGCCGTCGCCCCCGGGTTCAAGAAGACGTGGGCGGCGCCGAGCAAGAAGATGAACCCGAAGGAGCGCTGGACGTAGACGAAGACCTCGTGGTTCAGGCGCGCGTAGAGCGTCAGGGCGATCGACACGGCCATGGCGGCGAGGGCGAGCACCCCGAGGCCGATCGTCCATCCCGCCGACGGCGTGAACAGGCCCAGGGCGGACTCGAGGGAGAGGGTGGCGCGCCCCGCGACGATGAGGCACGCGTGGCCGGCGAGCAGCAGGAAGGCGACGCGGCCGTTGACCTGGTGGACCTTGTACATCTTGTCGAGCCCGCCGAAGAGGCGGTCGACGAGCGCGAGGCGCGCGCCGAGGACGAGGTTGAGAGCGAAGGAGGTCACTCCGACGAGCGCGAGGGCGACCCCCGCGCTCGTGAACGCGGAGTAGGGGTCCGCGAAGCGGTCCTCCAGGGGGCCCTCCAGCCCCCAAAGGGCAAGGGGGATCGCGCACAGCGCGGCGAGGAGCAGGGGGCCTCGCAGGGACGCCGCTTTCACGGGCGGACGAAGGGGACCGCGGCCATGGCCGCCGAATCCTACGCGGGCTTCCCATCCCGCTCCCGGGGCCTGCGCACGCCAGGACCGGCTTTCGGGGTACACAGACCCTCGAGAACGTCGAGCGAGGGGAGAGCGATGAGCGACAACAGGTACCTGCGGATCTATCTCAACGACCACCTCGCGGGCGCGGTCGCGGGCGAGGAGCTCGCCAAGCGCTGCCTCAAGAACAACCAGGGGACCGACCTGGGCGTGTTTCTCGCACGTCTCGTGGGCGAGATCCGCGAGGACCGCGACGCTCTTGCCCGCGTGATGGCGGGGGTCGGCGCTCGGCGCGACCCCGTCAAAGGGCCCGCCGCGTGGGTCGCCGAGAAGGTGGGGCGCGCCAAGCTCAACGGCAGGGTGCGGGGCTACTCCCCCCTCAGCCGCGTCCTCGAGCTCGAGGGCCTCGCACTGGGCGTGGAGGGCAAGCTCCGCGCCTGGCGCTCGCTGCAGTCGGCCTCCGTCCGGGTTCCCGCCGACATCGATCTCGACCGACTGGTGGCCCGGGCCGAGGAGGAGCTCGAGGAGCTCGAGGCCCACCGGCGGGCCGCGGCCGCGTCCGCGCTTCGCTAGCCGGCGCGCGCCGTGGAGGAGGGCTGCGCGGCCCGGTCGAGAGCCTCCTCGACGGCCTCCAGGAGCACCTGGGCCGTGAACGGCTTCTGGACGAAGACGTCGTCGTCCGGCACGAACCCGTGCTCCGCAGCGACCTTGTCGGTGTAGCCCGACATGAACACGGTGCGGATCCCGAGACGGTTGGCGAGGTCTCGGCCCGAGAGCCCCGGCATGATGACGTCGGTCAGCAGGAGGTCGACGTTCCCGCCGCTGCGCCCGTAGACCTCGAGCGCCTCCGCGCCGTCCGCGGCCGGGAGAACCTCGAATCCCGCGCGCGTGAGGATGCGCGCGACGAGCTCCCGCACCGCGCGCTCGTCCTCGGCCACGAGCACAACGCCTCCCCGGGGGCGCCCCGACGCCGAGGGCCCCGGCGCGCCCTCTTCCCCACCGGCGGGTTCCTCGCTCCTGGGGAGATAGACGTCGAAGGTGGAGCCGGCGCCCTCCTCGGAGCGGACCGCGACGCCGCCTCCGGCCTCGTTGACGATGCCGTAGACGGTGGCGAGACCGAGGCCGGTGCCCTCCCCCACCCCCTTCGTCGTGAAGAAGGGCTCGAAGACGCGCGCCCGGACCTCGTCCGGCATCCCGTGGCCGGTGTCGGTCACCGACAGGCGCACGTAGTCGCCCGGCGCCAGCTCGCCGCAGACGTCGCCCCTCGCCGCGTCGACCGACTCGTTGGCGGTCTCGATGAGCAGCTTGCCGCCGCTCGGCATCGCGTCCCGGGCGTTGATCACGAGGTTGAGCACGATCTGCTCTGCGTGGCCCGGGTCGACCCTGACCTGGCCCGCGTCCTGTGCCAGCCTCGTCGAGAGCTCGATGCTCTCCCTGATCGTGCGCCGAAGCATCCTGCTCAACCCCGCAACGACGTCGTTCAGGTTGAGCACCTCGGGCTGCTTCACCTCGCGCCGAGAGAAGGTCAGCAGCTGCCGGGTCAGGGCCGCTCCCCGCTTGGCGGCCTCCACGATCTCGTCGACATCGGCTCTCCTGGGGTCGTCCCGGTCGAGCTCGCCGGCGACGAACGAGGCGTAGTTCAGGATCACCGAGAGGAGGTTGTTGAAGTCGTGCGCGACACCGCCGGCGAGCTGTCCGATCGCCTCCATCTTCTGCGCCTGCTCGAGCTGCGCCCGAACGTTCTCCCTCTCCCGCTCTTGTCGGCGCGCTTCTGTGACGTCGAATGCGACGCCGACCAGACGGATCGGGGCTCCCCGTGCGTCCCTGAACACGCGCGCCTTTCCCTCGACGATCGCGGTCGCTCCCCCCGGCTTGTTCACCGTGTACTCGATGGAGAACTCGTCTGTCTTCATCGCGATCGCGATGTTCGCTTCGACGTGCGGCCGGTCCGCGGGAACGACGAGCGCCATGAACGAGTCGTAGGTGGGGACGAACGTGGCGCGGTCGACCCCGTGGATCCTGTAGCACTCCTCGGACCATTCCACCGCGCCGCTCGGGATGTCCCACTCCCAGCTGCCGACCCCGGAGACGGACTGCGCCTCCGCCAGCTGCCACTCCCGCCGGCGCGCGCGGATCTCGGCGCGCCGGCGCTCGGCCAGGACCGCGGCGAGCAGGAGCGCGGTGACCGTCATTGACAGCAGCCCCACCTGCAGCCACGCCACCGCGCTCCGAAGACCGGTCGCGGGGTAGGGCCCGGCGTCCGACAGCACCGCCCACGTCGCGACCACGGCCATGATGCTCGAGCCCACGATCGCGCCGAGGGACCCCAGTCGGATGGCCAGCACCACCACCAGAGGGAGCACGACGGTGATGGGAAAGAGGTGCGGGTGGTGGAAGAACGCCCACCACGACAGCCCCGTGATGGCGAGCAGCATGGTCGACGCCTCGGCCACCCTCCATCCGCTCACCTTCCATCTCTGTCTCGCCGAGTCGGCGACGAGGAAGATCAGAGCGGCCACGATCACCCCGCCCACAACGTTGCCGAGGTACCACGCGCCGAAGACGCGGAGGCCGCCTCCTCCCGGCGGCGCGTCGCCCAGGCCCGTCGCCGCGCCGATGACCGCGCTCGGGAGGCACCCGACCAGCACCGCCACGAGGAGCCCGATCACATCCCGGACCCGGTCCAGCGACGGCCGCAGAGCAACGAAGCGGCGCAGGAGCCACACGATCAGCAGGGCCTCGAGGATGTTGCCGGCGGCGATCCCGAGCGAGACGTCAGGGGAGGTGGAGCGGACGATGCCGGCCGCCAGCGCGCCCAGGACGATACCGACCCAACAGCCGCGCCCCCACAGGAACAGCAGCGCCACGGAGACCCCCGTGGGCATCCAGAGCGGGTTCACAGCCGCGTTGCCGACCGGCCACAGCAGCCCGAGTCCGGCGGCGACGAAGTAGGCGGCCGCGACGGCGAGGATCCGTCCGGCCGTGCGCACGTACGGGCCGACCGGCGCGCCCGGGTTCACGCCCTCTGCGGTGAGTTGCTTGTTCACTGTGGCTCACTCACCTTTTCGGCGTCGCACGCGACGACCTGAGGTACTGCGAGCAAGCCCGTCGCGATCGGCGCGCCGTGGCGGATCCGGGGATCGAAGAGAAGCCCAGGGTGCTGGTTCGAGCTAACCGAGGTGCTTGAGCGGCTCTCCGATCCACTCGAAAGAGGGGCTCTCGGCGCTGCGGGAGGCGGCCGTCCGAGTCCGGGGCGGAGGGAAGTCGGCGCGGAGGCCCTCGCCCTCGAGCTGGAAGAGGGACTGCGGCTCGGGCAGCCCCGCCAGCCGATGGCGTCCGAGGTCGCGGAAGCCGAGGCCGGGCGGCGGCTCCTCGGCGGCGGCACGCGTCTCACCCGAGACGAGGACCTGCCCTCCGTGCGCCGCCGAGCAGATCCGAGCGGCGCAGTGGACCGGCAATCCGATGTAGGCAGAATCGGCCAGGGTGGCGCAGCCGCTGTGCACTCCCATGCGAACGCGCACCTCGGCCCCATCCGGCCACGCCCGTTCGGCCAGCGAGCGCTGCATGGCCCACGCCGCCTCGAGCGCGCCCTCGACCTGCGGGAAGACGGCGAAGAGCTCGTCGGCGCGGGCGTCGACCTCGATCCCGCCCGTTCGCTTCAGCGTTCCCCGCATCATCTTCCGCACGCCGCTCAACACGTCCGCGTAGCGGTCACCCAGCCGGGTGAGCAGACCGGTGGAGTCCTCGATGTCGGTCAGCAGGAACGTCACATAGCCCGTGGGCAGGGCCGGGGCGCTCCTGTGCTGGGCGCGCAGCTCCCCCGTGATGAACCCGACCGGCACGATGCCGTATCGCTTGGCCGCGTTGAGGAGGCGCGTGCGGGCCCGCTCCCGCGCCTCGTCGTTCTCGAAGCGGACCTGTTTGAAGCGCGCGAGAGCGTTCCGGACGTGCGCCTCGTCGTGGATCGGCAGCCTGCGGCGGCCCTTGGAGTCGACGTAGGCGAAGGCGCT
>DATADD010000184.1:0-17643 GCA_036258675.1 Actinomycetota bacterium | reverse complement strand
CTGGGCTATCCCTTCCTCGCCTTCGGGCTCCTCGTGCTCGCGCGCAGGGACGCCGACGAACGAGACCTTCCCGGGCTCATCGACGCCGCCATCGTCGCCACCGGCTCCGCGATCGTGTCCTGGATCGTCGTCATGGAGCCGGTCGCGAGCGAGGGGTCGCAGGCCCCCGCCGAGCTTGCGTTCGCGCTTGCCTACCCCGCGCTCGACCTCCTCCTTCTCGCCGTGGTCGTGCGCGCGCTGCTGGCGCCGGGGCGGTTGCCCTTCGCCCACCGCGTGCTGGCGGCGAGCATCCTCGCGGTGTTCGTCGCGGACGCCGCCTACTACGTGCTCTCCTACGCCACCGGATACGAGCCGGGCGCGGGGCTCAACGTGCTCTACCTCGCGAGCTATGTCGGATGCGGTGTCGCCGCGCTCCACCCCTCCATGCGGCTCGGCCCCGGCACGGGCGACCCCGCGACGAAGCGGCTGGGACCCGGCCGCATCGCGCTATGGGTGCTCGCGTGCGCCGAGGGGCCGGCCGTGTACTTCGTCCAGGAGGCGCGCGGCCGGCCGGTCGACGCCACCGTCGTGATGATCGGCTCCTTGTTCCTGTTCAGTCTCGTGCTGACGCGCATGATCGGGCTCGTGCGCGCGGTGGAGCGGAGCGAAGGCCGCGAGCGCCGCCTCGGAAGCGACATGCGCCTCCTCCTCGAGTCGACGAACGAGGGCATCCTCGAGGTCGACCGCGCCGGCGTGTGCAGGTCGCTCAACAGGGCGGGGGCGGCGATGCTCGGGCTCGAGCCGGGGCAGGAGCGGGGGCGGCGCGTGCACGACGTCGTCCACGGCGCCGCGGATCATCCCGCCGACCGCTGCGAGCTCGAGCAGACACTCGCGGAGGGGCGAACCGAAGGCGGAGCCGAGACGATGTCGCGCCGGGACGGCTCCCCCTTCGACGCGGAGTGGCGGGCGAGCCCGATCGTGGAGGACGGGCGCGTCAGGGGCGCGGTTCTCACGTTCGTCGACGTGACCGAGCGCCGGCGCGCCGAGGAGGCGCGCGCGCATCTCGAGGAGCAGCTGAGGCAGTCGCAGAAGATGGAGGCGATCGGCCGGCTCGCGGGCGGGGTCGCGCACGAGTTCAACAACCTTCTCGCGGTGATCCTCTCCTACGCGCGCTTCGTGCGCGACGACCTCGAGCCGGGCGATCACCGCCGTCTCGACGCGGAGGAGGTGCTCACCGCCGGCGAGCGCGCGACGGCGCTGGTCCGGCAGCTGCTCGCCTTCAGCCGCAAGGAGGCCGTCCACCCCGAGGTCGTCGACGTCAACGAGGTCCTCGCCGGGATGGAGAAGCTGCTGCGCCCGCTGCTGGGTGAAGACGTCGCGTTCCGCGTGGGCCCCGCCGACACCCCCTGCACGGTCTTGATCGACCCCACCGACATCGAGCAGGTCGTCACGAACCTCGCGGTGAACGCACGCGATGCGATGCCGCACGGGGGCCGCCTCAGCATCGAGACAGCCCTTCTGAGCGGCGCGGCGGCCGACGCCGCGCCGACCGTTCCCGAGCGCGCCGAGTGGGTCAGGCTGCGCGTGTCAGACACCGGACACGGCATGACCCCCGAGGTGGCCGCTCGCATCTTCGAGCCCTTCTTCACGACCAAGCCGCGGGGCAGCGGCACGGGGCTCGGCCTCTCCAGCGTCTACGGCGCGGTGACGCAGGCCGGCGGCAGCATCTCGGTGGACTCGGCGCCGGGTCGCGGCAGCGTCTTCACCGTCATGCTGCCCGCGGCGCGCGCGGGGTCGAGCTGGGCGCGCGCCGCCCCGGAGACTCCTGCGCTGCGGCCGAGCGAGGGCCACGTTCTTCTCGTCGAGGACGAAGAGGGGGTCCGCGTCACGGCCGCGCGCATCCTGACCCGCGGCGGCTTCTCGGTGCGCGCCGTCTCCTCGGGACGCGAGGCGGTCGAGCTGCTGGCATCCTCGGAGCCCTTCGGCCTCGTGGTGACCGACGTCGTGATGCCGGGCCTCTCCGGCGGGGACGTCGCGACCCGGGCGAGCGAGCTCCGTCCCGGCATAGGGGTCCTGTTCGTCTCGGGGTACCCCGACGAGACCGTCGAGCGCTACGGGGTCGACGTCGGCGAGGACCGGTTCCTGCGCAAGCCGTTCACGCCCGAGCAGCTGGTGGACGGCGTGCGCGCGCTCCAGCGCGCCCGGGCTCCCACCGCCCGCTGAAGCCGGCGCCGCCGCCCGGGTCATCGGAGGGACTCGGCGCCGACCTGCTTGGCATACTGAGGACATGTTCCGGATCCTGTTCGTGTGCACCGGCAACCGCTGCCGCAGCCCCCTCGCCGAGGTCCAGCTTCGTCACCTGGCGCGGGGACTCCCGATAGAGGTCGGCTCGGTGGGCCTGCTCGAGCTCGGTCCCGCCCCCGCTCCGCCGGAGCTGATCGAGGTCGCGCGCGCGAGCGGGCTCGACCTGTCGGCACACCGTGCCCGAGGGCTCGCGAGCGTCGATCTCTCGGGCGTCGACCTCGTCATCGGCCTCGAGCGCGCCCACGTGGCCGCGGCCGTCGTCGACGGCAACGCCCCCTACGACAGGGTCTTCTCCCTCAGAGAGGTCGTCCGGCTGCTCGAGAGGATCGAGCCGCCCGACTCCGACGACCTCGTCGAGAGGGCCCGGACGGCGGTGGCACGGGCCCACGAGGCGCGCGGGGCGGACCCGGGCTTCGTCCCCGGCGAGGACGTCGAGGATCCCTTCGGCGGGCCTCGGGAGGGCTACCTCACCATGGCGCGCGACGTCGGCGACCTCTGCCGGCGCCTCCTGGCCGGGCTCGTAGGGAGCGAGCACGCCGCCTCCGCCGCAACCTCCCTCTAGTTTGCGGCCCCTCGGTGGGGGGATAATCGGGGCAGCAGTGCGACCGACGCTGCGCGGGGTTCGCTGGTGTTGAGAGGCAGCTTGTAGGGGCTGTCCCGCTACGCAAGGGGGGTACGGTGGCCGAGATCGTCCTCGACAACGTTACGAAGCGCTTTGGGACCGGCAACGTAGCGGTGGACAGCCTCGACATGGACATCCGGAACGGCGAGTTCATGGTCCTCGTCGGGCCCTCCGGTTGCGGCAAGACGACCGCTCTGCGCATGATCGCGGGGCTCGAGACGGTCAGCGAGGGCGAGATCCGGATCGGGGACCACGTCGTCAACGACATCCCCCCGAAAGATCGCGACATCGCGATGGTGTTCCAGAACTACGCGCTCTACCCGCACATGACCGTCTACGACAACATGGCGTTCGGGCTCAAGCTGGCCAAAGAGGACAAGGGCGAGATCGAGAAGCGCGTGAAGGAGGCCGCGCGCGTACTCGGCCTCGAGGAGTTCCTCGGGCGCAAGCCACGGGCGCTGTCGGGCGGGCAGCGCCAGCGCGTCGCGATGGGGCGCGCCATCGTGCGCAAGCCGCAGGCGTTCCTCATGGACGAGCCTCTGTCCAACCTCGACGCCAAGCTGCGGGTGCAGATGCGCTCGGAGATCTCCCGCATCCAGAACAGCCTCGAGGTCACCACCGTCTACGTCACCCACGACCAGGTGGAGGCCATGACGATGGGCGACCGCGTCGCTGTCCTCAAGAAGGGCGAGCTGCAGCAGGTAGGCACGCCCACGGAGCTGTTCGAGCACCCGGCGAGCCTCTTCGTGGCCGGCTTCATCGGCAGCCCCGCGATGAACTTCGCGAGCGCGAAGCTCGACCGGTCCAACGGCAAGATCAGCTTCAAGCTCGGCGATCAGACGGTCGCCATCTCCGACGCGGCCCTGAGGGACCGGCCCGGTCTCGAGGGCTTCGTGGGGCGCGAGCTCATCGTCGGCATCCGGCCGCAGGACCTGGAGGACGCGGCCCTGTCGAGCGATGCGCCGAGCGACTGCCGCATCAAGGCCAACGCCGAGCTCGTCGAGGCGATCGGCACCGAGACGCTCGTCCACTTCAAGGTGAACGCGCCGATAGCCATCACCGAGGAGATGAAGGAGCTCGCTGCGGACGTCGGCGCCGAGGACGCCCGCAGCCTCGAGCAGCGCGCCCAGGAGGGCGAGAACGAGTTCGTCGCCCAGCTCGACCCCAAGACCAAGATCAAGGAGGGCGAGGCCGCTGAGCTCGTGATCGACACGTCGCGGCTGCACTTCTTCGACCCCGAGACGAGCCGAGCGATCTACGACCAGAGGTAGCCCCGTGGGCGCGGCCCCGGCGTGAGCCGCGGCCGCCGGGCGGTCGTGTTCGGTGAGACCGTCGTGGACCTCTATCCCGACGAGGAGGAGGTCGTCGCCGGCTCCCCCCTGCACGTCGCCGCCCACCTCGCGCGCGCGGGATGGAGGGTCTGGCTCGTGACCCGCATCGGGCGCGACCGGCGCGGGGATCGCATCCGGGCGGCCGTCGAAGCGCAGGGCATCGACGCCTCCCTCGTGGAGGTCGATCCCGAGCTGCCCTCCGGGAGCGTGACGGTCGAGGCCCGGGGCGAGACGAACGCCTTCCGCATCCACCGGCCCGCCGCCTGGGACAGGCTCGCGGGCCCCGGTAGCCTCCCCGAGCACGACGCCTTCTCCTACGGGACCCTCGTCGGGCGTTCCCCGACGGCGCGCGCGACGCTCGCTCGGCTCCTGCGCCGATCGCGGGCGCGCCATCGCGTCCTCGACCTCAACCTGCGCCCGCCCGACGTCGACGCCGGCGTCCTGCGCGCGACGCTGGCGTCGGCGACCGCGGTCAAGATGAGCGAGGAGGAGCTCGATCACGCCGGCGGCCTGCTGCGCCTGGCGCCCTCTCCGGCGCGCTTCCTGCAGGCGCTGCCCCACCTCGAGTGGCTCTGCATCACGCGCGGCGCGCGCGGCGCCGAGCTGCACGGCAGGTCCGGATCGGCGCGCATCGGCGCCCCGCGTGTGCCCGTCGTCAACACCGTCGGCGCCGGAGACGCCTTCGCCGCCGGCCTCATCGACGGCCTCTCCCGCGGCGCACCGCCCGAGGAGACGCTGGCGACGGCGCGGGCATGGGCCGCATCCGTGCTCGGGCGTCGCGGCGCGCTCCCGGAGCCGGCCGACGGCGCCCTCGGATAGCCTCGCCGCGCGACGGTTGCGAGAGGAGGAGGGACGTGGAGTACCGGCGCTTGGGCCACAGCGGGCTGATGGTCTCCGAGCTGTGTCTCGGCTGCATGACGTTCGGCCGGGAGATAGACGAAGCGGCCTCGGCGAAGATGATCGACGCGTTCCTGGAGGCGGGGGGCAACTTCATCGACACCGCCAACGTGTACTCGAAGGGGACCTCCGAAGAGATCACCGGGCGCGCCCTGCGTACGGTGCGCGACGAGGTCGTGCTCGCCACCAAGGTGCGCTTCGCCATGGGCAAGGGGCCCAACGACGTCGGCGTGTCGCGCAAGCACATAGTGCGCGCGTGCGAGGCGAGTCTCGCTCGGTTGGGGACCGACTACATCGACCTCTACCAGGTCCACGCGTGGGACGGGCTGACCCCGCTGGAGGAGACGCTGTCCGCGCTCACCGACCTCGTCCGCCAGGGCAAGGTGCGCTACCTCGGCGTGTCGAACTTCTCGGGGTGGCAGATCGCCAAGGCCGCCGCCGTGAGCGACGCGCGCGGCCTCGAGCGCTTCGTGTCCCTGCAGCCGCAGTACTCGCTCGTGGAACGGCACGTCGAGTACGACGTCGTGCCGGCTTGCGTCGAGGAGGGCCTCGGGATCATCCCGTGGGGGCCCCTCGGACAGGGGTGGCTCACCGGTAAGTACCGGAAGGGGGAGCCGCCTCCCGAGGGGTCGCGCATCGCGGCCGCGGGAGAGGACCACGAGGAGGCGTGGGCCAAGCGGGCGACCGAGCGCAACTGGCGGATCGTGGAGGAGGTCGGGGCGATCGCGGGCGAGTGCGGGCGCTCGTACGCGCAGGTGGCGCTCAACTGGCTGCTGCGGAAGCCGGCCGTGACGTCTCCCATCGTCGGCGCCACCAAGCTGGAGCAGCTCGAGGACAACCTCGGCGCGGTCGACTGGACCCTCTCGGACGATCAGGTCCGTCGGCTCGACGAGGCGAGCGCACTCGAGCCGATCTATCCCTACGGCTTCATCGCCAACGCACAGCGCGGCTAAGTCGACGCCGCGGGGCTTTCCCCCCGCTATGAGCCGGGGCGGCGCGCCATGAAGATCTCGCTGCCCTCCGCCTCGTCGTGGCGGGCCGGCACCACCTCGGGCTCGAAGCCCGCGTCGGCCAGCAGCCGCAGCCACGTCGCCCGCTCGAACATGCCGCACACGTGGCGATCGTGGACGGCGCGCACGGACCCGGTCTCGTCGCGCAGGAGATAGGCGAAGTCCGCGACGTACTCCGTGTCGCACGGGTCCGGGTCCCAGGTCCACATGACGTATCGCAGCGCTCGCGTCCGCCCGTCGTTCCCGCCGTGCTGGGTGCTCTCCTCGAACGTCTCCCGCACGTGGTCGGGCACGAACAGGGCGACGCCGCCCGGGGCGCAGTGCTCGTACGCGGTCGCGATGGCGGCGCGCAGGCCCGCCTCCGTCGTCACGTAGTCGATGGCATCGTGCACGAACACGCCGTCGAAGGTGCGACCGACGCGGACGGTGCGCATGTCGCCCTGGATGTGCTCGCACTCTGGATTGAGCGCCCGGCTCTGAGCGAGCATGTCCTCCGACAGGTCCACGAGCGTGAGCCGGAAATGGGCCTTCATGTGGGACGCGTTGTTGCCGCCCCCGCTGCCGAGCTCCAACACGGTCCTCACCGGACGCCGGGCGCCCTCGACGAGGAGCGCGCGGTACGTCTCGGCCTCCTCGGCGTACTCGCCCGGATGCGTCAGGAGATGGAACCACGGCGCGAGCTCGCGGTAGAGGGCCGGCTGGCTCACGCGGTCCGAACGACGATCGCGTCCCAGGGACGCAGCTCGACGCGCTCGCCGACGTTCTCGCCGTCCCGGCCGCGGTCCGCCGACAGCAGTACTTCGCCCGGCGCGCCGGCGAGCACGCCCGCGCGCTCCGACATGTTCAGCGCGACGACGAGGCGCTCCCCCCGGCGCCAGGCCCATACGCCGTCGCCGGACGCGGACAGAGGCTCGTAAGGGGCCCGCCTGAGGTCCGCATGCTTGCGCCGCAGGGCGATCAGGTCCCGGCACAACGCCAGCGCCGAGCGAGGGTCTTCTCTCTGCGCGGCCACATTGCGGGCGCGGTGGTCGCCGAGCGGGAGCCAGGGTGTGACCCCCGGCTCCGTGAAGCCCGCGCCCGGCTCCGGCGTCCACTGCATCGGCGTCCGGCACGGATCGCGCCCGAGCCGCCTCGTGCCCCGACGCAGCCCGACGGGGTCCTTGACCCACTCGCCGGGCACGTCGACGTCGGTCATGCCGATCTCGTCTCCGTAGTACAGGAACGGCGTTCCCCGCACGCACATGAGCATCACGAGGGCGCAGCGCGCGCGCCTCTCGTCCCCCCGGCACCAGCGGGTCTGGAAGCGGCGCACGTCGTGGTTGGATGCCATCCACACGGGCCAGCCCTGCGGGGGGATGAGCTCCTCGGAGGCCTCGACGATGCCTCGCAGCTCGTCGACCTCGAACCGCGCCAGCGCGAAGGGGAAGTTGAAGGCGAGGTTGAGCTCGTCCTCTCCGCCGCCGTAGAAGGCCGCCATCTGCTGGAGGTCCATCACGAAGGTCTCGCCGACGAGGATGCGCGCGGGGTCGTAGGAATCGCACAGCTTGCGCCATGCGCGGAAGATGTCGTGCACCTCGGGGCGGTTCATGTTGTATTCGGCGCGCTGGCCCATCTCTCGGACGCGCGCGTGGTCGTCCTCGGTCGCGGGAAGGTTGTCGCGCAGCTCCCGGTCCTTGATGAGCGCGTGGGCAACGTCGATGCGGAAGCCCGCGATCCCGCGATCGAACCAGAACCGAAGGATGTCGTCGAAGGCGCCTCGGACCTCCGGGTTCCACCAGTCGAGATCGGGCTGCTGGGGCAGGAAGTTGTGGAGGTAGTACTGGCCGCTGGCGGCGTCGAGGCTCCAGGCCGGCCCTCCCCCGAAAACGCTCGTCCAGTTGTTCGGGGGAGAACCATCGGGCTTCGGGTCCGACCACACGTACCAGTCCCGGTGGCGCGCGTCCCGGCCTGTGAGCGCGTCCTGGAACCAGGGGTGCTGGTCGCTCGTGTGGTTGGGGACGAGGTCGAAGATGATGCGTATCCCCCGCCGGCCGGCTTCCGACACGAGGCGGTCGACGTCGTCGAGGGTGCCGAGCTCGGGATGCACGCTGCAGTAGTCGGACACGTCGTAGCCCCAGTCGCGGTTGGGCGAATCCATCACGGGGTTGACCCAGATGCCGTCGATCCCGAGCCACTCGAGGTGGTCGAGGCGCTCGATCAGACCGGGAAGGTCGCCGATCCCGTCGCCGTTCGAGTCGGCGAACGAGCGCGGGTAGACCTGGTAGAGCACGGCGTCGCGCCACCACGGCACCTGCCCGTCTGCCATCGCTGCCCCCTTTGCGGCGAGAAAGGTGCGAGAACCGAACTAGTCGTCCACGATCCGGCCGGCCGGCGGCCCGCCCGCGCGCGCCCGCTCCCCCAGCCATCGAGCGCTCGGCTTGGGCGCGCGCGCGAACGTCGTGCGGTCCACGCTCACCAACCCGAAGCGTGGAGCGTACCCGTGCGCCCACTCGAAGTTGTCGAGCAGAGACCAGTGGAAGTATCCCCGGACCTCGATCCCGTCCTCGATGCACCTGCCGACCGCGCGCAGGGCGCGCTCGACGTAGGCGATGCGGCGATCGTCGTCGTCGGTGGCGATCCCGTTCTCGGTCACGACGACCGGGGCGCCGCACACCTCCGCGGCGCGGGCGATGGTGGCGCCGATCGCCTCGGGCCAGAACTCGTAGCCCATCGCCGTGGTCTCGACCCCCTCCTCGGGCTCGAGAGGCCCCTCCGGCCCGATGCGCGCGCGAGTGTAGGTCTGGACGCCGATGAAGTCATCGCCGCGCGCCGCCTCCAGGAAGACGTCCTCCGTCCGCCGTCGCAGCCGCTCGAGGACGGGGCCGCCCCCGTCGACCTCCTGGTAGTCCGTCATCGCGAGGGTCATGCCCACGGGCACGTCGACGCGGGACTTCACCGCCGCGCGCGCCTTGCCGTGGGCCGCCACGAACGCCTCGACGGCCCGCTCCCGCGCCCCCTCGTCGCCGAACCCCGGAGCGAACTCGCGGCCTCCGTAGCCGTGATCCGCCACGACGTTGGGCTCGTTGATGGTGCACACCATGGCGATCCCGTCCCCGAGGTCGCGCGCGACGCGCTCGCTGAAGCGGGCGAAGCGGTCGGCGGTCGCCGCATGGGCCCACGATCCCCGCGCCGCGACCCAACGCGGCGAGGTGAAGTGGTGAAGGGTCACGACGGGCAGGAGGTCAAGCTCCCGGCACGCGTCGATCACGCGCCGGTAGTGGCCGAGCGCGGCGCGCGAGAACTCGTCCGGCTCAGGCTCGACACGCGCCCACTCGACCGAGAACCGATAGGCGTCGAAGCCGAGGTCGGCCAGCAGGGCGAGGTCGGCGGCGTAGCGGTTCAGGTGGTCGCAGGCATCCCCCGAGGGCTCCGCACACGGCGACGCGGCGTCGTGCTCCCACGCCCACCAGTCCGAGTTCCAGTTGCCCCCCTCCACCTGGTGGGCGGCCGTGGCCGCCCCCCAGAGGAAGGATCCGGGCACCGCGTCACCCAGTGGTGGCACCCGCCGTCAGGCCGGACACGATCTTCTTCTGGAACAGCAGCACGAGTATCACGAGCGGGAGCGTGAGCACGATCGCCGCAGCCGCCTGCGCGCCGTAGTCGGTCGTGTAGATGGTGGCGAACTGCGGGATGAGGACGGTCGCCGGCTGCACCGTGGGATCGAGCGTGAAAGTGTTCGCGAACAGGAACTCGTTCCACGCGAAGATGAACGTGAGCAGGCCCGTCGTCACCACTCCCGGAAGCGAGAGCGGGATCGTTATGCGCCAGAAGGCCTGCCACGTGGAGGCGCCGTCGACCTTGGCCGCCTCCTCGAGGTCCTTGGGGAGCTCCCTGAAGTAGGCGACGAGCAGGTACACGGTCAGCGGCAACGCGATCAGCACATCCGGGATGATCACCGCCCAGTAGGTATTGATGATCCCCAGGCCCTGGAACTGCAGGAACAGGGGGGCGATGATCGCAACCGCGGGGAAGAAGCTGATCGCGAGGACCAAGCTGAGGACCGGCCTGCGGGCGAAGAACTCGATGCGCGCCAGCGCATAGGCAGCGAGGGATCCGATCGCGAGGCAGAAGAGCGTGGTGAACCCGGCGATGATGACGCTGTTCGTGAGACCCCTCTTGAAGTTCGGATCGGCGAATATCGTCTCGTAGGACAGCGGCAGCCACGGGTTGTCGGTCTTGCTCTTGGGGTCGTCGAAGAGCACCTCGGGTATCCCGACCGCCCCCGGACTGGCCGCGAGCTCCTCGGCGTCCACGACGCTGAGCCGTAGGACCCACCACAGTGGGAACAGCGTGATGATCACGAAGGCAGCCACGACGACGTAGAAGCCGACGGCGTGCAGCGGGCTCTTGAAGCCTTTTCCTCTCATCCCTATGCCTCCTGCGCCCGGGTCCCGAGGAACCTGATGAACAGGAACGCGATCAGCAGCGAGCTGAGGAACACGAACACCGCCGCCGCGTTGCCCACAGAGAGGTTCACCTGACTGATGCGGACGAACTTGAACACGTAGGTCGACAACGACTCGAGCTGGCGGTCGCTCATGACCCAGAAGAGGTCGTAGACGCGCCACGCGTCGAGCGTCCGGAATAGCAGGGCGACGAGGATCGCCGGCTTCAGGAGCGGAAGGGTGATGCGTGTGAACTGCTGCCACGGGGTCGCCCCGTCGACCCGCGAGGCTTCGTAGACGTCGGCCGGGATGACCTGCAGGCCCGCGAGGAGGAGGAGGGCGACGAACGGCGTCGTCTTCCACACGTCGGAGAGGATCGCTCCCACGAGGATGCTTCCCTCGCTTGCGAGCACGGGCCCGGAGATGATCCCGAGCTGCTCCGCCCAGTAGGAGAAGATCCCGATCTGGTCCTGATACATGAGGCGCCACATGATCCCGGACACGACCGTGGGGAACGCCCACGGGACGATCGCGATCGCGCGCAGCGCCCCCTGACCCACGAAGCCGCGGTTGAGCACGAGAGCTATGCCGAGCCCGAGCGCGAACTCCAGCACCACGCTGACGACCGTGAAGAGAGTCGTGTTCAGCAGCCCCTGATAGAAGGTGTGGTCGGTGAACAGCGCGCTGTAGTTGTCCACGCCGACGAACTCCCGCACGGTCGGCAGGATCCTCAGGAAGCTGAGATAGACCGCGTACACGATCGGCCACGCCGCGATCAGGAGGATCACGAGCAGGACCGGCAGGATCATGATGTAGGCAGTGCGCTTCTCGGGATCCGTGAACTCCCGGGTGACGCGGCTCCACGGGCCCGCCCGTTCTGTCGTCTGGGCTCGCCCGGCTTCGGCCGCCACGCTCATCTTGGGTCCCCCCTTCTAATCGTCGCTTCGGGCGTCGACGAGCGGCGCTCAGCCACCGACGTTGAAGACGCTCTCGCCGATGTTCGTGATCCGTTCCAACTCATCCGCGAGCTCCGTCACGGTGCCGCCCGGTGACGCCTCGCCCTTAAGGTTCTCGTTGAAGCCCTCGGCCATCACAAGCGACATGTCCGAGTAGAACGGGTGCACCGGGCGAGGCCTGGAGTTCTGGGTCACCTCCTTGGCGAGCTCGACCGCGGGCTGCTTCTTGAGCACGTCCTTCATCTCGTAGATCTTCTTCTTCGTGGGAAGCAGAGAGGCGTTGATCGCGAACGAGATCTGCGTGCTGTCCTGGCTCATGAACTTGACGAACTCCCAGGCCTCCTCCTTCTTGGTAGAGGTCTCGCTGATGAAGAAGTTCCACCCTCCCAGCGCGCTGAAGCTCTGGTCCGCCGACTCCTGGACGGGGATGGGAGATATGCCGACCTGTCCCGGCTTGATCGACGAGAGGGCGGGGTCGGCGGCGAGGCCGTACATGTACGGCCAGTTGCGGCAGAAGACGTAGTCGCCACCGAGGAAGGCTGTGTGCGCCTCCTGCTCCTTGTAGACCACGGTCGAAAGGGGAGCTGTCCCTTCGGCAACGAGCCGGCGCTCCAGCTCGAGGCCCGAGGTCGCGGCGTCGCTCTCGATCACGACCTTGCTGAGGTCCTGCGGGTCGAGGACGTCGCCCCCGGCGTTCCAGATGTACTCCAAGCCGTTGCAGACGCCTCCCTCGTACTCGGCGCCCTGGAAAGTGAGGCCGTAGCCCGCGTCGCCGTTGCCGACGATCTCCCGGGAGATCGAGATGACCTCGTCCCACGTCTCGGGCGGCTGCTTGCCCGCCTTTTGGAGCAGGTCCTTGCGGTAATACAGCATGCCCGCGTCGGTGAACCAGGGCACTCCGTAGATCTTGCCCTTGTAGGTGTTGGCCTGGATCGGCGCGTCGAGGTACTCAGCCTGCAGCTCGTCGGTGAAGAGATCGCTGAGGTCGGCGATCCAGCCATTCGCGGCGAGCTGGGTCGGCCAGATGACGTCGCCCCCCATCACGTCCACGGTCCCCGTGCCCGCCTGGAACTCCGTGCGCAGCTTGTCGAAGTACTGCCCCGAGTCGGCGGGCATCTCTCGGTAGGAGACCGTGATCCCCTTGCCGTTCGTCTTGTTGAACTTGTCGATCATCTTGACGAGGTTGCCCGACGTGTCGGGCCCGAACGTGAAGACGACGGTGTTCTTGCTCACCGTCTCGCTGCCGCTGAAGGCGGGACCGATGTGGCCCGTGTAGGCCTCGCGCTCCGCTGAGCTGCAGGCGCCCAGCAGAGTCGCCCCCGCGAGCCCGGCGCCCCCGTATCTGAGGAAGTCCCTGCGGCTCAGGCCCCGGCGGGACCACCCCGGACCCGGCTGCGAACGCACACCCCCCATGGTTCCCCCTTGGTCGCGCGACGTCTCGGCGCGACGTTACCCGGAATCCAAGCAGAGGAACCCCCGGGCATGGAGCGGCTCCTACGATGGCGGCCGTGCGGGTGCTGGCGGTGGCCGACGAGGTCGTCGAGGCCCTCTACGGGCCCCGGCTGGCGTCGATCGCCCCCGGGCTCGTCGTCGCGTGCGGCGACCTCCCGTTCGAGTACCTCGAGTACATCGTCACGATGACGAACGTCCCGCTCGTGTACGTGCTCGGCAACCACGACCCCGAGCTGGCGAGAGCACCCGTCGCCGGGCAGCTGGCCCCGCTCTCGTGGGTCACGGAGCACCGCACCCAGGGCCCGAGCGGCTGCCTCAGCGCCGAGGGCCGGCTGGTCGAGGCCGCCGGGCTGACGATCGCCGGGCTCGGCGGCTCCATCCGCTACAGTCGGGGGCCCAACCAGTACACGCAGGGGCAGATGTGGCGGCGGGCCGGGGCGCTCGTGCGCCGCCGGGCGCTCCGGGTGGGCCGCAGGCGCCCCGTCGACATCGTCATCTCGCACGCGGCGCCGGTGGGGGCGGGGGACGGGCCCGACCCCGCTCACCAGGGGGTCGAGGCCCTCAACTGGCTCATCGAGAGGTGGTCCCCGCGGCTGCTCGTCCACGGGCACGTCCACCCCTACGGTGCGCGCCGCACCGACCACGTCGTCGGCACGACGAAGGTGGTCAACGCCGTGGGATACAGAGCTCTGGAGGTGTGAGCAGGTGACATGGGACCCGCTCCCGTCGACGTTCGAGAAGGCCCGCCGCAAGGAGGCCTACCGGCGCTTCGGCCGCATCGTGACCGGAGCCCCGCGCACCTCGCCGGTGGCGCTCGACGAGGTCCAGAAGCGCATGAGGGTCTTCGAGCAGACCTACGTCGGGATCCGTCCCATACCGGTGCGCCAGATCGTCGGGTCGGCGAGCCGTACGAGCGACTTCGACAAGGACTTCCTGCCCACGCGCGCAGACGTGCGGGAGCGATGGATCAACATCGAGCGGACCTACCCCGAGAGCGGGTTCCCGCCCATCGTCGTGTTCAAGCTGGGCGACTCCTTCTTCGTCGTCGACGGCCACCACCGGGTCGCGGTCGCCAAGCAGCGGAAGGTCGACTTCATCGATGCCGAGATCACCGAGCTCCGCAGCCGCTACCCCATCCCCGTGGGCGCAGACGTGGGCCGGGTCATCTACGCCTCGCAGCAGCAGATGTTCATGGAGGAGAGCGGGCTCGACCGCGCCCGCCCGGAGGCGACGATCGAGTTCACCCGGCCGCAGGGCTTCGTGGAGCTGCTCGAGCTCGTCAAGGTCCACGGCTTCCACCTCATGACGGAGCGCGCGGAGGTGCTGAGAGTCGACGCCATCGCCGGCGACTGGTACGACCGCGTCTACCTCCCGACGGTCGACGCCATCCGGAGCGAGCGTCTGCTCGAGGCCTTTCCTCGGAACACCGAGGCCGATCTATTCCTGTGGGTGTGGCAGCGACGGCGCGCCGTGTTCCCCGAGCGCGGCGGGATGTCGCTGACGGACGCGGTGCGGTCGGTGAGCGCGGAGGAAGCCCGCCGCCTCGGGGTCAGGGCGCGCCGCGCCGCCAGCCGCCTCCGGGGGCAGCCCCCGGTCGAGGCGGGGCGCTGAACCCGCTCTAGGTCAGCGCCTCCGCCGCGGGGGACGTGCGGTCGGGGTCGATGTCGTAGCGCGCGATCGCGTCCGACACCTCCTCCGGCTTGACCTCCCCCGACTTCGCGAGCGCGGCGAGGGTCGCCACAACGACGTGCTCCGCGTCGACCTCGAAGAACCGGCGCAGGGCCTCGCGCGCGTCGGAACGGCCGAAGCCGTCGGTCCCCAGCGGGACGAAGTCCGACGGAACCCACCGGCCTATCTGATCCGGGACCGCCTTGATGAAGTCGCTCGCCCCGATCACGGGCCCGTCGTGGGGCTCGAGGCAGTCGACGATGTAGGGCTGCCGGGGCGCCTCCTCGGGATGGAGGCGGTTCCACCTCTCCGTCTCGAGCGCCTCGGCGCGCAGCTGCTGGTACGAGGTCGCGCTCCACACGTCGGCGGCAACGTCGTGGTGCTCCGCGAGCAGCTCCTGGGCCCGCAGCACCTGGCGCAGGATCGTGCCGGACCCGAGCAGCTGGGCCCGGTGGCGGCGCTCCTCGGGCGCGGCGCGGAAGCGGTACAGGCCCCGCAGGATCCCCTCGTCGGCGCCCTCGGGCTTCGCCGGCTGCGGGTAGGGCTCGTTGTAGAGCGTGAGGTAGTAGAAGACGTCCTCGCCGCGCGCCAGCATGCGGTCCATGCCCTCCTTCACGATGACCGCGGTCTCGTAGGCGAACGCGGGGTCGTAGGAGAGGCAGGAGGGGTTCGTCGACGCGAGCAGGAGCGAGTGGCCGTCCTCGTGCTGCAGGCCCTCCCCGTTCAGCGTCGTGCGGCCCGCGGTCGCGCCGAGCAGGAAGCCTCGCCCGCGCTGGTCGGCGAACGACCATATGAAGTCGCCGATGCGCTGGAAGCCGAACATCGAATAGAAGATGAAGAACGGCACCATCGGCTCCCTGTGGGTCGCGTACGACGTCCCCGCGGCCGTGAAGGAGCCCATCGAGCCGGCCTCGGTGATGCCCTCCTCGAGGATCTGGCCCTTCTGCGACTCGCGATAGGCGAGGACGTGGGCCGCGTCGACGGGCTCGTAGAGCTGACCGTGCGCGGCGTAGATCTTGAACTCGGGGAACAGCGACTCCATCCCGAAGGTGCGCGCCTCGTCCGGGATGATCGGCACGATGCGCTTGCCGATCTTCTTGTCGCGCAACAGCTTGCGCAGCAGGCGCACGAACGCCATCGTCGTCGCCACAGGGGCATCCTTCGAACCGTTCGCGAACTCCTCGTAGAGGTCGTCGTCGGGGAGCTTGATCGCGCGCGGTTTCACGCGCCGCTCCGGGATGCAGCCGCCCAGGGCCCGCCGCCGCTCGAGCACGTACCGGACCTCGTCGGAGTCCTTGCCGGGGTGGTAGTAGGGCGCCACGCCCTCGTGGATGTCCTCGTCCTTGATCGGCAGCTCGAGCGTGTCGCGGAACTTCTTGAGCTCGTCCTGCGACAGCTTCTTCTGTTGATGGGTGACGTTGCGGCCCTCGATCCCCGTCCCGAGGGTCCATCCCTTGACCGTCTTGGCGAGGATCACGATGGGCGCGTCCTTGAGCTCGAGCGCGGTGGCATAGGCAGCGTGCAGCTTGCGGTAGTCGTGACCGCCCCGCCTCAGTCTCTTGAGGTCGTCGTCGGAGAGGTGGGCCACGAGCTTCCGCAGCCGCGCGTCGTCGAAGAAGTTCTCCCGGATGTAGGCCCCCGACTCGACCGCGTACTGCTGGAACTCCCCGTCGAGCGTGCGGTTCATCTTGTTCACGAGGACGCCGTCGCGATCGCGCGCGAGCAGGTCGTCCCATTCGCGGCCCCACACAACCTTGATGACGTGCCATCCGGCGCCGCGGTACAGGGACTCGAGCTCCTGGATGACCTTGCCGTTCCCGCGCACGGGCCCGTCGAGGCGCTGGAGGTTGCAGTTGACGACGAAGATCAGGTTGTCGAGGCCCTCGCGGGCCGCGATCGACAGCGCCGCCATCGATTCCGGCTCGTCCATCTCGCCGTCGCCGATGAAGCACCACACCCTCTGCTTCGAGGTGTCCTTGATCCCTCGATGCTGCAGGTAGCGGTTGAAGCGGGCCTGGTAGATGGCGAGCAGGGGCGACAGGCCCATCGACACCGTGGGGAACTCCCAGAAGTCGGGCATGAGGCGGGGGTGGGGGTAGGAGGAGAGGCCCCCGCCGAACGCCTCGCGGCGGAAGTTGTCGAGCTGCTCCTCGTTCAGGCGCCCCTCGAGGAACGCGCGCGCGTAGATGCCCGGCGCGCCGTGGCCCTGCATGTAGATCTGGTCCCCGCCGCCGTCCGCGTCCTTGCCCTTGAAGAAGTGATTGAAGCCGACCTCGTACAGCGATGCCGCCGACGCATACGTCGAGAGGTGGCCGCCGATGCCGTCGTACTTCTTGTTGGCGCGCGACACCATGATGGCCGCGTTCCAGCGCGTGATCTGGCGGATCCTGCGCTCGAGGTCCTCGTCGCCGGGGAAGTACGGCTCCTGCTCGGGCGCGATCGTGTTGATGTAATCCGTCGACACCATCGACGGAAGCCCGATCTGGCGGGAGCGAGCGTGCAGCAGGACCTGGTGCAGGAGGTAGCGCGCCCGGCCGGGGGAGTGGTCGATGACCTGGTCGAGCGCCTCGATCCACTCCCTGGTCTCGCCGGGATCGATGTCGGGGAGCTGGTACTTGAAGGCGTCGTACATCGGCGGGGCTCGATCCTTCCGGGAGGGGGACTCGTATCGGAACAGACTAAACGGCCGTCTCTCCCGTCTCGCCGAGGAGGGCGAGCTCGACCAGGTCCACGATGCCGACCACCTCGCCGCCATCGAGCACCGGCGCGCTCCTGATGTGGTGCTCGGCCATGACGCGTTGGACCTCGACCACGTCTGCGGAGACGTCGACCCACACGGGGGTCCCGCGGGCGAGCTGGCTGGACGTCACGGCCAACAGGTCGGCGCCCTCCGCCCTCAGGAGCCGGGCGAGCCAGCGCAGGGTATCGGGCGAGGGATCCACCCACCGGGCGGAGGCGACGACGTCCCCCACGACCTTCCTGTCCCTGTGCATGAACCAC
>DATADD010000183.1:0-13539 GCA_036258675.1 Actinomycetota bacterium | reverse complement strand
GCGCTCGCGGCAGCCTCTCCCGCGAGCCCAGCCGGGTCATGCGGCGCAGAACCCCGCGTCTCGGTCAGGAGGGCCGGGAGGCCGGCCCAGGGATCTCGCCCCCCCGCAGCCATAGCGACGCGTGCGCCGGCTGCACGGTCTCGCTCACTGCCACGAGAAGGTCGCTCGTCACGCTGTCGAGCGTGACCTCGTCGCGCAGTCGGCTCGCGAACTCTTCGACGGTCCGGATCGCGTCGTAGCGCCGCCGGTAGAAGCGACGGTCGATGAAGGCCTGGACGCGCGTCCGGGCGGGCCGGAACAGGCCGGCGACCGCGAGGGTCGAGGCCGCGACCGCAACGCTGTTGCTCTCGTCGCCCCCGAGCCCCTGCAGCACAGCCCCGACGCCTACGACACCCACCGCGTAGACGACGGCGAGCACGGCGGTGAGCGAGCCGTACACGAGGGCGCGGTTGATGAAGACGTCGATGTCGTAGAGCCGGTGGCGCAGGATCGCGACCCCGGCCGCGGCCGGGACGAGAACGAACGAGAAGAGGGCGATCCGGTCCAGGACCGTCAGCCACGCCGGGTGCGAAGCCGAGCTGGAGGACTGGGCCTGGCCGGTGACGAGGGCGGCCAGGATGGACGCGGCGAACAGGGCACCCATGGTCCCGGCCGCGGTCGCCAGCCACTTGAGCTGCAGACGCTTCTGGCCGCGCGCGCGGCGGAAGCGCACGATGAGCCCGCACGCACAGGCGAGGACGCACAGCACCAGCAGGAGGAGCAGCACGTGGAACGGCCCCTCGAAGAACGGGCGCAGCGCGTCCACGCCCAACGGGTTGTCCACGCCGCGGAAGGCCGGGTCGCCCGTCAACTCCTCGAGGGAGCCGGGCGCGAAGGGGTACGGCACCGTCATGAGGCCCATGACGAGCCCGGCGAGCCACGCCAGGGGCCTCCAGCGAGGCGTCGGCACGCGCCCGTCGGGGAACAGCAGGAGGAGAAAGGTCCCGATCAGGCCGACTCCAGGAACCCACACGGGCCCGCTGAGCGCCGCCACCACACCGACGCCGGGCACCGAGCCGGGGTCGACCACGAGGCCCCAGGTGATGTAGGTGCCGGCCACGCCGGACAGCTC
Source organism: Actinomycetota bacterium (assembly GCA_036258675.1). Lineage (GTDB taxonomy): Bacteria > Actinomycetota > CADDZG01 > CADDZG01 > WHSQ01 > DATADD01. The sequence continues at coordinate 12,428 of DATADD010000183.1, read as the reverse complement.
CCATACGAGGCCGATCCCCAGCAGGATCCACCCGATCGCGTTCCCGGGCAGGCGGGACGCGATCATCACGCCGACGACGGGGAACGACATCATCGCCGTGAGCAGCATGACGGCCTCGACCGCGCCTCCCGATACGGTGCTGCCGCGGGCCAGGATGAGTCCGATGGCGGCGAGGCTGACGACGTAGAGGGCCGCTATGAGCGCGAACGCGGCCCAGGCGAGGCGAGACGCCGTGCGTGCAGTCACGGAGGCATTGTCGCCCCCGGCCGTCCCGAAAGCGTTACGGACGCCCCCTGCACGCCGTCACCGCGCTCCTGTACGCGCGCTCGTCGCTGGCGCCGCCCCAGACCCGGTCGACCTTGAAGTCGGTCTCGCCCAGGATGAGGCCGCCGGCGCGCCCGAGGAGGTCCGCCGCGGTGTCCAGCCCGACGCCGCTGCCGACGAGCACGGGCGCGTCGATCGCGCCGGCGACGGCGTCGATGCGCTCCGGTGACGGCGGGTCGGGGCTGCGGGCGCCGGAGACGACGACCGCGTCGACCCCGCCCCGCTCCACGAGATCCCGGGCCGCGTCCTCGACCGGGACGTCGAACAGTGGATGGGCGTGCTTGACGTGGACGTCGCCGAAGACGAGCACGTCCTTGTCGAGCGACGCGCGCAGACGCGCGAGCTCGGCCGCGCATCCCTGGATCACGCCCTGGTCGGTGACGTAGGCGCCGATCACGACGTTGCAGCGGATGAAGTCGGCGCCCGCTACGGCGGCGATGGCCAGTGCCTCCTCGCACGCGTTGCGAAGAACGTTCACCCCGACCCGAACGCTCGTGTGCCGGACGACCTCGGCCACGACCACCGCCATCGCAGCGACCGTCAGCGGCGGGACGCGGGCGCGGAAGAATGGTGCGTCGCCCGCGTTCTCGACGATGACGCCGTCGAGGCCCGCCCGCTCCAGGAGCGCGGCCTCCGACCGCGCGAACGCCACCAGCTCCTCCATGGCGCTGTCGCACCGGGGCGCGCCGGGAAGCGGCGGCATGTGGATCATCCCGATGAGCGGCTTGTCCTCGAACAGGTCGGCCACCCCTGCGCGAGCCACGGCTACGGCTGTGTGACGACCACGTGGACCTCGGCGGGCGCGTGAACCCCCCGCACGAGGATGTTCTCGATGTCAGCGGTCTTGCTGGGGCCGGTGGCGAGCACGATGTTCGAGGGCCGCGTTTCCATCGCCGCGACGCGGTCGAGGAGGTCTGCGACCGTGGGCACTATGCGGTCGCGCGCGAGGAACGCGACGTGGACGCGCGGCAGGAGGCTCGGGGCGCGCCCCGAGGGAGGAGCGCTCGACAGCAGGATCGTCCCGGTCTCGGCCGCTCCCCACAGGGCCTCCGTGATCCCGACGTCGGCGGCCGCGGCGCCGTCCCGGCCCGCCTCCGGCCACCACAGGACCTCTCCTCCTGCGCCCTGCACCGAGGACGAGACCGCCTCGGGCACGCCGGGCTCGCGCGTGATCACGACGCGCGGGCTCTCGAACGGCTCGAGGATCTCGGCCACGACGTCCCCCACCTCCGCCTCGCGCGCGAGGTGGAAGCGCCCCCCGACGGCAACGAGCTCGGCCTCGAAGCGCCGCAGGGGGTCGTCGACCTCGACCGCCCAGTCCGAGGGGATCTCGACCGTCGTCTTCGGGACGCCCTCGAGGCGGGCCCGGACGCGCTCGAGGAACTCGGCGCGCCCGGTCACGTGCGCCTCCCCCCACCTCGGGGAAGCTCCGGGAGGCGTCGTCCGCGCGTCCAGCGACCGAGCAGGGGAAGGGGCAGCTTCGGGAGGGAGCGGCCGCGCGCGAGCCATCCCAACAGCCGGCCGGCGCCGACGAAGAGCGCGAAGCGTCGTGGGGTCGCCCACGCGTGCGACCACGCCCGGTAGGCGGCCCTCTCCGCGCCCGAGGCCCCGTCGCGGGCGAACTCCTGGCGGACGTAGAGAAGGAGGTCGTGCAGCGGGATGCGCACAGGGCACACCTCGCTGCACGCGGCGCACAGAGTCGACGCGTGCGCGAGGTCGCCGGCCTCCTTGGTGCCCTTCAGCAGCGGCGTGATGACGGCCCCTATCGGCCCCGAGTACACGGGGTCGTACGCGTAGCCTCCTACCTGGCGGAAGACGGGACAGACGTTGAGGCACGCGCCGCAGCGGATGCAGCGCAGAGCCTGATGGAAGCGCGTCCCGAGGATGTTCGAGCGTCCGTTGTCGAGGATGACGAGATGGCTCTGCTCCGGCCCGTCGGGCTCCCCGGCGCGCCGGGGCCCGTGCAACAGGGACGTGTACTGGGTGATCTTCTGCCCCGTGTTGCTGCGCGCCAGGAGATTGATGAGGACGGCGAGCTGCTCGAAGTCCCACACGACGCGCTCCATGCCCATGATCGCGACGTGGGCGCGCGGCATCGACGTGCACATCCTGCCGTTCCCCTCGTTCGTGGCGAGGCAGAGGGTGCCCTCGTCGGCCACGCCGAAATTGACCCCCGAGATGCCGAGCTCGGCGCCGAGGAAGTGTCGGCGCAGCAGGACGCGCGCGTAGTCGGTGAGCTCATGGGCGTCGTTGGGAAGGGGGCGGCCGGCGAGCGTCGAGAAGAGCTCGGCGACGTCCTCCTTCGACTTGTGGATCGCCGGGGCGACGATGTGGCTCGGGGGCTCCCCCGCCTTCTGCACGATGTACTGGCCGAGGTCCGTCTCGACGGGCTCGACCCCTGCCTCGCTCAGGGCCCGGTTGAGGCCTATCTCCTCCGTGACCATCGACTTGGACTTGACCGCGGTGCGCGCGTCGACGGAGCGCGCGACGTCGAGCACGTAGGCGCGCGCCTCGGCCGCGTCGGCCGCGAAGAACACGCTGCCGCCCGCGGCTTCCCACGTTTCGGCCAGGCGTTCGAGGTGACCGTCGAGATGCGAGAGGTTGTGGTCCCTGATCCTCGCCGCCACCTCCCGCAGAGCCGGCGCGTCCTTGAGCGTCGCCAGGCCCGCGTTGCGCCCAACCGCCTGCTGCTCGACCGCCCCTTTGATCGCCGAGCGCATCTTGGGCTGGTCGAGCGAAACCAGGGCGCGCTCGCCGAAGTCCGACGAGTAGTCGTAGTCGAGGCTCACCGGGAGCCGTCCATCGCCTCGTCGAGCACCTCCGCTATGTAGCGGCACGGGATCGCCACGTCTCTCGCCTCGGCGCGCCCCCGTATCTGCATGAGGCAGCCGAGGTCGGACCCGACCACCTCGTCGACCCCGTGCGCCGCGATGTCGTCCACCTTTTCGTCGGCCATCTCCGATGAGAGCTCGGGGTAGCGCAGCGAGAAGGTCCCGCCGAACCCACAGCAGCGCTCTTGCGCATCGAGCTCGCGCACCTCCAGCCCCGCGACGCGGCCCAGGAGCGCGCGCGGCGCGCCCGAGACCCCGAGCCCGCGCAGCATGTGACAGGAATCGTGATAGGCGACCGCAACCGCGCGCGGCGAGCGCAGCTCGCCGAGGTCGCCGTCGCGGGTCGCCTCGGCGACGAAGGACGAGAACTCGCGCGCCCGAGCCGCGACGGAGCGCGCATCGTCCTCGTGCTCCGTGCCCTCGAACAGCTGGGGCCAGTAGTGCGACACCATCGTCGTGCACGAGCCGGAGCAGAGCACGACGGTCTCCTCTCCCCTCAGCGCCGCGAGGGCGCCTCGGGCGACGCGCCGCGCCTCCTCCACGTGGCCCGAGTTCCACGCGGGCTGTCCGCAGCACACCGCGGCCCGCGGCGTGCTCACCTCGAATCCGGCCCGCTCGAGGACCCGGCGCGCCGCGTCCGCGGCGCGGGGGAACAGCAGCGACGCGAGACAGGTGGGGAACAGCTTGATCCGGCTCACCTCGGCCTCCAGGTCTTGTTCTCGGGCGTTCGGGGCCCGCCCGTCCCGCCTAACTTCGGCACGGGCCCGGCCGGGGTGAACACCGCACCCACTCTAGTGTGGTGGGACCGCCCCGACGGGATGCTCTAGGGGAGTCCCGGCGTCGAGAAGCGGTGGAAGACGCCGCTGAGCGCGACGGCCCGCACGGTGATGCGGTCGCGGCTTGCGACCACGTGCAGGAAGTGGTATCGCTCCGCGCAGCGCGCGCTGAACCATGCCTTGCCGCAGCCGTAGAGCTTGTCGCCGCCCCCACCCGTGACGACGTACCGGAGGCCCTTCAGAGGCCTCGTGGCCGCGTAGAGGTGGTCGTGGCCGTTGAGCACGAGGTCGACGCCCCGTTTGCGGAAGAGGCGGGGGAGGCCGGGGCGGAAGCCGGGCGTCGACCCGTGCTCGGTGCCCGGGGAGTAGACGGGGTGGTGGAAGACGACGATCGTCCAGCGCACCCCGGGGCGGCGACGCAGGGCCCCCTTCAGCCACGCCCGCTGAAGGTCGTTCGAATCGGCGATCACGAAGCGCACTCCATCCCTGCGCACGATGTAGTTACGTCCCTTCATGCCGAAGGTTGGGTCGCTCAACTGAGGCTCGCCGTTGTCGGTGTGGATGTCGTGGTTGCCGAGCGAGGCGTGGAAGCGAACGCCATTGTTCAGCAGGCACGCGTAGGGCTCGTAGAACTTGCGGGCGAACAGCTCGGGTGAGCCGTCCGGGTAGATGTTGTCGCCGGTCGTGATCACGCGATCGAAGGGATGCTTCCGCCGCCAGCGGCACATCTTGGCCGCGACCTCCGCCTGCTTGCTCCGACCCGTCCCGAGGTCTCCTATGACCGCGAATCGCACCCGGGAGGGACCCCGGCGCGCGCGGGCTCCCGTCTGCGGCGAGTCCTGGACGGAGCCCGACGAGGGGACCACGGCGGCGAGGAAGGCGCCCGCGCCCAGGCACGCGAGCAGCATCCGGCCGCGACCGTTATGCGAGACGACCTGTCCGTCGCGCGCCCCGAGCCCGGCGCGCCCACTCCCCCAAGCCAATGCGACTCTCCCCCGACGTGATGGTGACCGCCACATGCTGGCAGGGGGGAGCCGGGACCGCCAGAGGGTTGCGAGGAGTGCCTAGGCGCGCCGGGACGCGCGTTCGGACACCCCGCAGGGGCGGCAGACACCGAAGACCTCGACGGTGTGTGTTACCGCGGTGAAGCCGTGACGGCGCGCGACGCGCTGTGTCCACGTCTCGACCTCCGTCCCCTCGACCTCGACGGACGCGCCGCACGAGCGGCAGACGAGGTGATGGTGGTGGTCCGCGCTGCGACAGCGCCGGTAGAGGGCCTCGCCCTCGGCGCTCTGGAGCACGTCGACCTCGCCGGCGTCGCTGAGGTCCTGGAGCGCCCGGTACACGGTCGTGAGCCCTACACGGCGGCCCGTGCCGCGCAGCTCTTCGTGCAGCTCCTGCGCGCTGCGGAAGCCCGCCGCCCGGTCGAGAGCCTCCTCTATGGCGGCGCGCTGCTTGGTCGACTTGCGCCGCGTGGCGCGCGCGTCGCGGGTCACCTCGCCGGCCCCACGCGTCTGGCAAGCCCGGCGGCGGAGGCGACCCCGTAGGCGAGTATCCCCCCGCATACGATCGTCGCGCCCGGCGCGAGATCGGCGTAGAAAGCCGCCACGAGCCCGCCCACGGTCACGAGCAGGCCGATGGCCGCGCCCCCGAGCTGGGTCGCCCGAAAGCTCCCCGCCACCCGACCGGCCGCGGCCACCGGGAGCACGAGCAGGGCGGACACCAAGAGCACGCCGACCACCCTCATCGCGCCCACGACCGTGAGCGCGGCCGCGAGGGCGACGGCGAGGTTGAGGGTGCGCACGGGAAGGCCCGATACGCGCGCCGCGTCCTCGTCGTAGCCGGCGGCGAAGAGCTGCTTGCGCAGTCCGATCGACACCGACATCGCGATCAGGACGACGATCGCGATCTCCACGAGGTCGGCGGTCGAGACCGCGAGCAGCGATCCGAACAGCAACGAGGGGATGCGCGCGCTCGCCCCGGCCAGGTACGTGAGCAGGGCGCCGCCCGCGATCCCGCCGTAGAAGATGAGCGCGAGCGCAACGTCTCCCGCGGTGCGTCCTCGTTCCCTGAGCAGCTCGATCGCCACCGCCGCGGCGCACGCCGCGACCAGCGCGCCGGCGAGGGGGGCGGCGCCCGTGAGGAGACCGGCGGCGAGCCCGGCGAAGACCGCGTGCCCGATCCCGTCGCCCATGAGCGAGAGGCGGCGCTGGACGAGGTAGATGCCGACCGTGGGCGCGCCCACGCCGACGAGCGCGGCGGCCACGAGGGCCCTCTGCATGAAGTCGTAGGAGAGCGGGCTCACGTCGGCTCGCCGATCCGCCCGAAGGTGGGTCCGGGGGCCCGCTCGGGATGGTGGTGCTCCTCGGGCTCCTCGAGGCGGGCCGTCCCGGGCGCGCCGTCGTGCACGACCCGTCCGTCGCGCAGGACGACGGTCCGATCCGTGAGAGGCGCGACGTCGCCGACCGCATGGGCGACGAGAAGGATCGCGCACCCGCGCGCGCGCAGCCCGGCGAGGGCGTCGAGGAGACGGGCCCGCCCCTCGGGGTCGACCCCCGAGACGGGCTCGTCGAGGACGAGGACCTCGGGCTCGGCGGCAAGGGCGCGGGCGATGAGCACCCGCTGTCCCTGACCGCCGGAGAGCTGTCCCACCCGGGCCCGGCCGAGGGGCTCGAGGCCCACCGCGGCCAGGGCCCGGCCGGCCGCGGCTCGATCCTCGGTCCGATAGCCGGGCGACCACCTCCTCCTCCCGCTGCGCCCGGTGAGAACCACCTCCTCCACGGTCGCCGGGACGCCGGTCGTCGCCCCCCCTCGCTGGGGCACGTACCCGATCAGGTGCCATGCCCGGAAGCGCTCGAGGGGCTGCCCGAGCAGCTCGGCCCGGCCGGCCGCGAGCGGTGCGAGGCCCAGCAGGGCTCGAACCAGCGTCGTCTTGCCCGCTCCGTTGGGGCCGAGCAGGACGACGAGCTCGCCGCGCGCGAGGCGGAAGTCGACGCCGGTGAGCACGGGCGCGCCGCCGAGGAGCACCCGGCCGCCGGACAGGGCGAGGGCGGGGGTCATCCGCACCCGAGCCCGTCGCGCAGGGCGCGCAGGTTGGCCCGCATCCCTTCGAAGTAGCCGCGCGGGGGCTCTGTCTCGAGCGGATCCAGGACGGCGGTCTCGACGCCGGCCTCGGCCGCCACCGTCGCGACGATGCCGGCCGGCGCGCCCCGTTCCTCGAAGACCACCGGCACCTCTTGCCTTCGGATGAGGTCGACGACCTCGGCGATGCGCCGCGGCGACGGCTCGGACTCGGGCTCGGAGCCCGCTATCGGCACCTCCTCGAGGCCGTAGCGGCGGGCGAAGTGTCCGAACGCCCGGTGCCCGGTGACCATGACCTGCCCCGCGCACCCGGCGAGGCCGGCGGCGAGGTCCTCGTGCAGGCGCCGCAGGTCTCTCCGGAGCGACCGTGCGTTGCGTCGGTAGGCCCCTGCATGGCCCGGGTCGATCGCGGCGAGACGCTCTCCCACCGCGCGCGCGACATCGCCGAGCGCGACCGGGTCGAGCCACACGTGGGGATCGCCGGCCTCGGGCCCGACCGGCGGGCCGGAGGCGTCGAGGACGTCGAGCGCGGCGACGTTGGCCTCGGCCACGGCCCGCTCGACCGCGGGCTGGAAGCCGCCGCCGACGTAGACGACGAGGTCGGCGGCCTCCGACACCTCCACGGTCTCGCGGGGAGAGAGCTCGACGTCATGGGGGTCGGCGCCCGGCGGCACGACGTCGGAGACGGCGGCGTGGCCGCCGGCGACCGCGCCCGCCACGAACGCCAGCGGGTAGGCGGTGGCGGCGACGCGCGTGCCGTCACCGGCCGCGGACGGCCCGCACGCCGTCGCCCCCAGCAGCGCCGCGATGCCCAGGAGGCGCAGGGTCCGCACCATGGCGCGACGCTATGAGGAAACGAAAACCGTTGTCAAATCCGCCGCCTGCTGCAGCGACCTCCCGGCCTCGGAGCGAGCCGCGGCTCAGGTTTTCGGGCGCCTGAGGTGCTCGAGCACGACCCGCTCGATCGCGGGATCGTCGGTCCATCGCTCCTCGAGGTTCTCCGTGCCCATGTAGGCGAACAGCGCGTCGCGCAGGGTTGCGTCCCGGCCCCCCGTCCCGACCGGGTAGCCCCGGGCCTCGAGCAAGGCCCCGACCTCCTCCGCGAGGGCCTCGTCCAGGGGCACGAAATCGAGCGTCTCGGGGCGCGGGAAGTAGAGCCGATGGAGGTCGAGGAGACGGGTGAGCTCGCGCACGGGATGACCGTGGTCGTCGACGCGCAGGTCGAGGACGCGGTCGGTCTCGCCGAGGTAGCCGCCCGCCTCCCGGACCACGAGGAGCGCCGCGGACTGACGTCCCCTGCGGTCGCCGCCCGCATCGTCGCCGGCCTCGACGGCGCGCACGAGCCGGGTGGCGAGGTCTCCCCCGGTCGACTCGAACGCGCTCGCCATGGCGTCGACGACCTCCGGCCCTGCGAGGATGTTGCCCTGGCAGCAGTAGCCGTCGCCGGCGCGGCCTCCGGCCCAGTCCATGCACTCCTCGCCCGTGAACGTGGCGGCGCGCCCGCGCGCGTCGACGACGCCGAGCTGGCGCTGGGCCCGGCCCTCGTCCGCCTCGGTGAGCGCCCGCACGACCGCGTCCGCGTCGTCACCGCGCCCGAGCCGCTCGAGGCCCTCGCTGCCGTAGGTGAGCTTGGCGAAGGCCTGCGTCGCGATCGCGCCCGCGTTCGCCCTCGCCCACGGAACGAGGGATCCGACCGCGAGGAACTTCGAGGCGACCGCCACCCCCCACTCGGGCCCCGCGGGAGAAGGGTCCCACGCCGCGATCGAGAACGTCACACGGTGCAAGATAGCGCCCAGCCGGCGACCGACCCGGCGCGCCGCATCTCGAGAGCCGAGGGAGGACCGTGAACATCAATCGTCCCGACGAGCCGGCGTACGCCGGCGGGCTCACGTTCCAGAAGGTCCCCCTCGTCCTCGACGCGGACGAGCTCGCGGTCGCCGACGTGGTCATCGTCGGCGCGCCGATGGACGACCTCGTCACCCACCGTCCCGGCACGCGTTTCGGGCCCCGCGAGATCCGCATCGCGATCGACGGCGGGGGCCCGCCCGCGTCGTGGCACATGGACCTGGGCGTCGACCCGTTCGCGGAGCTCTCGGTGGTCGACCACGGCGACGCCGCGGTCGTTCCCGGCAACGGGCTCGCGAGCCACACGGCGATCAGGGCGGCGGTCGATCGCGTCCTCGATGCGGGGGCCGTCCCCGTGGTCCTGGGCGGCGACCACTCGATCGCGTACCCGGACATCGCCGCGGTCTCGGACCGCCTTCCCTCGGGCTCTCTCGCCGTGGTGCAGTTCGACACCCACGCCGACACCGCGTGGGAGCTCTGGGGGCTCGAGCGATCGCACGGCTCGCCTTTCCGCCACCTCGTGCACGAGGGACGCGTCGCGGGCCACCACCTCGTCCAGGTGGGTCTGCGGGGGGGATGGCCCGGGCCCGAGGAGTTCGCCTGGATGCGCGAGGAGGGGCTTCGGTGGCACCGCATGGAGGAGGTGATCGAGCAGGGGATCGACGCCGTCGTCGACGCGGTCCTCGACGAGATCTCGCAGACCGATCACCTCTTCCTGTCGGTCGACATCGACGCGCTCGATCCCGCGTTCGCGCCCGGGACCGGCACCCCCGAGCCGGGCGGGATGTCGACCCGCGAGCTGCTGCGCGCGATCCGCCGGCTCGTGCTCGCCAAGGGTCTCGCGGGCATGGAGGTCGTCGAGGTATCGCCTCCCTACGACCACGCCGGGATCACCGCGATGGCAGCTCACCGCGTCGTGCTGGAGGCCCTGTCCGCCCTCGCGGTGCGTCGCCGCGGCCGGTCCCCCGCGCCCGAGCGCCCCGGGCCGAGGGACTAGGCGGGTCTCACACCGGCCCGCCCGCGAGCTCTTCGACCGTCGACACGAGCGCGCCGTAGAGCGCGTCCGCGTCCTCGTGGGTGCGCGCGATGCAGGTCGCGCCCATCTTGCCGTGGCGCGTCAGGGCCCCCAGGAGGTGGAGCGTGATGCCCGTCGCCTCGTTGCGCTCGAAGGCGATGCCCCGCGCTCGGATCGCGTCCACGACCTGCTTGGGCCGCAGACCGACGTAGCGGCTCGAAACGAGGTTGTCCGTGGCGACGTAGCGCAACGGTCTGCCTCGCGCGAGCAGCTCGCCCGACGCGGCGTCGTAACGCGCCCCGGATGCGAGCTGGGCCATGGCGAACGGGTGCGTCGTGCCTCCCACCCTCAGATTGATCTCGCTGAGGTTCACGCGCGCGCCGTCGCGCGACGGAGCGATGAGGAAGTCGATCCCGAACGGCCCCACCACGCCCCGCTCGGCGAGGGCGGCGCCGATCCGCTCGGCCCGTCGCGTTATCTCGGCCCGGTGCTCGGCGGGGGCGGGGAAGCGGCAACCGAGATAGACCTGGTCGTCGGGTCCCCCGAGGACCTGGGCGTGGGTCGAGACCATCTCCGTCCTGCCGGAGGGCGCGACCCGCATCTGCACGCTGGGCGAGCTTCCGTCGGACGACCGCAGCATCTCCTCGACGACGGCTCCTCCCGCCGCGATCTTGGGCTCGAACGACTCCCACGACTCCCCCGCGGCGCAGAAGACGGTGTGCGAGCTCGAGAGCGGCGAGCGGACGTCCTCGCGGGCGAGGATCGCGTTGCCCTGACCCGAGAAGCCGTCGTTGAGCTTGATGACCACCCCGGGGGCCTCCGGGCGGGCGGCGAGGACCGCGTCGACCGCAGCCTCCGTCTCCGCTACGGACCAGAGGTCCTCGACGCCCTCGAGGATCTCGACGCCCACCGCGCGCGCGAGCCGGCGCGCCCCGCTCTTGGATCCGAGCGCGCGCGTCTCGACCGGCGCGCCGTACAGCGACAGGCGCAGCCGCTCGCACAACCGCGCCTCCCACGACGTGACGTTGAAGGGGAACAGGAACGCCCGCGCGGGGTCCCCCACCACCTCTGCGAGCTCGGCGACGACGTCGGGGCGGTCGAGGAGCTTGAGACTGAGAGCCCTCTCCTCGGGATCGTCCAACGCCAACAGGTCGAGCCGTCGGCGCGCCTCGTCGGGGTCGGGCAGGAAGCCGAGGTAGTAGTCGACGATGTCGGGGTCGATCGCCTCGGAGGTGAGGTAGACGACGCGGGTGGCCGGATCCTCGAGGAGCAGCAGGAGGTAGAGCATGCGCTCCTCGTAGAAGGTGTTGCCGGTTATCTTCCTCAGCTCGGCGGCCGGGAAGCTGATCGACGGGCACACGACGATCGTCCGCACGTCGGGGCCGAATCCGAAGTCCATGCGTCAGGGTAAAGCGGGAGCGCAAGAGGGTGCCGACGGGCGCTTGGCGGAGACCGCCGGGTGGGTCGGGACGGCGCGCCGCGTCGTCGCACTCACCGGCGCCGGGATCTCGACCGAGTCGGGGATCCCCGACTTCCGCGGGCCGGATGGGGTGTGGACGAGGGATCCCGCGGCCGAGAGGATGTCGCACCTCGGCGCCTACATGGCTGACCCCGAGGTGAGGCGGCGGGCATGGAGGGCGCGCCTCGTTCATCCGGGGTGGACCGCTCGACCCAACGACGGCCACAGGGCGCTCGCCGAGCTCGCCGCACGCGGCCGCCTCCACACGCTCGTGACCCAGAACATCGACGGGCTCCACCAGATGGCCGGGTTCCCGAGCGACCGCTTGATCGAGATCCACGGGACGATGCGCGAGGTCGTATGCATGGGGTGCGGGCGGCGGGCGCCCATGCAGACAGCACTGGAGCGGGTGCGCGCCGGAGACGAGGATCCCGCGTGCCGCGCGTGCGGCGGGATCCTCAAGTCGGCCACGATCTCCTTCGGACAGCGCCTCCAACCCGACGACGTCGAGCGCGCCGTCGAGGCCGCCTCGACCTGCGACGTCTTCCTCGCCATCGGGACGTCTCTCGTGGTCCAGCCCGTCGCTCTGCTGCCGGTCAGAGCTCTGCGAGCCGGGGCGCGCCTCGCGATCCTCAACTCGGGCCCGACGCCGCTGGACGGGCACGCGGACGCGGTCGTCGGAGGGGCGTTGGGGGCGGTGCTTCCGGAGCTGGCGCGCCTGGTGTAGGACGCGCTCGCGCGTCGACGCCATCCGCCGTGATCCGCCCCGGGAAAAGCACGAGAATCCCTCGAACTGTGACGTGCGTCATATGAGGCGGAACAGAGAGCCCGCAGGATGGACGCATGCAAGTGCGGCATGCGGACGAGGGGGTCGAGGCGGGCGAGGGAGTCGATCCCCTGGCCCAGGCGATCGCGCTGGTGGAGAAGGCGAACGCCGACCTCGAGCCCGAGCTTCTGAGGCTGCCCCAGGCGCGGGCGCGGTTGGAGCTGTACGCGCGCGCCCGCAGGGTGGTGGACTTCGGGGTCGCGGCGCTCGCCCGACGGGTCGAGGACGCCGCCGAGGTGTCGCGGGCCACGGGGACGTCGCTGGGCCAGGC
>DATADD010000182.1:0-3698 GCA_036258675.1 Actinomycetota bacterium | reverse complement strand
GTCGGAGGGGTCATCGAGTTCCTCGGCGGCACGCCCTGCCCGCTGGGACGCGTCGAGCTCACCGCTTCCTTCCTCGCGGGAGGCAACTCGATCGCCTCGGGGGTGTGGCAAGCCCCCACCCTCGCCGCGGGCGAACCCGCGCCGGTCTTCATCGAGGCGCCCGCGAGCGCCGTGGCCGACGAGGCAGAGATCACGATGACCGACGCCCGCTGCGCGAGCTGACGCTCGTGGCGGTGGAGCGTCGATGGACCTCGCCGCCGCTCGCCTAGAAGCGCGGATGCCTGAGTTCACTTCGACGGCTTCGCGACAGCTTTCTGGACTGGCCGCGATAGCGAAACCCCTGGCTGGTTTCCGACCGTCGCCGTAGACACGACGACTGGGGAGCTGCGGCGCACCGCCCGGCGCGCGGCCTTGCGGGGACGGCGCCCATGCCGCACGATGCCTCCATGGCGGAGCTCGCCAAAGGGGGGTCCTTCAGGACCGCGCTGAGCCGGCGCGACTTCCGCCTCGTGCTCGGAGGGCTTGCCATCTCGGCCGTCGGGGACTGGATGTACGGCGTCGCTCTGCTCGCCTACATCTACGACCAGACGAGGTCGGCGACGTGGGTCGCCGCCGCCGCCATCCTGCGGCTGGTCCCCTATCTCGTTCTCGGCACGCTCGGCGGCGTGATCGCCGACCGTTTCGAGCGGCGCGCCGTCATGCTGGTCTGCGACGCGGTGCGCGCGCTCCTCATGTTCGCTCTCGCACTGCTCGCGGCCGCGGACGGACCCGTCCTGCTCGCCATCGTGATCGTCCTCTTCAGCGCCTCTACCGCCACGCCGTATTTCCCCGCGGTCGCGGCGATGACCCCCGCGCTCGTGCCGGAGGACGACCTCGTCGCGGCCAACTCGCTCATGAGCGTGATCGACAACATCGCGCTCGCGTTGGGTCCCATGATCGGCGGCTTCCTGCTGATCGCCGGTGAGGCCGCGCTCGCATTCGCATTCAACGGCGTCACGTTCGTCGCCTCGGCGCTGTGCGTGGTGGGAGTCCGCACGCGCTCGCGCGGAGACGAGGAGAGCGAGGGGGGACTGAGAGACCGGCTCGTGGCCGGGTTCGCCGCCATAAGGGACTCCGCCGACGTCGCCATGATGCTCGCGGTGCTGGCGGCGTCGGCGATGCTGTACGGGCAGGAGAGCGTCCTTCTTCTCTATGTCTCCAAGGACCTGCTGGGCACCGGCTCGGACGGCATCGCGTTCCTGTTCGCCGCCATTGGAGTGGGAGGGCTGCTGGGGGCAGGGGTCAGCAACCGACTCGCCAAGGATCCGAAGCTGGGGCGCACGCTGATCGTGTCGATGCTGCTCTCGGGAGCGGCCTTGGTCGGCGTCGCCTTCGTTTCGGTCCCGATCGCGTCGTATGCCTTCGTCGCGTTGGACGGTGCCGGCGCGGTCATCCTCGACGTCCTTGCTGTGACCCTTCTTCAACGGGTCGTGGCCTCGCACGTCATGGCGCGCGTGTTCGGCATCCTCATCATGATCGGAGTGGGTGGAACGCTGATCGGCTCTGCCGTCGCCCCGGTCACGCTCAACCTCTTCGGCCTTCGCCCGGCGCTCTTGATCGCGGGGGGGCTCATGCCCGTCCTCGCCCTCGTGGGCCTGCCGCGCTTCCGCGCCCTGAACGAGAGGTCCGCGCGGGCGGCCGCAGAGCTCGCGCGCAGCGTGGAGCTGCTCGGGCGGTTGCCGATCTTCGAGGGAGCGACCGTGGCCTCGCTGGAGGGGATCGCCCGGGCGGCCAAGACGCGGCGGGCGGAAGCCGGTGAGGCCGTCGTCACCCAGGGGGAGCCGGCCGACGACTTCTACGTCGTGCAGAGCGGCGAGCTCGAGGTCGTCTCGTCGGGAGAAGCCTCCGGCCCGCAGCGGACGGTCAACCGACTCGGTGCAGGGGATCACTTCGGGGAGATCGGACTCCTGGAGGGGATCCCCCGCACGGCGACGGTGCAGGCGATCTCGGAGTGCGAGCTGCTTGCCATCGGCGGCGACGACTTCCTCGACGCCGTCAACGGAGCGGCGGGGCTGTCCGGCGCGCTGCGCGCGGGCATGGTGACCCGGCTCGCGCGCACCCACCCGTCGTACCGCCCCAGGACGGCGACCGTGGAGGGAGCCCCATGACACAACGACCCGAGGACCTCTTGAGCGAGCTCGCGCGCACCGCCACGAACCTCGGTGCCGCGCTGACTCCCGCGGGACACCACGAGCTGCTGCGCTCGATCACGGCGGCGGCCAAGGACATCTTCGGCGCCGCCGCGTGCTCGCTCGCGCTGCTCGACGAGGAACAAGAGAACCTCGTCTTCCACGTCGCCACGGGCGCGGGCGCGGACGAGGTCGTGGGCGTGCGCGTCCCGGTCGGCCGGGGGGTCGCGGGATGGGTCGTGACGTCGGGACAGCCCATCGCCATCGCGGACGTGCGACGCGACCCGCGTTTCGCCTCGGACGTCGCGCAGACGACCGGGTACGTGCCCCAGTCGATCCTCGCGATGCCGTTGCAGACCGAGCGCAGCATGCTCGGAGTCATCGAGGTGCTCGACCGCTCGAGCGACGGGCGCGAGGACCGCCGCGACATGCAGCTGCTCGGCCTCTTCGCGGAGCAAGCGGCGCTCGCGATCGAGAACTCGCGCGTCTTCTCCGAGCTGGGACGGGTGCTGCTCGACGCGGCCGCCGACGCCGCAGGAGACGGCGACCTCGGCGAGGCCCTGCGGCGCGCCGCGCGCGAGGCGCCCGCGCCCGAGGCGGAGCTCGCCGAGCTCGGCGCCGTGTTCAACGAGCTGGGTCGGGCCGGGCCCGACGCCCGGGGGCTGGCGGTTCGCATCGTGGGCGAGATCCTCGCCTTCCAGCGCGCGCGCGAGCGGAAGTGGACGAGCTAAGGCCCGCTTGGTCCGAGCAGTTCGAGGGCGACCGGCTGGCGCGGGTCTCCCCCATCGCGCTGCCCACGCCGATCGACAAGGAATGGGCATGGGGAGGGAGCACGGGGGCCGGCGTCAAGGTCGCCGTCATAGACAGCGGCATCGATGCCGCGCACCCCGCGGTCGGCCGGGTCGCGGGGGGCGTGATCGTGGAGTTCGATCCGGAGTCCGAGACCGGCGCCCGCATCGTCGACGAGCCCCACGAGGACCTCTTCGGGCACGGGACCGCGTGCGCGGGGATCATCCGCGCGGCCGCGCCCGAGGCCGACATCTACAGCGTGCGCGTGCTCGGGACGAGACTCACCGGAAAGGGGGTCGTGTTCGCTGCCGGCCTCGAGTGGGCGATCGAGAACGGCATGCAGGTGGTCAACCTCAGCCTCAGCACGGGCAAGCGCGACTACTTCGAGCTCTTCCACGAGCTCGTCGACGAGGCCTACTTCCGCCACGTCATGCTCGTGTGCGCGGTCAACAACGTGCCCGGGCCCACCTACCCGTCGCAGTACTCGTCGGTGTTCTCGGTCGCGGCGACCGACGGCAAGGATCCCTTCGGCCTGCTCTACAACCCATCGCCGCCGGTCGAGTTCGGCGCGCCGGGCATCGACGTGGACGTCGCGTGGTCGGAGGGCTCGACGATCACTGCGACCGGCAACAGCTTCGCCGCGCCCCACATCGCCGGTCTCGTGACGAAGATCCTGGGCAAGCACCCGGGCCTGACGCCGTTCCAGGTCAAGACGATCCTTCACTCCGTGGCGGACAACGC
>DATADD010000181.1:0-18399 GCA_036258675.1 Actinomycetota bacterium | reverse complement strand
GTCTCGCCCGCCTGCCTCTGCGACGCGGTCGCCGCGCCCGGAGGCGGAGCGGCCGCGGCCGCCGGCTCGGGGGCCCTCGGGGCCTGCTGGGGGCGCTCCTCCGTCGCGGTCGCCTGCGCCGGCGGAGAGGGCCTCTGGGCGCTGCCGGGTCCGGCCGCTCCCGCCGCGGTCGCCGGCGCGCCCGCGAGCTCCGCTCCGGCTTCGAGCTCGGGAGGAGGCAGCACGGTGGCCATCCAGTCCGACAACCGCTCCTTTTCGTGCGTGAGCTCGCGGATGTCGTACTCCGCGTACTCGAACTCGCGGCTCCAGAAGAGAGCGTCGTAGGGGCACACCTCGACGCAGATGCCGCAGTACATGCACAGGGCGTAGTCGATCGCGAACCGGTCGAGCACGTTGCGCTTGCGCGGCCGTCCCCCCTCTCGCTTGGGCGGGAGGGTCTCCTTGTGGGAGTCGATGTAGATGCACCAGTCGGGACACTCGCGGCCGCACAGCATGCAGACCGTGCAGTTCTCCTCCTTCAGCGCGATGACGCCCCGGGTGCGCGCGGGAAGGTCCTGCTTCTCGTCCGGGTACTGGATGACGGTGTTGTGCTTGAAGAGGTGCTTGAGAGTGACGCCCAGTCCCTTGAGCAGTCCGAGGCCGAACGTCTGGCCGCGATCGCGCTCGACGTCGTGGCGAGTCGCTGTCACGCCGCGGCCGTCCGCGTCGCTCATACGTAGATCACCCATGCGCCGGTGACGAGTATCAAGAGGAGCGACAGCGGGATCAGGAACTTCCACGCGAACTTCTGGAGCTGGTCCTCGCGCACCCGGGGAAACGTGGGCCGGATCCACAGGAACAGGAAGATCATGAGAGCGGTCTTGGCGAAGAACCATACGATCCCGGGGACGTACTCGAGAGGCTCCCACGGGACTATGGGACGGTAGCCGCCGAGGAACAGCGTCGCTCCGATGCCGCCGAACGCGACCATGTGACCCATCTCGGCGAACATGTGGCTGAAGATGTAGCGCATCCCCGAGTACTCGGTGAAGGGGCCGGTGATTATCTCGGACTCCGCCACCGGCATGTCGAACGGCACGCGCGTCATCTCCGCCACTGCTCCGGTCACGAATATCAGGAAGGCGAGCAGCCCGATGCCGGGCGGCCACACCGCGAAGGGGTAGTCCTGCGCCTCGACGATGCCGACGAGCGACAGCGTCCCGGCGAGCATGGCGATCGCCGCTGCTGCAAGCACGATCGGCAGCTCGTACGCGATCAGCTGGGCGGCGGACCTCAGCGCCCCGATCAACGCGTACTTGTTGGCGCTGGACCACCCCGCCATGAGCACCCCGATCGTCGACACGGAACCCATCGCGAGCAGGTAGAAGATGCCCACGTCCAGATCCTCGACGATGAGGTTCCGGTCCATCGGGATGACGAGGTAGATCATCAGGATCGGCACGAAGATCGCCGCCGGGGCGAGGGTGAATACCCTGCGATCCGCCGCGGCGGGCACGATGTCCTCCTTGTACAGGAACTTGAGCCCGTCGGCGAGCGTCGTCGCCCAGCCGTGGAAGCCGCCGGGGTACATCGGCCCCAGCCGGTGCTGAAGGTGGGCCATCACCTTGTGCTCGGCGTAGCCGCCGACGAGCGCCCCAACAGGCACTACGGTCAGGATGACGAGCAGCTTGATGAGCAGGACCTGCCACGCGGTCAGGGTGATGTCGATCATGCGGCCCGCGCTCCGCGGCTCATCTGTCGATGTCCCCCAGGACGAAGAAGAACGACCCCAGTATCGCGATCATGTCGGAGACGTACGTGTTCCTGAGCACTTCGGGCAGGGCGGACACGTTGGAGTAGGACGGCGTCCTTATCTTCAGCCGATAGGGCCGCCGGTCCCCATCCGACACGAGGTACATACCCAGCTCGCCGAGGGAGTTCTCGGTGTGCACGTACACCTCGCCGGCCGGGGCTTGCACGACGCGCGGAACCTTGCCCATTATGGGTCCGGAGGGCAGGTCCTCGATCGCCTGCTCGACGATCTTGGCGGACTCCACGACCTCGTGCACGAGCACCCAGAAGCGGTCGAAGCAATCCCCGTTGCGGCCCGAGTGGACCTCGAAGTCGAACCTGTCGTAGACGAGGTACGGCTCGTCCTTGCGGATGTCGAGGTCGATGTCGGATCCGCGAGCGATGGGGCCGGACACGCCATAGGAGTACGCCGTCTCCTTGTCCAAGATCCCCACGTCGATCGTGCGCTGCTTGAATATCTCGTTGCCGAGCAGCAGGTTCTCGTAGTCGGGAAGCCGCTCGATCGTCTGGCGGACGCCCTTCAACGCCTGGGCGAGGAAGCCCTTGGGGACGTCCTCTCGGAGGCCGCCCGGCCGGAAGAAGCCGAAATGCATCCGCCCCCCCGTCGCCATCTCCATCGCGATCTGGATCTCCTCCCGCTCCCTGAACGCGTAGAAGGTCGGCGTGATGGCCCCGAGCTCCGCCCCGAAGGAGGCGAAGAACATGAGGTGATTGAGGATGCGGTTCATCTCCAACATGATCACGCGCATGTATTGGGCGCGGGGCGGAACCTCTATCTCCATGAGCTTCTCGAGCGCCAGGTGGAGAGGCAGCTCGTTCTGGATGTTCGACAGCCAGTCCATGCGTGAGACGAGGTTCGTGATCTGACGGTAGTCGCGTACCTCGACGAGCTTCTCGTAGCCCCTGTGCATGTAGCCGATGATGGGTTCCGCGTCGACGAGGACCTCGCCGTCGATCGTGGCGAGAAGGCGGAAGACGCCGTGGGTCGCCGGGTGCTGCGGCCCCACGTTGAGGATCATCTGCTCGGTGGCGAGACGCCCCTCGGCGACCTCCGCTACGACCTCGGACGCAGGACGGGCCTCCCCCCTCGCCACCGCATCGACGTCGCCGCGCACGGACGACATCACCTGCCCCCCGTGGCGGCTTCGTCGGGATCCTTGGCGCCGGGCCATTCCTTGACCGCCCGGGTCGGGAGCTTGAACGAACGCCTCAGGGGATGGCCCTCGAAGTCCTCGGGGAGGTAGAGGTTCGACAGCCCGGGATGGCCCTCGAAGTCGACCCCGAACATCTCGTGGCACTCCCGCTCCTGCCACAGCGCGCCCCGGTAGACGCCCGTGATCGACGGGCACCGCGGGGCCTCCGCGTCGACCGGCACGTGGACGTTCACGTGGAATCGCCCGTCGGGGGAGTAGACGTGGATCAGCACCTCGAGGCCGCCCGGGTTGTCGGCCACCTCGGAGCGGTCGACCCCCGACAGGAACGTGAAGTAGCGGCAGCCCACGTCGTCGCGCAGCGCGGTCATGACGTCGACGAGGCGCGTCGGCTCGCATACGAGGTCGACCTGGCCGAAGTTGAGGCGCAGCTCGCCCGCCCGGTCACCGAGCGCGGTGCGGACGCGCTCGAGCGCCTCTTCAGGAGAAACGCGTTCGAGCATGGGTCGCTCAGATACCCCCGGCCAGCCCCGGCTCGGGGATCTGGGGGATCGGGGCCTGGTGGCCCCTCCACTTCGCGTTCACGTTCTCGGACGAGATCTTCTCCTGGAGCCGGATGACCCCCTGGAGCAGGGCCTCGGGGCGCGGCGGGCAGCCCGGCACGTACACGTCCACGGGGATGATCTGATCGACGCCCTTGGTCACGCAGTAGGAGTCCCAGTAGGGCCCGCCGCAGTTGGCGCAGCTGCCCATGGAGATGACGTACTTCGGCTCGGGCATCTGGTCGTAGACGCGCTTGAGGGGGGCGGCCATCTTGTCGGTCACGGTGCCGGCGACGACGAGGAGGTCGGCCTGGCGAGGGGACGCGGGGAAGGGGATGACGCCGAAGCGGATGATGTCGAACTTGCTCGCGATCGCGGCCCCCATCTCGATCCCGCAGCACGCGAGCCCGAACTGCATCATCCACAGGGAGTACTTCCTGCTCCAGTTCAGGAGCCACGAGACGGGCCCCGGCAGGGGCACCTTCTCCATCACAGCCATTCCAGCACCCGCTTCCTTATCGCGTAGAGCAGGGCGAGGGCGAGGATGGCGATGAAGATCACCATCTCGACGAAGGCCTGGGTCCCGAGCCGCTCGAACACGAGCGCCCACGGGAACAGGAACACCGCCTCCACGTCGAAGATGACGAAGAGCAGGGCGAAGACGTAGTAGCGGACGTTGGCCTGGGTCCAGCCCTGGCCGATCGGGTCGATCCCGCTCTCGTAGGTGGTGAGCTTCTCGGGGTGCGGGACGCTGGGGCGCACGAGCCGTGCCAGCTGCAGCGTCCCGAAGACCAGGGCCACGCCGACGACCGCGAAGATCCCGATCGTGACGTACTGGCCGAAGTAACCCTCAGGCACTCTCTCTCAATCGCTCCTCGCGCTCGAGCCGGCCGCGTTCCCGGCCCGTCGAGGTCGGCGCCTGGAGTCGTGCCGGCCGCAGAGCGGCAAAGTCCCTGGAAACAAGGCGCAACCTATCATGCAGGCCGCCTGACCAGCGGCTTCGTCCCTTCGTGAAAGGCGCGCCGCCTCGCTCGGGGTGAGGCCGTCGGCGGGCCTCCGGCCACCGACCGCGGGCGAGGGAGGCCGTCGCGCCAGGGGCGCGCCCCCGTACCATCTCGTCATGGACGCGGCGCGCCCGCCCCTGCGGGCGGGGAGCCTCATCGTCGACGGGTTGCGGGCGACCGTGCGGGCTCCCTTCGCCGGGCTCGTGGCCCTCAGCCTGTTCCTCTACGTCGTCTCCGCCAGCGTCGGGCAGCAGGGGGGCGGGGGCAGCCTGGTCTTCGCCCTGCTGCTGGCGGCGGCCTCGGCCTACGCCCAGATCGCCTGCGCCCTCGCCGCGAGCTCGTCCGATCCCGCCCGCAGCTCCGACGCGTGGTTCGTCGCCGCGGTCCGGAGGCGGTGCTTCTGGCGCTACCTCGTCGCCGAGTTCGTGACCGTGCTGGCCGTCGCCTTCGGGCTGCTCGCGCTCGTGGTCGGGGCCTTCGTGGTCGGCGGCGTCCTCGCGCTCGGCCAGCCGGCCGCCGCCCTCGAGCGCCGCACCCCGATCGACGCCATGAAGCGGAGCGCGGCGATGGGCCGGGAGCACCGCCGCGCGCTCGCGATCGTCTTCGGGGCGCTCGTGCTCGTCCCGGGGATCGGGATCCAGGCCGGTTACTCGCTGGGGGCGCCCGAGGGATGGGGCGCGGCGTGGATCGTCGTCAGCCTCCCGGGCGTGGTGTCCACGATCGCCGGCGCGATCGCGCTCTCCCGCGCCTTCGTCGCGCTCGGGGGCGCGCGCATCGAGGCGCCCGAGGAGGCCTCGCCCGCGCCCCCCGGCGCCCGGCAGCCCGGGCGCTAGCGGCCTACGCCGCGAAGAAGAAGGTCGCCCGCTCGGCGAGGTCGATGAGCGGGCCCCAGAAGATGCCGAGCGCGAGCGTCGCGAGCGCGGTGAGGGCGACGACTCCTCCCGCCCACGGCCAGCGGCGCGCCGGCTCCGCCGGCCCCTCGCGCTCCTGCATGTACATCACGACGAGCACGCGCAGATAGAAGAAGGCGGCGATCGCGCTCGCGAGCACGCCCACGACCGCGACCCACGAGTACCCCGCATCGATCGCGGACCCGAACACCACCAGCTTGCCCACGAAGCCCGACGTGAGCGGGACCCCCGCGAGCGACAGCAGGAACAGCGTCAGAGCCCCGGCCAGCAGCGGCGAGTCGTAGAAGAGCCCGCGATGGTCGGCGAGGCGGACCCTGCGCTCCTCCCGCCCGGCGAGCAACGACAGGACCGCGAACGCGCCCAGCACGGTGAGCCCGTAGGTGGCGAGGTAGAAGAGCGACCCCGAGATGCCGTCGTCGTTGGCGGCGACGACGCCGGTGAGCACGAACCCGGCGTGGGCGATCGAGGAGTAGGCGAGCATGCGCTTGAGGTCCTCCTGCACGACGGCGAGCACGGACCCGACCACCATCGTCAGCACCGCGATCCCGATCACGAGCGGGCGCCACTCCCACCGCAGCGGGTAGAGGGTCGCGTCGAGGAGCCGCAGGAGGGCGGCGAACCCGGCCAGCTTGGAGGCCGCCGCCATGAACCCGGTGACCGGGGTCGGCGCCCCCTGGTACGCGTCGGGGGTCCACATGTGGAACGGCACGGCCGCGATCTTGAAGCCCAGCCCCACGACGAGCAGCCCGGTTGCGAGCACGAGCAGGCCGAGCTCGCCCCCCGAGGTCGACGCGAGGTGGTCGACGAGGCCCGGCGCGCCGCCCAGGGCCGCGCCCCCGTACAGGTTGGTCCCCCCCACCGCGCCGTATGCGAGCGCGATCCCGAGGAGGAAGAAGGCCGACGAGAACGAGCCGAGCAGGAAGTACTTCATCGCCGATTCGAGGCCCTCGAGCGATCGGCGCCGGAACCCCACGAGGACGTAGAGCGCGATGGAGAACGTCTCCAGCGCGAGGAAGATCATGATGAGGTCGGCCGCG
Source organism: Actinomycetota bacterium (assembly GCA_036258675.1). Lineage (GTDB taxonomy): Bacteria > Actinomycetota > CADDZG01 > CADDZG01 > WHSQ01 > DATADD01. The sequence continues at coordinate 11,963 of DATADD010000181.1, read as the reverse complement.
CTGCCCATGAGCATCATCCCCGCGACCGCGAGCAGCAGCAGGCCGAAGAACTCCGATTCGTCGTCCTCGCCGGAGAGATAGTCCCTGCCGATCCACACGCTCAGGAGCCCGAAGACCGCGAGCGAGATCTTCACGAAGGCGGAGAAGCCGTCGAGGGCGACCATCCCGCTCAACTGCAGCTCGGCCCCCCGGTCGGCTGCGCTGCGCCACCCCGCGACGGCCAAGCCGAGCGCGACGAGCAGGCCGGCGGAGGCGGCGTAGGGCAGGTAGGCGCGCCCGATGCGCTCTCCGAAGGCGGCGTCGAAGACGAGGAGCAGGAGCCCCGCGACGAGGAGGGCGAGCTCGGGCGCGATCCCGGCGAGCTCGACGTCGGGCGGCTGGAAAGGCATCAGGGCCCCTGGCCGCCGGCGCCGTCTCCCGTCGCCGAACCGCCCGGCGCGCCCTCGCCGCCGGGCAGCGCCGACGACTCCCTCAGCTGCGCCACGACCCGGCGCGCCGAGGGCTCGATCCGGTCGAGGAACGGCTCGGGGTAGACGCCGATGAACGCGATCAGGGCGAGCAGGGGCGCGAGCATCGCGACCTCCCTCGCCCTCAGGTCGACGAGCCCGCGGTTCGCCTCGCTCGGCTCGCCGTGGAACACGCGCTGGTAGGCCCACAGCAGGTAGATCGCCGCCAGCACGATCCCGAAGGCGGCGGGGACGACCCACCAGCGGTACCCGAGGAACGTCCCCAGCAGGACGAGGAACTCGCCCACGAACCCGTTCAGGCCGGGAAGCCCCAGCGACGACAGCGCCACGAACAGGAACACTCCGGCCATGACGGGAACGGAGCGGGCGAGGCCGCCGAAGTCGGCGATGAGCCGGGTGTGGCGCCGCTCGTAGAGCGCCCCCACCAGCATGAAGAGCGCGCCGGTCGAGAGGCCGTGGTTGACCATCTGCAGGATGCCCCCGCTCATGCCCTGGATCGTCCCCACGAAGACCCCGAGCACGACGAACCCGAGGTGGGCGACCGACGAGTAGGCCACGAGCCGCTTGAGGTCGCGCTGGACGATCGCCACCATCGCCCCGTACACGATCCCGATCATCGCCAGGGTCATGATGAGAGGCACTAGCTCGCGCGCGGCATCGGGGAACAAGGGGATCGCGAAGCGGATGAGCCCGTAGGCGCCGAGCTTCAGCAGGAGCGCGGCCAGCACCACCGAGCCCGCGGTCGGCGCTTCCGTGTGCGCGTCGGGCAGCCACGTATGAAGCGGGACGAGCGGCACCTTGACCGCGAACGAGGCGAAGAAGGCGAGGAACAGCAGCCGCTGCGTTCCCAGGGCGAACGGCGCGCCGAGCAGCGTCTGGTAATCGAACGTGCCCTGTCCCGAGTTGAAGTAGACGAACAGGATCGCCACGAGCATCAGCAGAGAGCCCGCGAGAGTGAACAGGAAGAACTTCATCGCGGCGTAGATCCGCCGACCGTAGCCCCACATGCCGATGACGAAGTACATGGGAACGAGCGACGCCTCCCAGAACAGATAGAAGAGGAAGAGGTCGAGCGCCGCGAACACGCCGAGCATCCCCGTCTCGAGCGCGAGGAGGAAGATGAAGTAGGCCTTGGCGCGCCGCTCCACCGACCACGACGCCAGCACGCTCAGGGGCATGATGAACGTCGTAAGCATGATCATCCACAGACTGACGCCGTCGACGCCCGTGATGTATGCGATGCCCCACTCGGGCACCCACTCCGCCCTCGTCACCTGTTGGAACCCGGCCACGCCCGGATCGAAGCTCGCCAGCACGCCGATCGAGAGGGCGAACGTGGCGAGCGTGACCGCCAGCGCCGCCCCGCGCAGGAGCCGCACGCGGCCGTCCGGGAGGAAGCCGATGAGCACCGCCCCCACCAGAGGGGCGAAGATCGACGCGTTGAGCCAGAAGCTCTCGCTCACATCACGACCCCACGCACGAACAGGATCGAGAAGATGACGACGACGCCGAGCAGGAACGTCGCGCCGTAGCTGCGCACGTATCCCGTCTGCCATCGCCTCAGACCCTCCGACGCCCCCGCGACGAGCCGTCCCGTCCCGTTGACGATGCCGTCGATGAGGCGGGCGTCGACGGTGTTGGCGGCGAAGCTCGACAGGGCCTTGCCCGGGAGCACGAACGCGCGCCCGTAGATGGCGTCGACGAAGAACTTGTTCCGGGCGGCGTCGATCGGCACGCGCGCGCGCCCGTGGATGCGCGCCCGGCGCGCCTCCCCGGCGGGTGCCAGGTAGAGCGCCGCCGCGAGCGCGATGCCGGCCGCGGCCACGAGCAGCGCGGCACCGGCAAGCAGCCATGGCGTGAGCCCGCCCGGCACTTCGGAGTGACCCACCACGGGCTCGAGGAAGTGCTCGAGCGTGAGCGCGCCCGGCAGGTTGAGGACCCCTCCGACGACCGAGAGCAGGGCGAGCGGCACGAGCGCGGCGGCCATCGTCGGCGGCGCGTCGTGGACGTGGACGCCGCCGTGCTCGCGCGCGTGTCCGGGGACCACCACGGGACCCTCGAACACGCGCAGGTAGAGGCGGGACATGTAGAAAGCGGTCAGCAGCGCGGTCCCGACACCGAGCGCCCACAGCGCGTACCGGCCCTCCTGCCACGCCGAGGCGAGGATCGCGTCCTTCGAGAAGAACCCCGAGAAGGGAACGATCCCCGAGATCGCCAGCCACCCGAGCATGAAGGTCACGCCCGTGATCGGCATGACCTTGCGCAGGCCTCCCATCTTCCGCATGTCGACCTGCCCTGCGAGCGCGTGCATGACCGCCCCCGCGCCGAGGAACATGAGCGCCTTGAAGAAAGCATGCGTGACGAGGTGGAACATCGAGGCGGAGTACGCCCGCACGCCCGCGGCGAGGAACATGTACCCGAGCTGGCTAATCGTCGAGTACGCGAGCACGCGCTTTATGTCGTACTCGAAGCAGGCCATGAGCGCGGCCCACAGCGCGGTGAGGGCGCCGATCCACGCCACGACCTCGAGGGCGGCGCCGCCGGAGGCCTCGAAGACGGGGCCCATCCTCACGACCATGTAGACGCCTGCCGTCACCATCGTGGCAGCGTGGATCAGGGCCGACACGGGGGTCGGCCCCTCCATCGCGTCGGGCAGCCACACGTAAAGGGGTATCTGCGCGCTCTTGCCCGTCGCGCCCGCGAACAGCAGGAGCGCGCCGATCGTGGCGATGCCGGGGTCGAAGTCGGCGGCGGCGCGGTTGACGTCGCCCACCACGAGCGTCCCGGCCTCCGACACGAGCACGAAGATGCCGAGCATGAAGGCGAAGTCCCCGATGCGGTTCACGAGAAAGGCCTTCTTGGCGGCGTTCGCGGCCGCGCGCCTCTCGAACCAGAACCCGATCAGCAGGTAGGAGCAGAGGCCGACGCCCTCCCACCCCACGTAGAGGAGGAGCACGTTGTCCGCGAGCACGAGCAGCAGCATCGCGGCGGCGAAGAGATTGAGGTACGCGAAGAAGCGCGGGTAGCGAGGATCGCCCGCCATGTAACCGATCGAGTAGACGTGGATCAGCGTGCCGACGCCGGTGACGACCAGGACCATGACGATCGACAGCTGGTCGACGAGGAGGTCGGCGGCGACGCGGAAGTCGCCCGCCTGGATCCAGTCGAAGACCCGGACCGACGCCTCCCGCTCCTCCTCCCCCGCGGCGAGGAGACCGAGGTACGAGGCGACTCCGAGCGCGAACGAGCCCGCGATGGCGCCCGACGCGACCACGCCCGCGGCGCGCCCGATGCGCTTGCCGAAGAACAGCAGCACGACGGCCCCCGCGAGGGGGAGGGCCACGATGTAGGGCGCGAGCGTTGCGTGCGCGCCGGCGTCGGCCGACAGGGTCACGCCCTCACCACCTCAGCAGGCTGACGTCGTCGACGTTCGCGGAGGCACGCCTCCGAGCGATGACCAGGATGATCGCGAGCCCCACCACGACCTCGGCCGCGGCCACGACGAGGACGAAGAAGACGAGCACCTGCCCGTCGAGGTTGCCGTGGACGCGCGCGAAGGTCACGAACACGAGGTTGATCGCGTTCAGCATCAGCTCGATGAACATGAAGATCACGATGGCGTTGCGGCGCACGAGAGCCCCCACCGCGCCGATCGTGAACATCATGCCCGCAAGTGCGAGATAGAAGCCGGGCGCGATGCTCACGGCCGCGCTCCTCCGAGGCCCCGGCCTCGAGCGGTCACGCAGCCTCCTCGGTCGCCGGCGACCCCGCGCCCGACGCGGCCGCCTCGATCGAGCCGATCCTGCGGGCGAGCACCATCACCCCCACGATCGCGACCACGAGCAGGATCGACGTGGCCTCGAACGGCAGGATGTAGTTGCCGAAGAGCAGGCGGGCGACTGCCCTCACGTTGCCGGGGTCGCGGTTGAGCTCGGTGATCGCGCCGGCCCCGTCCCCGCCGCCCGGAACGGCGAGCTCCACGCCCCGGTAGGCGACGTACAGGATCTGCGCCGCGAGCAGAGCGCCGAGCCCGATCGCGAGGGGCCGCTGGCCGGGGAGAGGCTCCGTGAGCGCCTCTCGTCGGTCGACACCGAGCAACATGATGACGAACAGGAACAGAACCATGATCGCGCCCGCGTACAGGATGATCTGGATCGCGGCGACGAAGAAGGCGCCCTGCAGCAGGAACGCGACCGCGAGCGCGACCTGAGTGGCGACGAGGAACAGCGCCGCGTGGACCGCGTTGCGCGCGAACAGCATCGCGAGCGAGGACCCCAGAGCGACGACGAAGACCGCGCCGAAGACCGCGTACTCGAGCGCCAATCAGCGGCCCTCCGCGCGGCCATCGGCGTGCACTAGCCGCGGCTCCGGCTCGCGGCGGGGCCGCGGGGCTGCCGGCGCGCCTCGTCGAGGTTGCGGTCCGGCGGCAGCTCGCGCCTGGACCTCCAGTGCCGCGCTATCGGCGTGTCGACGATGAGCTGGTCCTTGGTGAGGATGAGCTCTTCGCGCGACGAGCCCGAGAGCTCGAACTCGGTGGTCATCAGCAGGGCCTGCGTGGGGCAGGCCTCGACGCAGAGCCCGCAGAAGATGCAGCGCAGATAGTTGATCTGGTACACCTGCGCGTAGCGCTCGCCCGGCGAGAAGCGGGCCTCGGGGGTGTTCTCGGCTCCGACGACGTAGATCGCGTCCGCGGGGCACGCCCCGGCGCACAGCTCGCAGCCGATGCACTTCTCGAGGCCATCGGGGTGCCGGTCAAGGATGTGGCGTCCCTTGTAGCGGGGGAACGGCGTCCGGCGCACCTCCGGGTAGCCCACGGTGTCCTTCCGGCGGAACACGTTGCTGATCACGACCTTCATGCCGGTCAGGATCTCAGGCAGTGCCACGGCTCAACCTCCTCTCCGGGGCCGCGATCGCACGCAGGCGCGGGTCCCCGCGCACGAGCCACGCCGCCACGACGAGGAACAGGACGGCGAACGCACCCAACCTCACCCCACGCGGGAGCCCGTCGGTGTTGACGACCGCCGTGAACATGATCCACAGCAGGGCGGCCGGGATCAGCCGCTTCCACCCGAGCCACATCAGCCGGTCATAGCGGAGCCTCGGCAGCGTGGCGCGCAGCCAGATGAAGAGATACACGAACACGGCCGTCTTCATCGTGAACCAGACGATCGGCCACAGCCACGGAAGAAAGCCGAAGACGGGCCCCCGCCAGCCGCCGAAGAAGAGAGTGACACCCATCGCGGAGACGACCACGACGTGGATGTACTCACCGAGGAAGAAGAGCGCGAAGCGGATGCCGGAGTACTCGGTGTGGTAGCCCGCGACCAGCTCCGTCTCGGCCTCGGGAAGATCGAACGGCGCCCGGTTGGTCTCCGCGATGCCCGCGATGAGGAAGATGAGGAACGCGGGCCACTGCGACAGGATGTACCAGTTCGGCACGAAGCTGAAGAAGTCGCTGACCTGCTCGAGCACGGGGATGCCGTCGAAGAAGGTCACGTTGCCCACGGTGCCCGCCTGCGCCTCCACGATCGCGACGGTCGAGAGGCTCCCCGTCGCGAGCACGACCGGAACCAACGACAGCCCGAGCGCTATCTCATAGGAGATGAGCTGGGCGCTCGACCGGATGCCCCCGAGCAGCGGGTATTTGGAGCCCGACGCCCACCCCGCCAGCACGACCCCGTAGACGCCGAGGGAGCCCGCGCCGAGGAAATAGAGCAGGGCGATGTTCAGATCCGCCACGAAGAGGCCGACGTCGCGCCCGGCGACGCGGACCTCGTCGCCGACCGGGACGACCGCGAACGCGAGGAAGGCGGGCACCATGCCCATGATCGGGGCGAGGGCATAGGTCCACCTGTCCGCCGGCGCGGGGCGGAAGTCCTCCTTGAAGAAGAGCTTTATCCCGTCGGCGAGCGTCTGCAGGAGCCCGAACGGGCCCCACCGGTTGGGACCGACGCGCGCCTGCATGTCTGCGAGCACCTTCCGCTCCATCCAGATCACGAGCAGCGTGACGAGCAGGAGAGCGACGAAGGCGGCGGCGACCTTGATCACCGCGATGACGAGGTCGGCCCCGATCCAATCGATCACGCGGGCCTCACACTCACCCTCGTGTCGAGCCCTCGCATGAGGCGGTTGGCTCTCAGCCCGGGCTGGTCGTAGGGAACGAACACGGCTCCCGGAGAGATGTCGCCGATCACCACGGGGACCCGCTCCTCGCCGCCGTCGGACGCGATCACGGCCTCGGCGCCGTCGCTCAATCCGAGACGCCTCGCGTCGGCGGCCGCCACCTCGAGGAACGGCCGGCGTCTCACCGCGGCGAGCGCCCTCGAGCGCGACACCATGTGCCCGCCGTCGTAGATCATGCGGCCGCTCAGCAGCAGCAGCTCCTCTCCCTGCGTCGCCGGCCGCGGGGGGACGGTCTCGACCGAGGGCAGGGCCTCGGGTGCCCCGGCCGGCGCCGGAGGGATGACGCCGGGGCGCTGCTTGGCCTCGAACGCGCGCAGCTCCCACGACAGGGGCCAGTTCTGCCCCGTCTGGAACGGCGCGCCGGAGCGATGGCCCTTCGGGTAGTAGCCCCCGGGCCCCGCGACCGTCTGCCCCCCGGTGTGCAGCTCGTAGCCCGACTCGTAGTTGAGGGCGGTGGGAGGCGACACCTGAGCGAGCGCGTCGAGCTCGACGTCGCGGTGGGTCGAGACGCGCGCGCCGATGTCGGTCCACACGTCGGCGGCCGTGGTCCATCCCCACTCGTCGCCGAGCAGCCGCGCGAGCTCGGCGCAGACGAACCACGGCTCCTGGGCGGTCCCGGGAGGCGTCAGGACCGGCTCCAGCTTCTGGATGCGCCGCTCGAGGTTCGTGAACGTCCCCTCGCGCTCGGCGTACGCGACGCTCGGCAGCACGACGTCGGCGTGCGACACCGTCTCCGTCGGCAGGAGCTCGACCACCACCGTGAAGGGGCACGCCTCGAGCGCGCGGCGCGCGAGGTCCGCGTCGGGGAAGTCACCGACGAGGTCGGCCCCGAAGACCACGAGGGCGCCGAGCTCCCCTGCGGCCGCGGCCTCGAGGATCGCGCGCGTGTCGCGGCCGGGCTCCTCCGAGAGCGCGTGGCCCGCGTCGAGCGCGGGGTGGACGCCCATGTCGATCATCCCCTGGGACCCGGCGTGGGGCGGGCACACGAGCAGGCGCGCGTCGCGGGCGCGCGCGAGCTCCATCGCGGCCGCGGCCACCGCGGCCTCGTCGCGCCCGGGCGAGGAGGGGCCCCAGCAGACGACCAGGGGCTCCCCCAGATCGGCGGAGGCCTCCGCGGGGACGCGCGTGCCGGGCCCGAGGGCGCTCACCGCGGCGGCCTCCTCCCCGGCGGGGCACCGCACCACGTGGGTGGCGAACGCGTCCAGCGAGATGCGGCGCGGCGAGACGACCACGAGCTTGGCGCCCTTGTCGAGCACGGCCTTGCGCAGCCGCAGGAAGAGGACCGGGAGCGTCTCCTTGGGATCGGGCCCCACCCATACGATCGAGCGCGCGCCCTCGAGGTCGTTGAGGGTCGCGCTCGAACCGGCCGCGCCGCCGACGGCCAGGGCCAGCTCGTAGGGCGCGCCGGCGTCATGGACGCGGGAGTCGACGTCGCGCGTCCCGATCGTGTCCTTGGCGAGCCGGCCGATCGCGTACGCGTCCTCGGTCGTGAGGTGACCGCCCGCGATCACGCCGACCGACCCCGCCTCGCGCAGCGCGTCGGCGACCCTGCGGAGTGCGACCCCCCAGGACTCTGGCTCGAACCCGTCCGATCCCCCGCGCACGAGCGGCGTCGTGAGCCGGTCGTCGGAGTCGACGTAGTGGTAGGCGAAGCGGCCCTTGTCGCAGATCCAGAAGTCGTTCACGTTCTCGTTGGGGAGGGCCTGGCAGCGCACGAGCCTCTCCTCGCGCGCCTCGTTGGTGAGAGGGCACCCGACGGCGCAGTAGCCGCACACGCTCGACGCCGTCTTGAGGTCCCAGGGCCGCGACACGAACCGATAGGGCCGCGAGGTGAGCGCGCCCACGGGACAGATCTGGATCGTGTTGCCGGAGAAGTAGCTGTCGAACGGCTCGTCCGCGAACGTCAGGATCTGCGTGCCCGGGCCCCGGTCGACGAGCTGGATGAACTGGTCGCCCGCGATCTCGTCGGCGAAGCGGACGCACCTCCAGCACAGCACGCACCTCTCCCGGTCGAGGACGACGAGGGGGGAGATCTCGAGCGCCTTCTCGTAGGTGCGCTTGGGCTCGATGTAGCGGCTCGTGCCGGGCCCGTGCCGGTACGTCTGATCCTGCAGCGGGCACTCGCCGCCGCGGTCGCAGATCGGGCAGTCGAGGGGGTGGTTGATGAGCAGGAACTCGAGCATCCCGCGCTGGGCGTCGACCGCCTTCTCCTCGACCGTGTTGACCGTCATGCCCTCCGCCACGGGCGTGGCGCAGGCCGGCAGGAGCTTGCGCTGTCCCTCGATCTGCACGAGGCACATGCGGCACACCGCGACCGACTTCATGCCCGGGTGGTAGCAGAACCGGGGCACGAAGATGCCCAGCTCCTCGGCGACGTCGATCAGCAGACGTCCCGGCTCCGCGGAGACCTCGCGCCCGTTGATCGTGAGCGCGACCGCGCCGTTGTCGCTCACGGCCTCCCTCTCACCGCGCCTCCTCGGATCGGTCGACCGAGATGCCGGCCGCGGGCTGCGGCATCACGCCGGCCTCGCCCGGCCCGAGTCCCGCCGTTCCCATGTCGTCGTGCCGCTCGCGCGCCCCGGGGAACGAGACGTGGTCGCCCTCGAACGGGCACCGTCGCTCCGCGACGTGGCGCTCGAACTCGTCCCGGAACAGCTTGACGTTGGAGCGCAGGGCCCAGGAGGCGGCGTCGCCGAGGGGACAGAAGGAGCGTCCGTCGATGCCGTCGGCTATGTCGAGCAGCAGGTCCATGTCCTCCCGGCGGCCCTCCCCGTGCTCGATGCGATCGAGCACTTTTACGGCCCACCACGTCCCCTCCCGGCACGGAGTGCACTTGCCGCACGACTCGTGCTCGAAGAACTCGGTCGTGACGAGCGCGTTGCGCACCATGCAGGTCGTGTGGTCCATGAACACGACTGCCCCCGAGCCGAGCATGGAGCCCGCCTCCTGGAGCGACTCGAAGTCGACCGCCACGTCCGTCGAGGTGAGCAGCGGTGCGCTGGCGCCGCCGGGGATGATCGCCTTCAGATCCCCGTTGCGCATCCCGCCCGCGAGCGCGAGGACGTCGGCGAGAGAGGTGCCGAGCGGAACCTCGTAGTTGGCGGGGCGGCGGACGTGGCCCGAGACCGACAGCACCTTGGTCCCGGGGGACTTCTCCGTGCCCCACTGTCTGAACCAGTCGGCCCCGTTGGCCACGATCCCGGGCAGCGTCGCGAGCGTCTCGGTGTTGTTGATGACCGTCGGCTGGCCGTAGAGGCCCTTGATCGCGGGGAACGGCGGCCGCAGGCGGGGCTGGCCGCGGAAGCCCTCGAGCGAGTCGAGCAGGGCCGACTCCTCGCCGCAGATGTACGCGCCCGCGCCGCGGTGCAGGACGATGTCCAGGTCGAAGTCGGATCCGAAGATGCCTCTGCCCAAGAATCCCTCGCGGTAGGCCTCGCTGATCGCGGCGTCGAGCCGGCGCGACCCCAGCGCGAACTCCCCCCGGCAGTAGATGAAGGCCTTGTTCGCGCCGTTGGCCCAGGCCGCGATCGTGATGCCGTCGATGACCGCGTGGGGGTCCCCCTCGACGATCTCGCGATCCTTGAACGTCCCCGGCTCGCCCTCGTCGTGGTTGACCACGACATACTTCGGAAACACGTCCTTGGGCACGAACGACCACTTCGTTCCGGTCGGGAATCCGGCGCCGCCCCGCCCCCGCAGCCCCGACGCCTTGACCATCTCGACGACCTCGTCCGGCGACAGCGTCGTGACAGCCTTGCGCGCCGACTCGTAGGCGCCGTCGTCGGTGGCGCGCGCGATCGTCCAGGAGTCACCGGGGTGCTCGCGCAGCCGCCGCGTGACGACGCGCGTCTCCTCAGCCACGCGCCCGAGCCCCCTCCTCGCCCGCGACCTTGGGGCGCCACCCGGGAGCCGTGTCCGGGCGCGGCGTCTCGCCCCCGATCGTGCGCGCCGATCCCGGGTCCGCGTCTCCGGGGATGCGCAGGCCGACGGTCGCCGTCTCGAGGGAGATCTCCTTGTGCGTCCTGACCCGCTGGCCGCGCACGCTCGTGACCTCCTCGCCGGCCTCGATGCGGTCTATCAACGCGACCGCGTCCTCGGGCGTGAGCCGGTAGAAGTCCTCGTAGTTGATCTGCAGGCTCGGCGCGCCGTCGCAGGTCGCGAGGCACTCCGCCGTCTCGAACGTGAAGCGCCCGTCGGGCGTCGTCTCTCCGGGCGCGACCCCGAGACGATCCTGCAGCGCCGCGATCACGGCGCGCGCCCCCATGTGCGTGCAGGAGATGTTGCGGCATGCCGACACGACGTACTCGCCCTGCGGCTGCTTCTTGAGCATCGTGTAGAAGCTGGCCGACGCGAGGACCTGCGCGGGAGTGAGGCCGAGGAGGTCGGCGACCTCCCGCATGCCCTCCTCGGTCACGTAGCCCTCGATCGACTGCGCGAGGAACAGCAGCGGGAGCATCGCCGAGCGCTGGTTCGGGTAACGCGCCACTATCGCTTCGGCCCTGCGCCGCGACTCGCCCTCGAACACCGTCACCGGTCGACACCTCCCATGATGGGGTCGATCGATGCGATCGAAGCGATCAGGTCCGCGACGAGCCCGCCGGCGACCATGGGCGCGAGGGACTGCAGGTTCACGAACGACGGGTCCCGCACGTGAACGCGGTAGGGGGCCGACCCTCCATCGGACACGACGTAGGCGCCCAGCTCCCCCCGCGGCGACTCCACCGCCGCGTACGCCTCGCCGGGAGGGACGGTGTAGCCCTGCGTCATGAGCTTGAAGTGGTGGATCACCGCCTCCATCGAGCGGTTCAACTCCGCTCGGGGCGGGGGCATCATCTTGGGATCCATGTTCTTGAAGTCGCCGCCAGGCATCGCGCGCGCGGCCTGCTCGACGATCTTCACCGACTCCCGCATCTCGGCCATGCGGACCTCGTAGCGCGCGTACACGTCGCCCGCGGACGCGAGGGGGACGTCGAAGTCGAAGTCGCCGTAGCAGTCATAGGGCATGTCGCGGCGCAGGTCCCAGTCGATCCCCGTGGCGCGGGCGATCGGTCCCGTGGCGCCGAGCGCCATCGCGTCGGCGCGCCCCAGGACGCCGACGTCGGTGGTTCGCTCGATGAATATGGGGTTGGCCGACAGAAGCTCCTCGTACTCGTCCAGCCGCGCCGGCATCGTGTCCACGACGGTCCCGACGGCCTCCTCCCAACCTTCGGGGAGGTCCTCCCACACGCCGCCCGGGATGATGTAGCCGTTGTTCATGCGCAGGCCCGTCACCATCTCGAACAGGTCGAGGATCACCTCGCGCTCGCGGAACCC
>DATADD010000180.1:0-4652 GCA_036258675.1 Actinomycetota bacterium | reverse complement strand
CCCTCCATCGGACACGACGTAGGCGCCCAGCTCCCCCCGCGGCGACTCCACCGCCGCGTACGCCTCGCCGGGAGGGACGGTGTAGCCCTGCGTCATGAGCTTGAAGTGGTGGATCACCGCCTCCATCGAGCGGTTCAGCTCCGCTCGGGGCGGGGGCATGATCTTGGGATCCATGTTCTTGAAGTCGCCACTCGGCATCGCGCGCGCGGCCTGCTCCACGATCTTCACCGACTCCCGCATCTCGGCCATGCGGACCTCGTAGCGCGCGTACACGTCGCCCGCGGACGCGAGCGGGACGTCGAAGTCGAAGTCGCCGTAGCAGTCATAGGGCATGTCGCGGCGCAGGTCCCAGTCGATGCCCGTGGCGCGTGCGATCGGTCCCGTGGCGCCGAGCGCCATCGCGTCGTCGCGCCCCAGGACGCCGACGTCGGTGGTGCGCTCGATGAAGATGGGGTTGGCCGACAGGAGCTCCTCGTACTCGTCCAGCCGCCCCGGCATCGTGTCCACGACGGTCCCGACGGCCTCCTCCCACCCTTCGGGGAGGTCCTCCCACACGCCGCCCGGGATGATGTAGCCGTTGTTCATGCGCAGGCCCGTCACCATCTCGAACAGATCGAGGATCACCTCGCGCTCGCGGAACCCGTAGAACATGGCCGACATCGCGCCCATGTCGAGGCCCTGCGTCCCGAACCACACGAGGTGGGACGACAGCCGGTCGAGCTCCGCCATGAGGACCCGGATGTAGCGGCCCCGGGGCGGCACCTCGATGCCGAGGAGCTCCTCGACCGCGAGCGAGTAGGCCTGCTCGTTGAACAGCTGAGCGAGGTAGTCCATGCGCGTCACGGCGGTGACCGCGCCCCGCCACGTCTGGTCCTCGCACTCCTTCTCGATGCCGGTGTGGAGGTAGCCGATCACCGGCCGGCAGCTCGCCACCGTCTCTCCGTCGAGCTGGAGGACGAGCCGCAGGACGCCGTGCGTGGCGGGATGGACCGGCCCCATGTTCAGCGTCATGAGCCCGTCGTCCTCGTCGAAGGACTCGACGAAGGCGCCCTGGCCCTCGCGCTCGACGGCCTCGATCACGCGCGCCGCCCGGCTCACGCCCGCGCTCCCCTCGGCGCGCTCGCGCCCTCGGACCCGCTCAGGTCGCGCTCCGGGGGCCCCGCCTGACCGAGCGCGTCGACCCCCCGCTCCGCCTCCGGGCCCTGTGGCGACTGCCCCGGCGCGTCGAGCTGCAGGACCGGCTGCGGGATGAACTCGACGGGGACCTTGCCCACGCCGTAGTCCTTGCGCAGGGGGTGGCCCTCCCACTCGTCGGGCAGCATGATGCGCGTCAGGTCGGGATGCCCCTCGAAGCGGATGCCGAAGAGATCGAAGACCTCGCGCTCCATGTTGGTCGCCGCCGGCCACACCTCGGCCACGGAACCCACCGCGGGGGGATCGCCCGGCGCCTCCACGTGCACGGTCCTCCGCTCCCTGCGCCCGTGGTGGAGGAGCTGGACGACGACGTGGAAGCGCGGCTCGCCCCCGAGACCGAGGCGGTCGAGACCGCAGAGGTCGGCCAGCCACCACCCCTCGGCCGCGAGCGAACCGGCCCGGGCGCGCCACTCCGAGCCCGGCACGGGACGCTCCTCCATCACCCCGCCACGCGGCGTGCGCTGTAGTCGCCGCGCTTGATCTGCTCGTGCAGGAGCATGATCCCGTCGATGAGCATCTCGGGGCGCGGGGGGCAGCCCGGGACGTAGATGTCGACGGGCACGATCGAGTCGACCCCCTGCACGAGCGCGTAGTTGTTGAACATCCCGCCGCTCGACGCGCACACGCCCATGGACAGCACCCATTTGGGCTCCGTCATCTGGTCGTATATCTGCCGGAGCACGGGCGCCATCTTCTGGGACACGCGTCCCGCGACGATCATGAGGTCGGCCTGGCGAGGGGACGCCCGGAACGCCTCCATGCCGAAGCGCGCGAGGTCGTGGCGGGGCATGGTCGACGACATCATCTCGATCGCGCAGCATGCAAGGCCGAAGGTGGCGGGCCACAGCGACGACTTGCGGGCCCAGTTGACGAGCTTGTCGAGCTGCGCGGTGAGGAAGTTGGCGCCGACCGCGTCGCTCACTCCGCCCATTCCAGACCACCTCGCTTCCACACGTAGACGTAGGCGGCCAGCAGGATGGCGATGAAAGCCCCCATCTCCACGAGCCCGAAGATCGCGAGCTCGTCGAACGCCACGGCCCAGGGATACAGGAACACCGTCTCGATGTCGAAGATGATGAACAGCATCGCGACGAGGTAGAACTTGACCGGGAAGCGCTCGCGCTCCACCCCCTTCTCGGGCACGATCCCGCTCTCGTACGGCTCCCGCTTGGCGGTGGTCCAGCGGCGCGGCGAGAGCTTGGACGCGGCGAAGACCGAGGCGACCGCGAACACGGTCGAGAGGACCACGAGGAACAGGATCGGGAGGTAGGCGGGAAGGGTCACGGCTTGATCTCCGCGAGCTTCTTGAGCATGCGGAAGCCGCGCTGGTGGGAGCCGCCGGCCTCGCCGTCCTCGAGGTTCGCGAGCATCGTAAGGGCGAAGCTCATCACCGCCTTGGAGCGCATCCCCAAAGAAACCAGCCGGCTCATGACATCCGGATTCCCGATGAGGCGCACGAACCTCCTGCCGAGCCGGTAGTACGGCCCGTAGACGTCGCGCAGCTCCTCGGTGTATCCGGGCAGCGAGGGGGAGTCGCCGCCGTCGAGCGCCTCGTCGATGTGGCGCCCCGCGATGTAGCCCGTCTCGTAGGCGTACGCGATGCCCTCGCCGTTGCAGGGGTTGATCATGCCCGCGGCGTCGCCGGCGAGCAGGAACCCCGGACCGTGGGGCGGCCACACGCTGCCGCCCATGAAGAGCCGCCCCGCGCGCGGCTTCGAGCACGCGGTCGAGGGCGCGATGGACCACTGGGGAGGAAGGCTCCCGAGGAACGTCTCCTGCAGCCGGTGCAGGTTGACCTCGCGCCAGCCCCCGAAGGTCGAAAGGAGCCCCACGCCGGCGTTGACCGTCCCGTCGCCCACGGGGAAGACCCAGCCGTAGCCGGGCAGGCTCGTGTCCGCGCTGCGCACGTCGAGGTACGCGTCGAACCAGCCCGAGTGCTCCATCGGCGACGCGAAGTACTGGCGGATGGCCAGCCCCATGGGGAACGACGGGTCCCGCGTGCGACCGAGGGAGCGAGCGACCCTGGTCGCGGCGCCCTCCGCGCACAGGACCCACTTCGCCGACACCGTCTCGCGCTCGCCGTCGCGCGCCGCGACGAAGCCGGTGCAGACCCCGTCGGCGTCGAACTCGGGGGCCACGACCTCCGTCTCGTACAGGACCTTTGCTCCCGCCACCTCGGCGTTCGAGAGCACGATGCGGTCGAGATCCCTGCGGGGCTTCACGAGACCGTAGTCGCACAGGCTGGCGAGCTGGGGAAAGGCGAGCTCGAGCGTGCGGCCCCCGGCGTGGACGCGCAGCCCCCGCACGCGCTTCCAGCCAACGACGTCGTCGCCGATGCCCATCGTCCGCAGCATCGCCACGGCCCGGGGGGTGAGGCCGTCCCCGCAGGTCTTCTCGCGCGGGAACCTCTTCTTCTCGCAGACGAGCACGGAGCGGCCCCGGACCGCGAGATAGTGCGCCGCCGCCGCTCCCGCGGGCCCCCCTCCGACGATGGCGACGTCGACCTCGGTCGACACGTCAGCTCCTCATGTCTCGGACGATGTCTCGGACGAAAGGTCTCGGGGCCCGGAGGTCTCGGCGGCCTCGCATCGCACCCGGGGGCGCATCCGTCGGGTCGGCTCCGGACCTTGTGAAAACTTTCACTAGCGAGTCTATATCCGCGCCGCGGCTAGCGGTTCGTCGCCTTTGCCCTCCCGCGTCCCCCGCGCGCCGGTGACCTAGCGCACCTCGGCGACCCCGTTCATCGCGGGGTGGACGTCGCACTGGAAGTAGTACTCGCCGGGCTCCGGGGCGCTGAAGCTGTAGTCCACGGTCTGCGCGGGGTCGACGTTCTCTCCCTGGAAGATGGCGTCGGACTGGCTGGCTCCGGCGGCCTCGTCGGGGTAGAGGGCGAAGTTGTGGGGCGCCGTGTCCTGGTTGTCGAGCGTCACGACGACGTCCCGCTCGGCGGGGAGGGAGATCGTGTCCGTGTCGAACTGGATGTTCTGGGCCACGAGCGTCACGTCGCCGGCGCCCCCGCCCCCGTCGCCCGGCTGCTCTGCGGTGGGCCCCTCGCCCGACGGCTCCGAGGAAGACGGCTCGTTCTGGCTCAGCAGGACCCCGACCACGACGAGAGGGATCAACAGGTACAGGACCGCGAGGTAAGGCGCACGGGGCCGCCCCACCTGGGAGGCGGTCACGGCGGGAACGCCCGTGGCGACGAGCTCGTCGATCAGCTTGCGGCGCTCGAGCACGGCGCGCTGGCCCTCGAACTGGGCGTCGGTGGCGACCGCGTCCTCGGGGCGGAGGCGGTTGCCGCTCGGCGTGCCGTGGGCGACGCCGGCGGGGCGCATGTGGGGAGGCATCTCGGTCGCGGTGGCGGGCGCGGCCGCGGCGGCCGGGGCCGCCTCGGGGGCGAACGCGGGCGCCACCTGGGCTCCGGCAGGCTGGACGCCGGGCCCGGCCGGGGGCGCTGCGGG
>DATADD010000179.1:0-4864 GCA_036258675.1 Actinomycetota bacterium | reverse complement strand
CGGGCTCGGGGGCGGGCGCGGGCCCGGGGGCGGCGGGCTCGGGCTCCGGGGCGGCGGGCTCGGGCTCGGCCGCGGCCGGGGCGGCTCCGTCTCCCTCGAGGTGGGGCTGGGCGCCGGGCCACCAGCGGGGCTCCTTGGGGTGCGGGGAGCCGTGCTGGGCGCGGACGCGCGCCGCCTTCGCCCGTCCCTCGGCGACCGCGGTCGCGCTGCCCTTCTGCTGCTCCTCCTGCAGCACCTCCTGGTAGATCTGCTCCGGGTCGGCCAACGCTCCCTCTCTTCTGTGTCCCGCGTGCTCGCTCGAACGCGAATCTACCGTGAGGCGTGCCTCGCCCACCGGGACGGGCTCACGTGGAGCGCGCCGTGGCGACGTGCGCGAGCTCCTCGAGCGCGGCGCGCGCCTCGGGTGGGATCGGCAGCCGCGTCAGCGCCGCCAGCGACTCCTCCGTCAGCGCCTCGAGCAGGGCCTCGGTGGCGGCGCGCGCGCCCGAGTCCTCGACGAGAGCCCGCAGCCGGGCGACGTCGGCGTCGTTCAGCGCGGCCCCGCCGCCCCAGCCGGCGACGAGCGAGGCGCGGCCGGGCTCGGCGAGGAGCTCGATCGCCTTCGCGAAGGGGACGTTGCGCTTGCCCTCCCGGATGTCGGAGTCGACGGGCTTGCCGGTGGCGGAGCGGTCCCCGAAGATCCCGAGGAGGTCGTCGCGCAGCTGGAACGCCTCCCCGAGAGGCGCGCCGAAGGCGAGGACCCGCGTGAGGAGGTCGGCCGCCGCCCCTGCGAGCGAGGCCCCGATCGCGAGCGGGTGCTCGATCGTGTACCGCCCCGACTTGAGCACGGCGACGCGGCGCGCGCTCGCCTCGGACACGACCGGGTGGCGCGCCAGCTGGAGATCGAGGTACTGGCCCGCGATGACCTGCTGGCGCATGCGCGAGTACCACTCGAAGGCGCGCCCGGCGGCGACCGGCGGGAAGCCGGACGCGAGGAAGAGGTCGTCCGCCAGCACGAGGGCGAGGTCGCCGACGAGCAGGGCGACGTCGACGCCGTGGCGCACGTGGACGGTGGGGATGCCCCGGCGCTCCTCCGAGGAATCCATGATGTCGTCGTGCACGATCGCGAACGTGTGGAGCAGCTCGAGGCTCGCCGCGGCGCGCACCGCCTCGGGGCCGTGCCGCCCACCGGCCGCCCGATAGCCCCAGTAGCAGAACGCGGGCCTGATCCGCTTGCCGCCCGAGTCGAGGAGGCGCTCGATCTCGGCGACGAGGTCGTTCGCCTCGGGCAGCTCGGCCCGGCGCGCCGCGAGGAAGCGCCGAAGCTCCCCGTCGACCTCGGCGCGCAGCTCGTCGAGGGACGGCGTCCCCACGGTCAGGGCAGCTGGTCGAGCGCGGCGCGCAGCTCGGAGGCCGACACCGCGCCCTCGAACTTCGCCGCGAGGCGCCCCCGGCCGTCGACCACGAAGGTCCACGGCTCGCTCGGCAGCCCCCACTCACGGACGGCCGGCACGGGGACGAAGTCGGGGGGATCGGCCGGCAGCTCGTAGGGCTCGACGTGCACGAAGGTCACCTGCGGGTGGCCCGAGGCGACCCGCTCCACGACGTCGAGCATGGGACCGCACGTCGCCGAGGCGCAGAACTCGGGGGTCGCGAACACCGCCACGAACGGCTCGCCCGCGCGCAGGGCGTCCGCGATCGACCTCTCGTAGAAGCGGGGGGTGGGATCGTCGTCGGTCGAGATCCTCTCGATCCCGCGCCGCGTCGTCGCGGTCGGTGTGCGCGAGGCCGGCACGCGCTCCCCCACGGCGGGGGTCGTCGGCCGGGCGCGGACCTCGAAGCTCGACCGCACCGTCTCGTCGATGCCGCCCCCGGACACCGTCACCTCGGCGCCCCATCTCCCCTCGTCGGGGAAGCGAACGTCGCCCGCGTAGATGCCGACGTAGGGCTTGTCGATCCACACCCAGCGCATGTCTTCGTGCGACACGGGCTCGGTGGCGGAGCTGTCGAGCTCGAAGAAGTCGATGCTCATCTCGGTGCGCGGTGATCCGACGGGCGCGTCCTTGTCGTCGAGGAGCCCGACGAGGAAGCGGTTCGGGCCCACGGAGATCTCCGAGGAGACGAACAGGGGATAGACCTCGTTGTCGGCGAACGGCGTCGCGAACGAAGACGCCGCGTCGCCCTCGGAAGCCGGCTCCCCGTCGCCCCCTCCGCCGCACGCGCCCGCGAGCAGCGCGATCGCCGCGAGCGCGCACCCGAGCAACCTGTTCGCCATCGTCCTCCGAGAGTAAGCGACCCCGCATAACATGGGCCCCGGATGGAAACGTTCCGCCGTCTCGCGTTGGCCTCCACCCTTGCAACCCTCGCCCTGGTGACCCTCGGCGGGCTCGTGCGCGCGACGAAGTCCGGCCTCGGATGCGGCACCGACTGGCCGCGCTGCTCCGGGGAGCTTCTCCCGGCGATGGAGAGCCGGGCGGTCCTCATCGAGTTCTCTCACCGCGCCGCCGCGTCGCTCGTCGTCGTCCTGCTCGGCGCGCTCGCGCTCGTCGCGTGGCGACACCTGCGTGCGACCCCGCTGATGTGGGGAGCGTTCGCGGCCTTCGGGCTCGTCCTCTTCCAGGCGGTGCTGGGCGCGGTCGTGGTGAAGCTCGAGCTCGCCGCCGTCTCGGTGGTGCTGCATCTCGTGACGGCGATGGCGCTGCTCGCCGTCCTCGTCTACGTGACGGCCGCCGCGTCCGCGGGGGCGGGCGTTTCGTCGTTCGTTCCCGACGGCGCAGCCGCGCGCGGCGCCGCGCGCGCCGCCGGGGCGGTCCTCGTCCTCCTCGCGGTCGGCTCGTACGTCAGCGGCACCCCGGGCGCGGGCCTCGCCTTCGGGGACTGGCCCCTGATGGGAGGGCGGCTGATCCCGCCCCTCGAGGTCGAGGCGGCCGCGCTCCACTTCACCCACCGGGCGCTCGCCGCGGTCGCGGGCATCGCGGTGGCGGCCGTCTGCCTCGGGGTCATCCGCCGCCGCGGCGAGCTGGCGCTGCAGGCGCGCGCGGCCCTCGTCGCCCTGGGCGCCTTCGCCCTCGAGGTCGTGGTCGGGGCGGCGAACGTCTGGACGGAGCTCAACGCCGCCGTCGTCACCGTTCACCTGTTCCTCGGGGCGCTGATATGGACCGCTCTCGTGACGCTCGCCGTGGTGTCACGGCCCCTGCCCGCGGCCGTCCCGGAGAGGGTGTCGCGCACCTCCCCCGCGTTCGACTCGGCCCGCTGATGCGCCGGCTGATCGTCTCGGAGGGGACCGGCGCGCTCGAGGTCGCGGACGCGGTCGAGAGCGACGACGCGCCGGCGGTTGCGACGGCGACCCGGGCGGAGAGGGCCCGCGCCTACCTCGCGCTGACCAAGCCGCGCATCATCGAGCTCCTCCTCGTCACGACGGTGCCGGCCATGGTGGTGGCGCAGAGAGGGCTGCCGCCTCTGGATCTCGTCCTGCTCACACTCGTGGGCGGGGCCCTCGCCGCGGGTGGAGCGAACGCGATCAACTGCTTCATCGATCGCGACATCGACGAGGTCATGCACCGCACGCGCGCCCGCCCGCTGCCCGCACACAGGATCCAGCCCCGCAACGCGCTCGTGTTCGGGTCGCTGCTCGGGCTCGGCTCGTTCGCGCTCCTGTGGGCGACCGTGAACCCGCTGGCCGCCACCCTCTCGTTGGGCGCTCTGCTCTTCTACGTCTTCGTCTACACGGTCGCGCTCAAGCGCTCGACGCCTCAGAACATCGTCATCGGAGGAGCCGCCGGCGCGGTCCCCGTTCTCGTGGGATGGGCCGCGGTCACGAACACGGTGGAGCTGCCCGCGCTCGCGCTGTTCGGCATCATCTTCTACTGGACCCCTCCCCACTTCTGGGCTCTGGCGATGCGCTACGAGCGCGACTACGCCGCCGCGGGTGTCCCCATGATGCCGGTCGTCTACGGGCGCGAGGAGACGGCCAAGCACATCCTGCTCTACTCGCTGCTGTTGTTCGCGATGTGCCTCGTGTTCTTCTCGGTCGGCCGCATGGGGTTGCTCTTCCTCGGCGCCGCGCTCTCCCTCAACGGCGTGTTCGTGGGCTGGGCGCTCAAGCTGCGTCGCGATCCCTCCACGGAGGCCGCGTGGGGGCTGTTCCGCTACTCGATCATGTACCTGGCGCTGCTGTTCGCGGCGATGGCCGCCGATCAGCTCGTCGCCTGACCCGCTCACCCCGCCTCCAGCCGGCGATCGACCCGGCGCGCCTCGCGGGCGTCGGAGCGCATCCACGCCAGGATCGCGACCACGACGGCGCCGATGAAGAGCGCGTCGCCGACGACCCACATCAGGACCCCTGCGACCTCCTGATCGGCGAGGGGGTCCGGCCCCCACGCACGGGCCAGCGTCGCGTAGTGCGGATACAGCACCGATCCCGCCGACATGAGGGCGACGCCGAGGAACGACTGCTGGGGAAGCGCGGCCACGAGGTAGAGGAGGCGGGCGGGAGGGCTCAGCCGCCCGGCCGCGCCGGGATCGAGGCCGGCCACCGGCCACCAGAACAGCAGCGCGGCCCCGAAGAAGAGCCCGTGCTCGAGCGTGTGGACGGCATCGTTCTCGAGCGCGGCGTCGTAGAGGGCGGAGAAGTGCGACGCCCACATGACGACGACGAACACGACCCACGCGACCACGGGATGCGTCAGCACGCGCAGGGGGGCGGCGTGCACGAGGGCCGAGCCGCGCCGCCGCCACCCGGGCCACGCCCGCCACGCGAGGGCCGTCGGCGCGCCGAGCACGACGAGCGGGGCCGCCACGAGCGTGAGGAGGAGGTGCTGCACCATGTGCACGGAGAAGAGCGCGTCCGCATAGACCGCGAGCGGCGATCCGAGGGCGACGAAGG
>DATADD010000178.1:0-4218 GCA_036258675.1 Actinomycetota bacterium | reverse complement strand
GGGCCCGCGCCGACCTCCGCGCCGCGGCCGGCTCCCTGAGCGCGGTCGACCGATCCGCCCTGCCCCGCCGGGCGCGCCGAGGGGTGGCGCGGGGCCTGCGCCGAGCGCGCGCCGCGGACGTCCTCCTCGCCGACGCCGCCGCCGGCTTCGCCATCCTGCCCGGCTTCCTCGGCGACGACGAGCCGCGCACCTATCTCCTCGCGATGCAGAACTCCGCCGAGCAGCGCGGCACGGGCGGAGCCATCCTGCAGTACTCCTTCCTGCGCATCGACGACGGCCGCCAGCGGCTCCTCAAGGCGCAGACCGTCTACGACGTCGACGTGGAGCGGGAGACGCTCGACATCCCCCTGCCTCCGGCGGCGTGGTACGTCGCCGGCATCGAGGACGCGCAGCGCTTCGGCAACTCGAACTGGTCGCCCGACTGGCCGCTGTCGGCGCAGCTGATCCTCGACTACGCGCGCGCCACCGATCGGGCCCGGGCGAGCGTGGACTTCCCCGATGACGTCGACGGGGTCATCGCGGTCGATCCCATCGCGGTCGAGTCCCTCATGCCGGGCGTGGGCCGCTTCCGCGTCGCGGCGGGCCACCGCCTGACGACGCGGTCGATCGTCCCCTTCGTCCTCTACAAGGCGTACGCGACGTATCCCGTCCCCCAACAGCGGCGTTTCGTCCTGCACCAGATCGTCGACGGCTTCTACGAGGGGATGCTCGACCCCGCGGCCCCCTCCGCCCTCGTCGAGGGGATGGGGCGGGCGCTGTCGCGCAAGCACGTTCAGCTGTGGCTGCGCGATCCGCGCGAGCAGGCCTTCGTCGAGAGGATGGGCTGGGACGGCGCCATCGAGCGGCGCACGCCGGGCGACTACCTGTTCGTGGTCGAGCAGAACGTCGGAGGCAACAAGCTCGACTACTTCGCCGCCAACGAAACCGCGATCGACATCGCCCTCGAGGGCCGTGCGGCGCGGGTGTCCACGCGCGCCCGCGTCGCCAACGACGTCTTCCTGCCGCAGCCGCGCTGGGCGCTCGGCGACGCGGGCGCGATCCACAAGCCGATGTTGAACGTCTACGTCCCGCGCCGGGCCCGTCTCCTGGACTGGTCCATCCTCGGGACGCCGCACCTCGCCCCGGAGCCCGCGCTCCCGCGCGGGGACCGGCCGGCAGAGCACATCGAGCGGGGCAAGAAGGTGTGGAGCGCGAGCCTCGCCGTCGCGCCCCAGCAACAGGGCGCGGTGCGCTTCGACTACGTCGTGCCGCGGGCGGTGCGCGAGCGCGGCGGCCGGCGCGTGTACACGCTCGTCGTGCAGCACCAGCCGAAGGTGCGACCCGAGCACCTCGACATCACCCTGCGGCTTCCAACGGATGCGCGCGCGATCGTGGCGCCGGGCTGGACGAGGGATGGGACCGTGCTCCAATGGGACCGGCCGTTGCGATCCGACATGGAGCTGGAGGTGACGTGGCGCGCAGAAGAGCGGTGATGCTCGCGGCCGGGCGCGGCGTTCGGATGGGAGGCCGGAGCCCGAAGAGCCTCGTTGCCGTGGGCGAGCACGAGCCGCTCATGCACTACCTCCTGCGCGGCCTGGAGGCGGCCGGCGCCGCGGATCTGCTCGTCGTCACCGGCTTCGGGGCGGATCTGGTCGAAGCCTTCGTGCGCGCGCGGTGGAGCGGCGGCGTCACGTTCGCGTTCAACGCGCGCTGGGCGTCGTGGGGCAACTTCCACTCCGTGCGGGTCGCGCTCGACCAGTCGCCCGGAGCCGAGGTGATCGTCGTCAACTCGGACGTGGTCGTGCATCCGGAGGTCTTCGCCCGCGTGATCGACGCCGAGGGCGACCTCGTGCTGGCCGTGCAGGCGCGGGAGCGCCTGGAGGCCGAGGACATGCGCGTGCTGCTCGACGGGGACCTCGTGCGGGCCATCGGCAAGGACCTCGCCCCCGGTGCGCACGGGGAGTTCTGCGGCGTGTCCGCCATCCGTCCCTCCGCCGCGCGCGCGTACCTCGAGGCGGCCACGGAGGCGGAGTGGCGCGCCGACACCGGCATCTACTACGAGGACGTCTACGCGCGCATCCTTCCCCGCGTCGAGGCGCGCGCCGCGGCCGTCGGGATCGGCGAGTACGCGGAGGTCGACGAGCCCGCGGACCTGCGCGCCGCCGCCGACGTGATAGCCCGCCACTCCGACGCGTGGGCGGCCGCGCCCGAGCGGGCCTAGCGCGTGGAGTTCCCCCAGGTGCTCGTCTTGGACGAGACGCTCACCGAGGACGACGCCGCGGAGCAGCTCGCCCAGAGCGTCAAGGTCCTCGGCGTGGACGCCCCCTTCGTCGTCGCATCGGTCCACGGGCGCCGCTTGGGCTCCGCCCTCCACGGGCCGCGCGCGCCCGAGAGCCCCGTGGACGACGCCGACCAGGCATGGGCGGGGGACCTGGGGTCGAGGGCGCGCCGTTCCGGCGCCGATGCGATCGTCGCGATCGGCGGCGGGCGCTGCCTCGACGTCGCCAAGCTCGCGGCCGCGCGCGCGGGGCTGACCGTGATCGCGGTCCCCACGCAGCTGTCCCACGACGGCATCTGCTCCCCCGTCGCGGTCGTGCCCGGCGACGACGGCCGGGCCGAGAGTCTCGGTGCCATCGCCCCCCGGGTCGTGTACATGCCGCTGCCCACCCTGCTGCGTTCCCCCGCGGCCTCCGTGCGCGCCGGGATCGGGGACCTCATCGCCAACCCGCTCGCGTTGCGCGACTGGGCGCTGGCGTCGGACCGCGGCCTCGAAGAGACGAGCGCGCGCGCGTGGGACCTCTCGGTGGAGTCCTTCGAGATGATCAAGCCGTTGCTCGCGAGCGGCGAGCGCCCGGACCCCGGCGATCCCGCGCTCCTGCGCCGGCTGGGCGACGCGCTCGTGCTCTCGGGGATGGCGATGATCTGCGCCGGTACGTCGCGCCCCGCCTCGGGGGGCGAGCACGAGATCTCCCACGCCATGGACCATCGCTACCGCGGCCGCGCCCTGCACGGCGCGCAGGTCGCGTTCGGCTGCATCGTGTCGGTGGCGCTCTACGGCGAGGACACCGACGCGTTCCGCGCCCGCCTCGCGCGCCTCGGGCTGCCGGACCATCCCCGCCAGCTCGGCCTCGACCTCTCCGAGATGGTGGCCCTCCTGCTCGAGGCCCCCGACACGCGCCCCGGGCGCTTCACGATCCTCGAGGACGCCGACCTCGATCACGGCACCGCGCGCGCGCTCGTGCGGCGCATCTGGGCGGACCTCTGAGGACGGTGCGCCCCGCCCGGCCGGAAGCCCGGCCCGTAGGATCCGGCTCGTGACGCGACGAGCGGCCGTCATCGGCCTCGACGGGGCCGCGTGGCACCTGCTCGAGCCGCTCCTCGACGCGGGCGAGATGCCCCGGCTGGATGCGCTTCGCCGCAAGGGGGCGTGGGGCTCGCTCGCCTCCACCGTCCCCGCCTACACGCCGCCCGCCTGGTCCTCCGCGGTCACCGGAGTGGGCCCGGGGCGCCACGGCATCTACGGGTTCCACACCGGCAACGCTCAGGCCGAGCGACAGGAGCTGGTGCACTCCGGACGGCTGCGCGCGCCCGCGCTGTGGGAGATGGCGAATGCCCAGGGGGCGCGGGCGGGCATCTACAACCTGCCCCTCTCCTACCCGCCCCTGCCGCTGGAGGGCTGGATGGTGTCGGGGATGATGACGCCCGGCTACGGCGATCGGCTGCGAGGGTTCGCGTTCCCGCCCGAGGTCGAGACCGAGATCCTCGCGCGGGAGCCGGACTACGTCGTCGACGTGAGCGGGAACTGGGAGCAGGACTGGCGCGACGCGAGCCTCGCCGAGCGCATGGTGGCGTCGCTCGAGCAGCGCTTGCACGTGCTGCGCGCGCTGCTCGAGGACCGCCCCGTCGACCTCGCGTTCGTCGTCTTGGAGGCGCCCGACCGCCTCCAGCACGTCTACTACGGCTACCTCGACCCGGCCCGGCGCACCTACGGAAGCGAGCACGGCACCGCGCTGCGACCCGCGATCGTCGCCTGCTTCCGCGCCATGGACGCGATCGTGGGGCTGCTCGACGACTACGCCGGCGCCGACGGAGGCGTCCTCGTGTGCTCCGACCACGGCTTCACGTCGTGGGACGTGAGCGTGCACACGAACGCGCTCCTGCAGCGATGGGGGCTGCTCGAGCTCAGGCGCGGGGCGCGCGTCATGCAGTCGCGCGCCGCGCGCGCGGCGGTCCCCGTGG
>DATADD010000177.1:0-4038 GCA_036258675.1 Actinomycetota bacterium | reverse complement strand
CGCCTCGCGGGCCTGCGCCGGCGGGAGCGCGCTCTCGAGAGCCGCCTGGAGGACGTCCGCCGCTCCCTCACCGAGGCGGAGGTCCGCCGCGCCGAGCTGGGGGCGCGCGCCGACATGGTGGCTGCCCGCGCGCTGGAGGAGTGGGGCCTCGAGCGCGCCGCGCTCGCGGCGGTTGCCGCCCTGAGCCAGGAGGAGGAGGGGCGCGCGCGCGGCCGCCTCGAGCGTCTCGAGCGGGAGATGAAGCGGATGGGGCCGGTCAACCCCAGAGCCGCGGAGGAGTACGAGGAGGCGTCGGCGAGGGAGTCGTTCCTCGTCGAGCAGATCGACGACCTCAGGCGCTCGCGCAGGGACCTGCTGAAGGTGGTCCGAGAGGTCGACGACACGATCGTCGAGGCGTTCGGGAACGCGTTCGAGGCGGTGAGCTCGGAGTTCGCAGGGGTGTTCGCCCGCATCTTCCCGGGCGGCCGGGGGCGGCTTTCGCTGACCGGCGAGAACGACCTGCTCGCGGGCGGCATCGACATCGAGGCGCGCCCGCCGGGCAAGAGCGTCAAGAAGCTGTCTCTGCTGTCGGGAGGGGAGCGCTCCCTCGTGGCGCTCGCGTTCCTCTTCTCGATCTTCCGGTCGCTGCCGTCGCCCTTCTACCTGCTCGACGAGGTCGAGGCCGCGCTCGACGACATCAACCTGCAGCGCTTCATCGAGCTCGTCCACGAGCTGCAAACGCGCGCGCAGGTGATGATCGTGACGCACCAGAAGCGCACGATGGAGGCGGCCGATGTGCTCTACGGGGTGACCATGGCCGCCGACGGAGTCTCCCGAGTGGTCGCGCAGCGCATGCACGAGGTGACGGTGTGACCCCGGGCGCGCCGGCCCTCGATTAGCCTCGGGGCGATGTTGGAAGACATCTTGATCCCCGCCGCGATCGTGCTCGTCGTGGTCGCCTTGGTGGGCGGCGTCGCGGTCGCTCGGCGCCGGCCCTCGGCGGGCCGAGGGCCCTCGAGCAGGGCAGACGTGGCCGCGCTGGGGCGGGTCCACGAGACGGACCCCGCTCCCCTCCCCGCGCGCGAGCGGCCCCCCGAGGCGACCGTCGTCGCGGAGCCCGAGACCGTCCGGCCGAGCCTGCGGGACCGGCTCGGGAAGAGCAGGAGGTTCCTGTCGGACCGGCTCGCGGACGCGTTCGGGCGCGCTCCCGACGACGAGACGTGGGACGACGTCGAGGCGGCGCTCATCCAGGCCGACGTCGGGGTCGAGATCGCCGCTCGCCTCGTGGCCGAGCTGAGGACGAAGGCGCGCGAGCGCCGGATCACGGAGCCGTCAGAGGTCAGGGCGCTGCTCGCCGACGAGCTCGTGGCGATGTTCGACGCGGAGCGGGATCGTGCTCTCGCGTTCTCGCCCGACGGCGTGACGGTGTGGATCGTGGTGGGGGTCAACGGCACCGGAAAGACGACGACGATCGGCAAGCTCGCGGCCGATCTCAGGATGCACGGTCGCAACGTGGCCCTGGCGGCCGCGGACACGTTCCGCGCCGCCGCCGAGGAGCAGCTCGCGGCGTGGGCCGAGCGCAGCGGCGCGGAGCTCGTCAAGCACGGGCCCGGAGCGGATCCGGGCGCGGTCGCGTACGACGCGTGGCAGCACGCGCGGGCGCGCGCCATCGACGTGTTGATCGTGGACACCGCCGGCCGGCTCCACACGAAGACGCCGTTGATGGACGAGCTCGCCAAGGTGCGCCGCGTCCTCGAACGGGAGGGGTCCGTGCAGGAATCCCTGCTCGTGATCGACGCGACCGCGGGCCAGAACGGGTTGGCGCAGGCGCGCCGGTTCGCCGAGGCCGCCGGGGTGACGGGCGTCGTCCTCACGAAGCTGGACGGGAGCGCCAAGGGCGGGATCGCGCTCGCGATCGAGACGACGTTGGACATCCCGATCAAGCTCGTCGGCGTGGGCGAGAGCCTGGAGGACGTCGAGCCGTTCGATCCCAAGACCTACGTCGACGCCCTGCTCTCCTAGACGAGACCCTCCCTCGCCGTCGCTAACCTAGGCGCGTGTTCGAAACACTGACCGACCGCCTCGACGGCATCTTCACGCGCCTGAGGGCGCGCGGGCGGCTCGACGAGAAGCAGGTCGACGAGGTCCTGCGAGAGATCCGCCTCGCCCTGCTCGAGGCCGACGTCTCGCTGAAGGTGGTGAAGGCGTTCGTGGCCGACGTGCGCGAGCGCGCCGCGGGGGCCGAGGTCCACAGGTCCCTCACGCCGGCCCAGCAGGTGATCAAGCTCGTGCACGCCGCGCTGATCGACGTGCTCGGGGCCAAGGCCGTGGGCCTCGAGGTCTCGCCGCGTCCGCCCCGCGTCGTCCTGATCGCCGGGCTTCAGGGCTCGGGCAAGACGACGGCCGCCGCCAAGCTCGCGCGCCTGCTCAAGAGCGAGGGGCGCACGCCCGCGCTTGCGGCCTGCGACCTCCGCAGGCCGGCCGCGATCCGGCAGCTGCAGGTGCTCGGGGACCAGGTCGGCGTGCCGGTCCACGCGGAGGAGGGGACGGTGGACGCGCCGGGGGTCGCGCGCCGCGCCCTCGATCACGCGCGCGCAGAGGGTTACTCCGACCTGGTAGTCGACACGGCCGGGCGTCTGCACGTCGATCCCGAGCTCATGGCGGAGCTGCACGACGTGGCCAAGGGGATCTCCCCGACCGAGACGTTGCTCGTCTGCGACGCGATGACGGGGCAGGACGCGGTCAACGTGGCCGAAGCGTTCCTGCAAGAGGTCGACGTCACGGGCGTGATCCTCACCAAGCTCGACGGAGATGCGCGCGGCGGCGCGGCGCTCTCGATGGCGTACGCGACCGGCAGGCCGATCAAGTTCGCCGGAGTGGGAGAGAAGCTCGGCGACCTGGAGCCGTTCCATCCCGACCGCATGGCCTCGCGCATCCTGGGGATGGGCGACGTCCTCAGCCTCATCGAGAAGGCGGAGAGGGCTTTCGACGAGCAAGAGGCCAAGAAGATGGAGGAGAAGCTCCGGCGCGCCGACTTCACCCTCGACGACTTCCTGACCCAGCTTCAGTCGCTGAAGAAGATGGGCCCTCTCTCGCAGGTCCTCGGCATGCTCCCCGGCATGGCGAAGATGCCCGTCGGCGAGGCCGAGGTCGATCAGCAGCTGCCTCGCGTGGAAGCCATGATCCGTTCGATGACGTTCGAGGAGCGCAACAACCCCTCGATCATCAACGGCAGCCGGAGGCGCCGCATCGCGGCCGGGTCCGGCATGAGCGTGCAGGACGTCAACAAGCTCGTGAAGCAGTTCGACGAGGTCAAGAGGCTCGTGAGATCGATGTCGTCGGCGCGACCCGGGAAGAGGGGGAGGGGGCCCGCGAGCGTGAAGCTCCCCCCCGGGCTGGGTTTCTAGAGCCTGTTACGATGCCGTGGCAGAGGACCGCCCGGCTCCGCCGGCGACGACGCCTCCCCGATCACGAGATCCCCGTCGAGGAGTGAGATGGTCAAGATCAGGCTGAAGCGAGTGGGCAAGACCAAGCAGCCGTCCTACCGCGTCGTCGTGGCGGACGCCCGCAGCCCGCGCGACGGCCGGAACATCGAGGCGATCGGTCACTATCAGCCGCGTCGCGACCCCTCCGAGATCGTGATCGACAACGAGCGCGCGGTCTTCTGGCTGCGCCGGGGCGCGCAGCCCTCCGAGCCCGTCAAGAAGCTGTTGCGCATCAGCGGGGCATGGGCGGAGTTCACCGGGGAGGCGTCGCCTCAGCCCGGGAGCGCGGCGCCGCAGCGAGCCACGCGCGCCGCGTCGGTGACGGTCGCCGAGGGAGAGGAGCCCCCGGCCGTCCTTCCCGAGGCGGTCGACCAGAGCGGCGCGGCGCCCGATGCCACGGTCCAGGGCACCGAGGACGGCGGTTGACGCGCGCGCTCGTCGAGTACGCGGTTCCCTGGCTCGTCGATCATCCCGACGAGGTGACCATCACGGAGGTCGAGACGGACGGCGAGGACACCGTGCTCGAGCTGACCGTGCACCCGGACGACGTCGGGAAGATCATCGGGCGCCAGGG
>DATADD010000176.1:0-16648 GCA_036258675.1 Actinomycetota bacterium | reverse complement strand
GCGTGGAGGGGCCGCCGCCCCGGGGGCGCGCCGGCGCGCGCCCGCCAGCCACGGCCGTGACGGGCCGCCATGACGGCGTCGTCCGCGTTGCCCGCCTGGGCGCGCACGCTCGCCCAGAAACCCGAGGGCCCGACGGGGTGCACGACCTCTCGGTCGCCCTGGACGAGGCGGAACCCCGCCCCGAGCAGCCTCAGGGCGACGTCGGCGTCCTCCCGATAGGCGCGCGGGAAGCTCTCGTCGAACCCCCCCACCAGCCGGAGCGGCGACCGCCTGTAGGCCATGTCGGCCGTCGCCCAGCGGGCGTTCGCGAGCCCGGCGACGTTGCGCTCCCAGTCGGTCGGGCGCCGCCCCTCCGGGAGGGGGACCCGCACCCGCCCCTGGCTCCCCGCGACGGCCCCGTCGAGCCGCGCCAGGTCGGCGACGAGGCGGCGGGTCCAATCGGGGGGCACCACGACGTCGTCGTCGAGGAACGCGACCCACGCGGCGCCCGCGGCCGCACGCCAGCCCGCGTTGCGCGCCGCGGCGGGCCCCCGACGCGCGCCTCTCACGAGCCGCACCCGGTCGGCGAGGGCGGCCGGGATCTCCGGCAGGTGCCCGTGGGCGTCGGCCGCGACGATGACCGCGCGCGGCAGCGGCTCCTCGCACCGGCCGAGCGAGGCCAGCAGCCACGCCAGGGAGGGGCGCAGCGCGCTCGGGATCACGACGTCGAACACGAGCCCGTGGCCCACGGGCTCAAGCGCCCCCGGCCAATCCGCCCCGCCGAACGACGAAGGGACCGAGCGCGAGAACGTCGACGGGAGCCGAGCCGAAGCACTCGAGGGCGTCGCGGGGGTCGTCGACCATGGGGCGTCCGGCGGTGTTGAGGCTCGTGTTCACGATCACCGGCACTCCGGTCCGGTGCTCGAAGCCCTCGAGGACCCGGGCCGTGAGGGGATCCTCTGCCGGGTCGACCGTCTGGATGCGGGCGGTGCCGTCGACGTGGACGACCGCGGGGATCCGCTCCGCCCAGCCGGGACGGACCCGGTGGGTGAACAGCATGTAGGGGCTCGGAAGGGGACCGTCGAAGATCTCCCCGGCCCTGGCCGCGAGGACCATGGGAGCCACGGGGCGGAACTGCTCCCGACCCTTGACGTCGTTGAGGCGCTCGAGGTTCGCGGCCCGGGTCGGATTGGCGAGCAGGCTGCGGCGGCCGAGTGCGCGCGGCCCCCACTCGCTGCGCCCCTGGAACCAGGCGACGATCGCGTCGTCGGCGAGCGCCTGAGCCACGGCGTCGGCCACGTCGGCCGGACGCTCGTAGGGCAGGTGCGCGGCGTCGAGCCACGCCCGCAGCTCCGGCTCGCTCCACTCCCGTCCCAGCGCCGCGGTCGTCATCGGCGCGCACCGGTCCCCGAGCTCGTGCGCGACGTGCAGCGCGGCTCCCAGCGCGGTCCCGGCGTCGCCCGCGGCCGGCTGCACCCAGATGGCCTCGAAGGGAGCGCGCTCCCACAGCACCGAGTTCGCCACGCAGTTGAGGGCAACGCCGCCCGCCATCGTGAGGACGCGCTCCCCCGTCGCCCCGTGCAGCCAAGAGGCGAGCTCCACGAGGATCTCCTCGAGCCTGGCCTGGAGGCTCGCGGCCAGGTCCGCGTGCTCCGGCTGCACGTCGTCTCGCCTGCGGCGCGCCTTCACGAGGGTGCCCCACTCGATCGGCTCGACCCTGAAGCCGCCGTCGTCAGTCGTGCGGATCCAGGAGCGCAGCTCCTCGAGCCAGGAGGGGCGGCCGTAGGAGGCCAGCGCCATGACCTTGTACTCGTCGGAGGAGCGGGTGAAGCCGAGGTGGGCGGTCAGCTCCTCGTAGAGGAGCCCGAGCGAGTGGGGCAGCGCCTGCGTGGCGAGCACGTCGAGGCGCTTTCCGTCCCACGCTCCGGCGAGGTAGGACCCCGCCTCTCCGCGGCCGTCGAGCACCATGACGGCCGACGTCGGGTGCGGAGCCGCGAGGCACGCGGACGCGGCGTGGGCGACGTGGTGGGGGACGAAGCGGACGACGGCCGGGTCGAGGCCCGGCAGCGACGCCTGCAGAAACAGCGGCGCCCTGCGCGCGTAGAGGGTCCTGAGCCCCTCCCACTCGGCCGCGACGAGGTCGTCGCCGACCGGAGCCAGCGCGGGGTCATAGGAGTACGCGACCGCGTCGAGGTCCTCCGGGGCGAGCCCGGCCCGCTCGAGGCACCAGGCTGCCGATCTCTCGGGGAGCTCCCACGTCGAGAAGGGGACGGGTCGCTTGCCGTGCTTGCGCCGGCTGAAGCGCTCCTCCTCGGCCGCAGCGACGGTCTCGCCGTCGATCA
Source organism: Actinomycetota bacterium (assembly GCA_036258675.1). Classification (GTDB taxonomy): domain Bacteria; phylum Actinomycetota; class CADDZG01; order CADDZG01; family WHSQ01; genus DATADD01. The sequence goes on along the minus strand of DATADD010000176.1, from coordinate 14,327 downwards.
CGAGCGCCGCCGCGGGGTCGTGGAAGACCGCGTTGATGCCGAGGACCCGCATGGAAGGACCCCCTCGCTGTCGAAGGAGAAGCGCCCGCGGGCGCTCGATTCTCAACCGGACCTGGGGTCACCCTACCCGCGGGCGGCGAGGGGAAACAGGGGACTTCTTCTCACATCTTTTGGGGATCGAGCGGACGCTCGGACCTCTTCTCAGATCGCGGTCACGCGCTGCGCAGCAGCCCCCGGTCGCGCACCGCCTCGAGCGACAGGATCTTGTAGCCGACGCGGTCGAACAGCACGACGACCTTGTCGCCGTCCACGCGCATCACGAGCCCCTCGCCCCACGACCGGTGGGCGACGCGGGCCCCCTCGCGCCACGGGGAGCCCGCGTCGGGCTCCCCTCGGGAGGCGCCGCGGGCGCAGTTGTCGCAGTTGCCGCACGGGGGTTCGAAGGGCTCGCCGAAGTAGTTCAGGAGGAACTCGCGGCGGCAGTCGCCCGTCTCCGCGTAGGCGCGCATCATCTCGATCCTGGAGCGGTCGACCCGGCGGTGGACCGCGTCCGCTTCGGCGGCGCGCTCCGCGGCGTCCCCGGCTTCGACGCCGGGACGCGGCTGCACGGCTCCACCGGGGAGGACCTCGACGGCGCCGACCCGGTCGAGCAGCGCGAGCGCGGACGCGAGCTTCGTGCGCGACAGCGGGACCCTGCGCCCGAGCGCCTCGGGCTCCCTCGGCTCGGGGCGGGTCTTCACCTCGTCCAGGACCGCCCTCAGCTCGCCGGCCTCGAGGCCTCCACCGGCGAAGAACCTCCTCAGCCCGAGGTCCTCGGCCCGGTAGAAGAGCACGGCCTCGGCGGGCTCGCCGTCGCGGCCCGCGCGCCCGATCTCCTGGTAGAGCGAGTCGAGTGAGTCGGGGACGTCGTGGTGCCATACGAAGCGCACGTTCGGCTTGTCGATGCCCATCCCGAACGCGACCGTCGCGACGACGACCGCGACGGCGTCGTCCATGAACGCCTCCTGAACCGCGGTGCGCTCCCCCGCCCGGAGCCCGGCGTGGTAGCTGCGGGCCTCGACCCCCTCGCCGCGGAGGCGCGCCGCGAGCTCGTCGGCCCCCCGGCGCGTGGCGGTGTAGACGATGCCGGGAGGCTGGGCCTCCGCCACCCCCTCGACGAGGGCGTCGGTCTTGTCCCGGGCGCGATGGAAGCTGCGCCCCGCGAGCGAGATGTTGGGGCGGTCGAAGCCGCGCACGATCACGTTCGGGTTCCGCATGCCGAGCAGCTCGACGATCTCGGCTCGCACGGGGGGCGACGCGGTCGCGGTCAGGGCCGCGATCGTCGGATGCCCGAGGAGCTCCGCGATGGATCCCAGGCGGAGGTAGTCCGGCCGGAAGTCGTGGCCCCACGCGCTCACGCAGTGGGCCTCGTCGACGACGAACAGAGACGTCGCCGAGCTCGCCAGCCCCTCGAGGGTGGCCGGGTTGGCGAACTGCTCCGGGGCGAGGAACAGGAACTCGAGGTCTCCCTCGCGCAGGTCCTCGAGCGCCTCTCGGCGCTGCGCGGCGCCGACGAGCGAGTTGGCCTCGGCCGCGGCGCCCGCGTCGACCTCGTCGAGCGCCGCCGCCTGGTCTCTCTGGAGCGCGATCAGGGGGGAGACGACCACGGTCGGCTCCGCCAGCATGACCGCCGCGATCTGGTAGATGGCCGACTTCCCGGACCCGGTCGGCATGACCACGAGCGTGTCCCGCCCGTCGAGGAGCGAGCGCACCGCCTCCGCCTGTCCCGCGCGCAGGGACTCGAAGCCGAATCTCTCCCGTGCGACGCGCTCGATGCCGCCCAGCTCCCCTGGCACGGCGGTTGTGTACCCCGCGCCGGCGGCCCGCTACCCCCGTGATGCCGGAGAGGGCGCTAGGAGGGCGCCCCGAGGGCGTCGGCGCCGCGGCGGCGGAACCACTCCACGGTCCGCTCCAGCCCCTCGCTCAAGGACACCTTCGGCTCCCATCCCAGGATCGCCTGCGCCCTCGTGATGTCGGGACAGCGGACCCTGGGGTCGTCCTCCGGGAGGTCCTCGAAGACGATCTCCGACGAGGCCCCGGTTGCCTCGATCACGAGCTGCGCGAGCTCGAGGATCGATCGCTCGTCGGGGTTGCCCAGGTTGACGGGGTCGTGCTCGCTCGAGGCGAGAAGGGCGAGGATCCCGTCGACGAGGTCGTCCACGTAGCAGAAGCTGCGCGTCTGCGAGCCGTCCCCGTACACCGTGAGGGGCTCGCCGGCGAGAGCCTGCGAGATGAAATTCGGCACCGCGCGCCCGTCTCCCGGCGCGAGGCGAGGCCCGTAGGTGTTGAAGATGCGCACGATCCGGGTGTCGACCCCGTGGCCCCGGTGGTACGCCATCGTGAGGGCCTCGGCGTAGCGCTTGCCCTCGTCGTAGACGCCGCGCGGGCCCGTGGTCGAGACGTTGCCCCGGTAGGACTCCGGCTGCGGGCGGACCTCGGGGTCGCCGTAGATCTCGGAGGTCGAGGCGAGGATGAACGCGGCACCGGCGTCCTTGGCGATGCCGAGCGAGTGCAGCGTGCCCAGGCCTCCCACCTTGAGGGTGTGGATCGGGTTGGCGAGGTACGCCGGCGGGCTCGCCGGCGACGCGAAGTGCATGACGTGCGTCGGGGTCGCCTCGGGGAAATACGGCTTGGTGACGTCGTGGTTGACGAGCGTGAAGGCGGGGTCGTCGACGAGGTGCTCCACGTTCGCCGGGCTCCCCGTGAGGAAGTTGTCGAGGCACACGACGGCCGCGCCTCGCTCGAGGAGGCGCTCGCAGAGGTGCGAGCCCAGGAAGCCCGCGCCGCCGGTTATCAGCACTCGGTCCATGTCAGCCATCCAGGGTAGTCGGACCCCTCACCTTCCCTCGTCCGCCGCGTCCCCCGCCTTGAACGCGGCCCCGGCTTCGCCGCCCGCCGCTCGGACTGCTACCGTCGCGTGCGACCGAGGCTCAACTATCATGGGGTGACGCAATGGGGGGAACCACGCGCGCCGGAGACGGCGTTCCGGGGCCGAACTCGACCGAGTGGGCCAAGCGCCGTGAAGAGGCGGTCCCACGGGCCGTCTTCAACACCGCCCCCATCTTCGTGGCGGGGGGCGCGGGCGCCTCGATCACCGACGTCGACGGCAACCGCTTCATAGACCTCGCCGGCGGCCTCGGGGTCCTCAACGTCGGGCGGTCGAACCCGCGCGTCGTCAGGGCCGTCGTGGAACAGGCGGAGGCGTACCTCCACGAGTGCTTCCACGTCGCGATGTACGAGGGGTACGTGGAGGTGGCCGAGGCGCTCAACCGGATCACTCCCGGCGACCATCCCAAGAAGACGATGCTCGCCAACTCCGGCGCGGAGGCGGTCGAGAACGCGGTCAAGGTGAGCCGCTACGCCACCGGGCGCGATGCGGTCGTCGGCTTCTCGCACGGCTTCCACGGGCGCACCCTCATGGGCATGACGCTCACGGCCAAGGAGATGCCCTACAAGCACGGCTTCGGTCCCTACGCGCCGGAGGTGTACCGGGCCCCGTTCCCCTACTGCTACCGCTGCCCCCTCGGGCAGGAGCCGGCATCGTGCGGGCTCGCATGCGCCGAGCATCTCGCCGACAAGATCGACTCCGAGATCGGCGCGAGCGAGGTCGCGTGCGTCGTGGTGGAGCCGGTCCAGGGCGAGGGCGGCTTCCTCGTCGCCCCCGAGGACTTCCTGCCGGCGCTGCGCACGATCTGCAGTGACCGCGACATCGTCCTCGTCGACGACGAGGTGCAGTCCGGCATGGGACGCACGGGCCGGATGTTCGCGATCGAGCACTACGACGTCGTCCCCGACGTCGTTACGACCGCCAAGTCGCTCGCCGCGGGGCTGCCCCTCTCGGGGGTGACGGGCCGGGCCGAGCTCATGGAAGCGCCCCACGTCGGGGGGCTCGGGGGGACCTACGGCGGCAACCCGGTGTCGTGCGCGGCCGCCCTCGCGGTCATCTCCGAGCTCACGGAGACGGACCTCCTCCAGCGCGCCGAGGCCCAGGGCCGGCTCCTTCGCGAGCGCCTCGACCCGCTCGCCGACCGCCTGCGCATCGTGGGGGAGGTGCGGGGCCTGGGGCCGATGGTGGGGCTCGAGCTCGTCACGGACAAGGCCACCAAGGAGCCCGCGAGGACGGAGACCGCGGCCGTCGTGAAGCGCTGCATCGCGCGCGGGGTCATCATCCTCAAGGCGGGCACGTACGACAACGTGGTGCGCCTGCTCGCGCCCCTCGTCATCTCCGACGAGGAGCTGCACGACGGCCTCGACGTCCTCGTGGAGGCCCTCGAATGGGCGGACGGAGGCATGCAGGCTTGAGTCGTGCGTTCGCCGCGAGGGTGTGCGGAAGGTCTTCGGCGGCCGGGTCGCGGTCGATCGCATCGACCTCGAGATAGGTCGGGGTGAGTTCCTCTCCCTGCTGGGGCCCTCGGGATCGGGAAAGACGACCTGCTTGCGGATGATCGCCGGCTTCGAGGATCCGACGGAGGGCCGCGTCGTCCTCCACGGCCGCGACGTCACCCGCCTGCCGCCCTACGCAACGTCAACACGGTGTTTCAGGACCACGCCCTGTTCCCCCACATGACCGTGGAGGTCCTGCGACAGGAGCTGCAGGTCGAGCTCCAGTCGATACAGGAGCGCGTCGGGCTCACCTTCGTCTACGTCACGCACGACCAAGAGCGCATGCTGCTCGTGTGGGACGGCAAGCACAACCGCGCCGTCCAGGGCGGGCTCGGTCCGAACGGCACCGGGCGCGGCCCGGAAAGGGAGGACGGGTGAGTCCACGCAGACCTCTTTCCGTGCTCGTTGCCGTCGCACTGGTCGCGGCGGCGTGCGGCGGTGGCGACGGCGGAGGGAGCGCGGCCGGCGGCGGGTTCGAGCTGCCGCAGCGCATCGGGGAGACGGAGGGGGAGCTCAACCTCATCGCGTGGGAGGGGTACGTCGAGAGCGGCGAGAACGACCCGGCCTTCGACTGGGTGACCCCGTTCGAGAAGAAGACCGGGTGCCGGGTGGAGGTCAAGTACGCGGAATCGTCCGACGAGATGGTGACGCTCATGCGCCCGGGAGCGGGTCGCGTGTACGACGGCGTGTCCGCGTCCGGCGACGCCAGCAACCGGCTCATCGCGGGCGGCGACGTGGCGGAGATCAACATCGAGCTGATCCCCGGCTTCGACGACGTCATGCCCTCCCTGCGGTCGCCGGGACACAACACGATCGACGGGCGCCACTACGGCGTCCCCTACCTGTGGGGCCCGAACGTCCTCATGTACAACACCGAAGAGGTCGATCCGGCGCCGACCAGCTGGGCCGACACCTGGGACGCGGATTCCCCCTACGCGGGGAGGGTGACCGCGTACGACAGCCCGATCTTCATCGCCGACGCCGCCATGTACCTCATGGCAACGCAACCCGATCTCGAGATAACGGACCCCTACGAGCTCAGCCAGGAGCAGCTCGACGCGGCCATCGAGCTACTCCAGCAGCAGAACGACATCGTCGGAAAGTACTGGGCCTCCGCGGCCGAGGAGATCGAAGGATTCTCGTCCGGCGACCTCGTCATCGGCACGGCCTGGCCCTACCAGGTGAATGTGCTCGAGGCCGAGGGAGAGCCGGTCGAGGCGGTCTTCCCCGAGGAGGGGATGACCGGGTGGGCCGACACGTGGATGATGTCATCCAACGCCGAGCACCCGAACTGCATGTACGAGTGGATGAAGTGGACGATGACCCCCAAGGTGCAGGCGGAGGCAGCGACGTGGTTCGGCGCGACGCCGAGCCTGGAGAGCGCGTGCGCGCCGCTGCGCGAGGCGATCGGCAAGGCCACCCGGACCGACTACCACTGCGGCGAGGAAACCTTCCTCAACAGCATCCACCTCTGGAAAACGCCGCTGCCTGACTGCGGCGACGAGCGCGGCACCACGTGCGCCGACTACTCGGAGTGGACAACGCGCTGGGAGGAGGTGCGGGGAACCTAGGCTGCTGGATCGGCGGCGCCCGTCACCGGCACCCGCCTCGGATTCGCGTCCTCACAGGTTAGTTTTGGCCCATGTCCGACGTCAGGCTTGCCAACGTCTCGAAGGTCTTCAAGGAAACGCGCGCGGTCGACGACGTCTCCCTGACGGTGGAGCAGGGGGAGTTCTTCTCCTTGCTGGGACCCTCCGGGTGCGGCAAGACGACCACGCTCCGCATGATCGGGGGCTTCGAGGAACCGTCCTCGGGCAGCATCTATTTCGGCGACGAGGATGTCACCGACCTGCCTCCCTACAAGCGGGACGTCAACACGGTGTTCCAGAGCTATGCCCTGTTCCCCCACCTGACGGTCTTCGAGAACGTCGCCTACGGCCTCAAACGCAGGAAGGTCGAGGGGTCCGAGATCGACCGCCGGGTCACCGATATCCTCGACCTCGTCGACCTCCCCGGGTTCGGGCCCCGGCGCATCACCCAGATGTCGGGGGGTCAGCAGCAGCGCGTCGCCCTGGCGCGCGCCCTCGTCAACAAGCCCCAGGTGCTCCTGCTCGACGAGCCGCTGGGCGCCCTCGACCTCAAGCTCCGCAAGCAGATGCAGATCGAGCTCAAACGGATCCAGGGCGAGGTCGGCATCACGTTCATCTACGTGACCCATGACCAGGAAGAGGCGATGACGATGTCGGATCGCATCGCGGTCATGAACGCCGGGCGCTTCGAGCAGGTGGGTGCCCCGCAGGCGGTCTACGAGCTCCCCGCGACCCAGTTCGTAGCCTCCTTCCTGGGCGCCTCGAACCTGCTCCGCGGCGAGGTCGAGAGCGCGAACGGCGGCGTAGCGAAGGTCTCGCTCAGCGCGGGCGGCACCGTTGCCCTGCCCGCGGAGAGGCTCCCGTCGCACACGGGGCCGGTCGCCATCGGCGTGAGGCCGGAGAAGCTGTACATCCAGGCCGCGGGCGGGGCGTCCCCGGGCCGCGGCGACAACTCGATCAACGCGACTGTGTCGATCTCGACCTACACGGGAGTCAGCACCTCCTACGAGTGCACGACCACCGACGGCGCGACCGTCGTCGTCTACGTCCAGAACCAGGAGGCGTCGACCCAGCCCGTGGCGGCCGGCACCAAGGTGCGGTTGACGTGGCATCCAGAGCACACTTTCGCGGTGGAACGGACGGACGGACCTGCCAAAAGGGGTGAGATGTGATGGACGAACGGGATCGTGAGGAGCTGAAGCGTTTGATCGCCCGGCACCCGCGCCGGGTGTCGCGGCGCGATCTCCTGCGCCGCATGGGCATCGGCGCGGGGGCGCTGTCGATGGCCGCGTGGCTGTCCGCCTGCGGCATCGAGGGCGAGTCGGGCGGCGGCGGCGGAGGCGAGAACGGCAGCGGCTTCTCCACGAACAAGGTGGTCGGAGAGCTCAACTTCGCCAACTGGCCGGGCTACATCGACAAGAAGGGCGGCGGGAGCCCGACGCTGGAGCAGTTCACGAAGGAAACCGGGATCGAGGTCAACTACCAGACCGTGATCAGCGACAACCTCAGCTTCTACGGGACGATCCGGGAGCCGCTCGCGAGCGGCCAGGAGATCGAATGGGACATCATCGTCGTCACCGACTGGCTCATCAATCAGATGGCCAACCTCGGCTACCTCGAGGAGCTCGATCACTCCCTGCTGCCCAACTTCGAGGCGAACGCGGGGGAGATCTACAAGGACCCCACGTACGACCCCGGCAACACCCACAGCGTCCCGTGGCAATCGGGCATCACGGGGATCGCCTACAACGTCGAGCTGACCGGCCGCGACATCACGAGCGTCAACGACCTATTCGACCCGCAGTTCAAGGGGAAGGTCGGGATGCTCAAGGAGATGCGGGACACGATGAACCTGGTCCTGCTGGGCCTCGGGATCAACCCGGAGGACGCGACGATCGAGGACGCCGAGGCCGCGCAGCAGAAGCTCCTCGAGCAGCAGGAGGCGGGGATCGTCCGGCAGTACTACGGCAACGAGTACCTCGCTCCTCTCGCCAACGGGGACCTCGCCGTCACGATGGCGTGGTCGGGCGACGTCCTCGGCAAGACGATCGGCAACCCGAACATCAAGTTCACGGTCGCAGACGAGGGCGGGATCCTGTGGGTCGACAACATGGCGATCCCGCAGGGCGCCGCTCACCCGATCGACGCGCACAAGATGATGGACTTCGTGTACCAGCCGGAGATCGCGGCGCAGATCGAGGCGTGGGTCAACTACATCTGCCCGGTGCCCGCGGCGCAGGACATCCTCAAGAAGGCGAATGACTCCTACACCCGCAAGGTGGCGTCCAGCCCCCTCGTGTTCCCGACGCCGGAGATGGAGGAGCGCCTGCACCACTACAAGAACCTCGATCCGGAGGAAGAGGAGCAGTGGAACGCCCTCTTCGACGAGGTGATCCAGCGCTGAACGCGCCCGGGGTGGGCGCCGGCGCTCGGGAGAGAGGTGGCAAGCGGCGCACGTCCTGGGCCCCCTACCTGCTGACGCTGCCGGGCACGGCGTGGCTGTTCGTCTTCTTCGCCGTGCCCATGGCGACGATGTTCGCGGTGTCGTTGCAGGAGGGCTCGATCGAGACCGGGTACACGCTCACGTGGCACTGGCCCACGTACGCGGAGGTCTTCGACCTCTACCGCTTGCAGCTGTTCCGCTCGCTGATGTACGGCCTCATCGTGACCCTGGCGACGCTGCTGATCAGCTACCCGATGGCGTACTGGATCGCGCGCAGGGGCGGCCGACGGAAGAACCTGTTCCTGCTTCTCATCCTGCTGCCCTTCTTCACGCCCTTCCTCATCAGGACGATCTCGTGGCAGTTCGTGCTCGCCGACCAAGGCATCCTGCTGGGGACGCTGAAGGACCTCGGCGCTGTGTCGGAGAGCTTCAAGCTGCTGGCGAGCCCCGTCGCGGTGGTCAGCGGCCTGACGTACAACTTCCTGCCGTTCATGGCCCTGCCGCTGTACGTCGCCATCGAGCGGCTCGATCCGTCGCTGCTCGACGCGGCCCACGACCTCTACTCGAGCCGCGCCACCGCGTTTTTCAAGGTGACTCTGCCGCTATCGCTCCCGGGGGTGTTCGCCGGCTCGCTGCTCACGTTCATCCCGTCGGTCGGGGATTTCATCAACGCCGAGTTCCTGGGGAGCTCGACGACGACGATGATCGGCAACGTGATCCAGCGCGAGTTCCTCGTCAACGTCGACTACCCGGACGGCGCCGCGCTCTCCTTCCTCCTCATGGCGGGGATCCTCGTGATGGTGTTCCTCTACGCGCGCTCGCTCGGGACCGAGGAGCTGACGGGCTGATGGCCATCGCGCGGCGGGCGGGGGCGAGCGCGGGCTGATGGGCGCCCAGCAGGCCGAGGTCGGCTCTCGGGCGATGACCGCCCCCGCTCCGGCGCGCCGCCGGCGTCGCCGCCGGGAGTGGTTCCTGCCCGCCTTCACGGGGCTCGTCATGGCGTACCTGTTCGTCCCCGTGATCGTGATGGCGCTGTTCGGCTTCAATGACTACCGAGGACGCTTCAACCTCGTGTGGCAGGGCTTCACGCTCGAGCACTACCGCAACACCTTCGGTATCCCGGAGCTGACGGAGTCGCTCACCAACTCCTTGATCGTGGCCGCGACGAGCACCGTCGTCGCTACCGTTCTCGGCACGCTCGTCGCACTCGCGCTCACGCGTTTCTCGTTCCGCGGGCGCGCCCCCCTCAACCTGTTGATCTTCGTCCCCATGGCGACGCCCGAGATCATCCTCGGCGTCTCGCTGCTCGCGCTGTTCGTGTCGGTCCAGGTGCCGCGGGGGATGATGACCATCATCATCGCCCACATCATGTTCTGCGTCTCCTACGTCGTCGTGACCGTGAAGGCTCGCACGACGGGGTTCGACCGCAACCTCGAGGACGCGGCGCAGGACCTCGGTGCGACGCCGTGGACATCGTTCTGGACCGTTACCTTCCCGCTCATCTTTCCCGGGATCCTGGCCGCGGCCATGCTCGCATTCGTCCTCTCGATCGACGATTACGTGATCACCACGTTCCTCGCCGGCGGCACCGTCACCCTGCCGCTATGGATCTACGGCATCTCGCGCTTCGGCGTGCCGGCGCAGGTCAACGTGATCGGCACTCTGATCTTCGCCATCGGGGTGGTCTACGTCGTGGTGAGCGTCCTGCGCTCCCGGCGCGCCAACGCCCCGCCCCCGGTCCTCACCAAGGGCTGACCCGGCGCGCCGCACAGGCAAAGGCGCGCCCGCCTCGGATGCGTTTCGGCGGCGTGGGGGCTGACCGCATCTCGAAACGCCAGAGGGTCAGGGGACCACCTTGGCGCAGTAGTCGGCGAAGACGTCGATCGTGTGGTCGATGTCGTCCTCGGTGTGCTGCACGGAGATGGTCCACTGCTCTTCCTTGCCGGGGGTCTGGTAGATGCCCCGGTTCACGACCCAGTACCAGAAGGCGTCGAAGAGCGAGTCGTCGACCTCCTGGAAGTCCCGGTAGCGCACGAGGCGCTCCTTGCGGAACGTGATCGACCCCTTGCAGCCGAGGTCGGTTGTCAACGCCGGGACGCCGGCATCGTCGAGAACCCGCTGCAGACCGTCGGCGAGGCGCGTCCCCAGCTTGCCGAGGTACTCGTACGCGTCGTCGGTCAGCACCTCGGTGAGCGTGGCGAGGCCGGCGGCCATCGACAGGGGGTTGCCGTTGAACGTTCCGAGCGCGGCAACGCCCTTGGTGATCTCGCTCATGATGTCGGCGCGCCCGCAGAAGGCCCCCACCGGCGTCCCGCCCCCGATCGCCTTCGCGAGGCACACCATGTCGGGCTGCACGCCGAAGTACTCCGTCGCGCCCCCGGGAGCGATGGTGACGCCGGTCTTAACCTCGTCGTAGATCATCACGACACCGTGGCGGTCGCACAGCTCGCGCACGCGCTCCAGGTATCCCTCCTGCGGGAGCACGATGCCGATGTTCATCATCACGGGCTCCATGATGAGCGCTGCAACCCTTCCCTCGTGCTCCGCGAGCGTCCCCTCGAGAGCCTCGACGTCGTTGAAGGGAACGATCTTCGTCGTGTTGGCGGTGTCTTTCGGTATGCCCGTCGAGAAGGGAACGCTCCATGGGCGCTCGCGCGGGCCGCTCGAGTCCATCGTCGGTACAACCGAGTACATGACCGCGTCATGGTGGCCGTGGTAGGAGCCCTCTATCTTGAGCAGGATCTCTCGTCCCGTGAAGGCACGAGCGGTGCGGATCGCATCCATCGTGGCCTCCGTCCCCGAGTTCGTGAAGCGCACCTGCTCGACTCGGAAGCGCCGCGCGATCTCCTCCGCGAACGCGATCGCCAGCTCCGTCGTGGCTGCAAAGTGGGTGCCGGTTGCCGCCGCTCGCTCGATCGCGGCGCGCACCGCCGGATGCGAGTGCCCGACGACCATCGTCCCGAAACCGTTGTGGTAGTCCACGTATCCGTGTCCGTCCACGTCGGTGACGTGACTCCCCTGCCCCGACGCGAGGTAGATCGGGTAGGGGTCGCCCACTTGGAACGACGACGTCACGCCGAAGGGCATGACGGCCGAGGCTCGCCCGAACATCTCGCGCGAACGGGGGGTCCGCTCCCGGTAGCGGGCGACCTCCTCCTGCAGGATCTCCTGCGCTCGCCGATCCATCTCCTGGGTCGAGACCGACATGTCGCCTCCTGATCGCTCGGGTTCCAGGAGCCTATCCGATGGCCGGATGCCGCCCTCGTCTCCGGGTCGGGCCGCGCGCGCTGCCCTATCCTGACGCGGTGCTCCTCGCGTACTGTCACTCCACCTCGGGTGGATGGTCCACGGTCGAGAACCTCGATCACCTCTCGGACCTCAGGGTCGAGGAAGGCATCCTTCTCTGGGCCGAAGCCGATGTGCGGGACCTGAGCGAAGAAGACGTCGCCCTGATAGCGGATGAGTTCAGCCTCCACCGGCTCGCGGTCGAGGACGCGACCGAGACGAAGCAGAGGCCGAAGCTCGATCCCTACGAGGCTCAGCTCTTCGTTGTCTTCCACGAGCTAAACGAGATCGGACGGCAGCTGGAGCCGGTGCAGATCTCCTGCTTCGTGGGAGAGCGCTACGTCCTCACTCTGCACGAGGGCGCGCAGCGCATGCTCGACGAGGCGAAGCGACGCTGGGCCGTCTGCCAAGAGGAGCTGGGGCAGGGCCCCGCGTTCCTGCTCTACACGCTTCTCGACGTCATCGTCGACGACTACGAGCGGATCGCCGACGAGCTCGAGGAGGAGATAGAGAACCTGGAAGCCATCGCGCTCGACGCTCCGAGGACCCCCATCCAGCAGGACCTCTACTCGGTGAAGCAGCGGGTCGCGAGGCTGCGCCGCTACGCGGTGCCCGTCAGCCGGATCCTCGAGTGGGTGCGGGACTCCGCCGACCGCACCGGCTTCCCCGAGGAGAGCCGGCCCCTGTTCCGCGACGTCTACGACCACCTCATGCGCATCACGGACCAGGTCCGGAGCATCGACGACCTCTCGGGGGCCGTGATCGACCTGCAGCGGGCCGAACAGGCCCATCAGCTCAGCGAGGTAAACAAGAAGCTCACGGCGTGGGCCGCCATCATCGCAACGCCGACGTTCATCGCAAGCGTCTACGGGATGAACTTTGCGCTCGAGCCCGACACGGGGACGGCCTTCGGCTTCTGGTTCGCGCTCGTGCTCATGGCGGCCGCGGCGATCGTGCTGTACGTCTATTTCCGCCGGCGGCGGTGGCTGTGACACCCCCTGATACAGTGGAACCCATGGCCGAAGGCAAGCAGAAGAAGATGACCCAGCGCGTGACGCTCGACGTGTTCCTCACCGCGCCGGGCGGAAAGCCGCGCAAGTCGCATGCGGGCGAGCTGCGACGGCTCCAGAAGCTCGGCTTCCGAGAGAGCGACCGACGCATGGCCTCGCGGGAGGACCACCTGCGCGTCACCCTCGAGCGCGAGATCGACCGCTACCCCGGCGTGCCCACTCCGGGCGTGCACCCCTACATCCCGTAGGCGCGCGCTAGGCGGAGCTCCAGGGGCCGCTCCGCTCGCCCACGAACGGGTTCGAGCGCCGCTCCCGCTCGATCGTCGTCGCGGGCCCGTGTCCCGGCAGCACGACGAGGTCGTCGTCGAGAGGCAGCAGGCGCGCGCGGATCGACGCGAGCAGCTCCGCGCCGTCGCCCCCGGGAAGGTCGCTTCGCCCGATCGAGCCGGCGAACAAGGTATCGCCCGAGAAGAGGGCCTCGCCGGACACCAGGCTCACCGAACCCGGTGAGTGTCCCGGCGTGTGGACGACCTCGAGCTCGACCGCTCCGGCGGCGAGGACCTCTCCGTCGCCGGTGAGGGCATCTACCTCCGGAGGGTCGCCGGCCTCGATCCCGAGCCACATGCGCGCGGAGGTGCCCACCCAGTCGAGGAGCGTGAGGTCGCCGCGGTGAAGCAGGAAGGGTGCGCCGGTGAGCTCGCGCAGCCGGCTCGCCGCCAGCACGTGATCGAAGTGAGCGTGTGTCGCGACGATCGCCGTCACCTCGAGGCCACGGCCCGAGATGGCCCCGGCGAGCTCGTCGGCGTCGTCGCCCGGGTCGATCACGATCGCCTTGCGCGCGGCGGCATCGCCGACGATGTAGCAGTTGCACTGAAGGGCGCCCACGACGCGGTGGGCGAAGACCTCGAGCGTCACGTGCCCCCCTCCGCGTCCCGCGAGATGGAGGCGAACCTGTCGTCCTTCTGCTGCGCCTCCGCCAACCTCCACCCGAGGAATCCGAGCGCCGCGGCCCAGAGGAGAGCGGCCACGAACACAGCGGGCGCGGAGGGCGCGACGTGGGCGAACCCGCGCGGGCGCACGAGCCCTGCCCCGAGGCGGGCGTCGGCGAAGGCCGCGATCACCCCGAGCGGAAGCGCGAACGCGAGCGCGGCGGCGGGAAGGACCTCGAGCAGGCTCGGCTCCCCGCGTGCGTTGCGCCGCGCCGCGAAGCCGCCGATGACGCACGCGAGCGCGGGGATCAGCACGAGAGCGAACACGTACCAGGGCGCGGTGTCTCCGCCCCAATCCGACAGCGAGAAACTCTCGACCGGTCCCAGCTCGCGACCGCCGACGCGCACCTTGGCGCCGACCTCGACGGAAGCGCCGAGAGCCAGCGACACCAGGGAGACGCACACGTTGGGGAGGAAGGCGACGAGGAACACGAGCCCGCCCAGCGCATCCCCGATCCCGAACGAGGGCGGCGCGGCTCCGCGTGCGAGCGCGACGATGATCCACAGCAGGACGCCGGCGAGCGACGCGACCGCGGCGACGATGAACATCGCGGCGCCCGTCTGCAGCCCCAGGTAGACGGCCTCCGAG
>DATADD010000175.1:0-12528 GCA_036258675.1 Actinomycetota bacterium | reverse complement strand
AACGCACCCCGCGTGGTCGTCTGACGGTCGACTGTCGTGGGCGGTCGACCTCAGCAGGCTCAAGGTATTGTCGCCGAGATCCACAAAGGCGCGTACGATCTTTCCCCCCGCCGACGTCGAAGCGGTGTTCTCCCCCTTCTTCGCGAGCGGTGACAGGCTTTTCGCCGTCGGCGCGGAGCACGTTCCAGGGATCGTGGCGACGGAAGACGACTTCCTCGATAATCTGTGGCGCTACGACTCTGCTCGCGATGCTTGGACGAAGCTAACGAGCTTCGTAGCCAGAGGCGATACTTGGTCGGTGCTGCGCACGCCGGTGTGGACAACACACGGCACGTACTTCATAAGGATCCGTGGATCGGCAGGGGCAACGAGGCCCCCGTCCTTTCAGCTGTGGCTGCTCGCGTCTGGAAAGGCCCGCAAGGTACGTGATCTGCCGCGTGAGATGTACCTCGCGGGCTTCAGAAACGGCATGCCGCTGTGGAACGTTCCAGATGCGCGCTGCGGTGATTGGGGCTTGTTCGCGGGGAACGCAGACCGACCGGAACGCATCGGCTGTGGGGCCGTGATGGTCGATCCCGTGGCGAGGCCCGACCCCGACCTGCAGGTGAGGGCGGGGAACGTGGACGCGGACGAGCGACCTCAGCATGGCGGGCTGTCGTCGGAGCTCGCGGTTGTGGTGGGCGACTTCCCGACCCGACACAGAGCGCGCGAGGCCGGGCATCGTCACGGGGAGCTGCCGTCGCCGACCTTGATCAATCATGCGAAGGCGCCGCTGGCCGTGCGGCCCGGTTGGTGGGCCCTCGCGTGGACGGCCGATGACGCCACCGGCGGCGCCGACCTGCTTGCCCGCGTCCGCGCGGCGTTGCCGGGCTTGAGCGAGAAGGCGTGGATCACGTCCATACCGAAGGGCTTGGGAGCTCCTTCACGGTGAGCGGACGGAAGGCGCTGCTCGTGTCTGCCATGGGTGTGGTGCTGCTTCTTATCGCGTGTGGGGGCGAGCGGGCGCAGCAGGACTCCTCTCCTCCAGGCGACGACAGCACGGTGGTGAGGTCTGGACGGGAGTGGCTTGCGGTCTTCCAGACGGAACAGAACCCCAACCGGGCGGATGCACTTACACGGAGGCTCGTGGCTGACTTCGGGAAGGCAGCCGTAACGGCCCCCGCGGCCTGCTTCCGACTGTCTACCTCGACGGAGATAGCGCCGGGTGCCTACGTCGTGGGCCTCGTCGCCGCCACGAAACGAGAGCTTCTCGACAAGGTGGAGCAATCGGGGATCGAGCCTTCTTTCATGGGTAGGGTTCGGGACACTTGTGGGCCGTGACGGCCCCGGTGGCTGGGCCGGAAGCCAACAGACCGACTGACGTCGGTTCCTCAAAACTCGAGGCGGCGGTCCAGTGACCCACTTGACCTTCGAGTCGACTCCAAGGTCTACGCTCCCCGCATGGTCCTGAACGTCTCTGATCTCGCCGGCCGCGACGCGGCCACCGCGGTGTCGTGGTCATGTGCTGTCCGGTTCATCGAAGGAGGGGGGTGTGAACATTGAGTGTGCCGTGCGACTGCCCGCCAGACTGCTGCCCGCCCGACTGTTGCTGACGAAGCGGAAGCGATGACGGATGGAGTCGTCCCCGCCGCGGATGCCCGTGCGGCGATCGCGGTGGGGGCGGGGCTCGAAGTAGCCCAGCAGCGGAGGTGCCGTTGGCTTGGTGTCGCTCGCCAGGCCACGGCTCCCCTTCCCGTCGCCCAGATACGCTCGAAGGGTATAGTGTGCGCACCCTTCCGGGGGAACGTTGGGAGATAGGGCTACATCATCAAACCCTTCGAGCCCAACGAAGTCCTCATCAACGTCGCGAACGCCCTGCGCCGTCGCGACCTCGAGGTTGAGAACCGCCACCACCGGCTCCGGCTCGAGCAGATGGTGCGCGATCGCACCGGCGAGCTGTGGAACGCCATCGCACGGCTCGAGCAGGCGGAGCAGGAGCTACGCCTGTCCCAAGAGGAGACGATCCAGCGCCTCTCGATCGCGGCCGAGTTTCGCGACAACGAGACGGCGCGGCACATCCAACGCATGAGCGAGTACTGCGGCTTGCTCGCCAGGCTCATGGGCGAGGATGCAGAGACCTCGGAGGAGATCAGGGTCGCGAGTCAGATGCACGACGTAGGGAAGATCGGGATCCCCGACCACATCCTGCTCAAGCCGGGCGCGCTGTCGTCGGAGGAGCGCGAGACGATGCAGAAGCACTGCGAGATCGGCTATCGCATCCTCGCGGGATCCAAGTCCGAGCTGCTCATGCGCGCGGCCTACATCGCGTACACGCACCATGAGCGGGTGGACGGGGCGGGTTACCCGCGCGGACTGTCGGAGGAGCAGATCCCCGTCGAGGGCCGCATCGCCGCGATCGCGGACGTCTTCGACGCCCTCACCTCCAACCGCGTCTACAAGAAGGCCTTCGCGCTCGGCAAGGCCTTTGAGACGATGCGAGAGGGTCGGGGGACGCAGTTCGATGCGGACCTGCTCGACCTCTTCCTGGGGTCGCTCGACTCGGTCCTCGAGATCAAGACGAGGCACGAGGACCCCTAGGCGCCCGGAGCGCCCGCCGAGCCGCCCCCCGGACGGGGGAGGACTCCGTGCGGGGGCTCGTAGCATGGCCGCATGAAGGTGGCCATCGGCTCCGACGAGAAGACCTCGCTCACCGACGAGGTCGAGCGGCAGCTCGAGCGGCGCGGCCACGAGCTGGTTCGCCTCGGCCCTCTCGGGGGATCGGACCTGGAGTGGGCGGCCGTGGGACGCGCCCTCGGGGAGCTCGTCGCCGAGGGCGAGGTCGACACCGGCGTGCTCTTCTGCTGGACGGGGACCGGCGCATCGATCGCGGCCAACAAGGTGCGGGGCGTGCGGGCGGCGCTGTGCGCCGACGCGGCCACCGCGGAGGGGGCCCGGCGTTGGAACGACGCCAATGTGCTCGTCATGAGCCTGCGCGCGACGAGCCCCGCCGTGGCGCAAGAGATGCTCGACGCTTGGTTCGCCACGGACCCCGACCCCTCCGAGAGCGCCAACGTGGCCGCACTGGAGAACGCGACCGGTTGAGGGGCGGGGCGATGACCGCGCGCGGCGGGGCCGGTCTCCGGCCCGACCCGACCGGGGATGGGCCGGTGAGCGAGGGGCCGGGTGCCCGGTGGGTGAGCGACGACAACGCCCCGCTGCTCACCGATCTCTACGAGCTCACCATGGCGGCGAGCTACCACGCGCGCGGTATGAATGGCGAGGCGACATTCGATCTCTTCGTGCGCGAGCTGCCGCCCACCCGTCGATTCCTGGTGGCGTGCGGGCTGGAGGACGCGCTGCGGTTCCTCGAGCGACTTCGCTTCGACGACGAGGCGATCGCATACCTCCGCACCCTCGGCCTCTTCGCCGACGACTTCCTCGCCTTCCTGGGCCGGCTGCGCTTCACCGGAGAGGTGCGCGCCGTGCCGGAGGGCGAGATCGTCTTCCGGGGGGAGCCGATCCTCAGCGTGACGGCCCCACTGATAGAGGCTCAGATCGTCGAGACCTTCCTGCTGAACTGCATCACCTACCAGACGATGGTCGCGTCCAAAGCCGCGCGCGTGGCGCTCGCCTGCGGCGACAAGAGCTTTGTGGACTTCTCGCCCCGCCGCGACCACGGTGCCGACGCCGCCCTCAAGGCGGCGCGCGCCGCGTATGTCGGCGGAGCGACGGGAACGTCGAACGTGCTCGCGGGGATGATCTACGGGCTGCCGCTCAGCGGGACGATGGCTCACTCCTACGTGATGGCTTTCGAGGACGAGACCGCTGCTTTCCGCTCCTTCTGCCGCGACTTCCCGGACAACGCGGTGCTGGTCGTCGACACGTTCGACGTCGAGGAGGGGACGCGCCGGGCGGCGAGGGTCGCCACCGAGCTCGCCGCGCGGGGCGGCGCCCTGCGCGGCGTCCGCATCGACTCCGGGGACCTCGCGCCGCTGACGCGCTCGGTCCGCAAGATCCTGGACGAGGCGGGCTTGAACGCCGTCGCGATCGTCCTCTCCGGAGACCTCGACGAGTACCGCATCAAGGATCTGATGGACGCCGGAGTCCCGGCAGATCGCTTCGGAGTGGGCACGCACCTCGGCACGAGCGCGGACGCTCCCTCCCTCGGATCGGTGTACAAGCTGGTGGCGGAGGGCGGCGAGCCGAAGATCAAGCTGTCCACGGGCAAGGCGACGCTTCCCGGTCGCAAGCAGCTGTTCCGGTTCTTCGACGGGGGCCGGTTCGCGCGCGACGTCATCTCGCTCGAGGAGGAGGAGGCCGCCGACGGCGCCGTACCGCTGCTCGAGTGCGTCATGGCGCGCGGCGGCCGGCGGATGGGAGCCTCGCCGTCCCTGGTCGATATCAAGTCGCGCTGTCGCGCGCGCCTCGAGCAGCTGCCTGAGGGCCTGCGTTCCCTCGAGGCCGGCGGCGAGCCCTACGAGGTGCGGACGTCTCCTCGACTCAGCGCGCTGGTCGACGCGATGCAGCGCCGCGACGGGGGCTCGGTAGAGTAGGGCGTTGCACTTCAAGCAGTTCTACCTCGAGAGCCTGGGCCATGCCTCCTACCTCGTCGCCGACGAGGGCACGGGCGAGGCACTCGTGCTCGACCCCAGGCGCGACGTCGACGCCTACTTCGAGGAGGGCCGCCGCCACGGCCTCCGGATCCGTTACGCGATCGATACCCACGGGCACAACGACTACGTCACGGGGATCAGCGAGATCGCGCGGCGGCAGGACGTCGAGCTCCTCGGTTACGAGGGCGCGCCGCTCGGATATCCGCATCGCGGCGTGTCCGACGGAGAGATCGTCGAGCTCGGCGACGTCGCGTTCGAGGTTCTCCACACCCCCGGACATACCCCTGAGCACGTGAGCCTGCTCGTCTACGACCGGGCCGCGGGCGACGAGCCCACGCTGCTGCTCTCGGGAGGCGCGTTGCTCGTGGGCGACCTCGCTCGCCCCGACCTTCTCGGAGGCCCGGAGGAGGCGCGGCGGGCCGCCACGGCCTTCTGCCATACGATCCAGGAGAAGATCCTGTGGCGCCTTCCCGACCATGTGGAGGTGTGGCCGACGCACGTGGCGGGATCGCTGTGCGGAGGCAACATCGGCAGCCGCCTCTCCACGACCGTCGGCTACGAGCGCAAGACGAATGCCGTGCTCGCACGCGTTTCGTCGTCGGAGGAGTTCGTCGAGGAGTGCATCCGCCTCGACAACCTCCCGGCCGTCCCGCCCTACTGGCGCAGGATGCGCGCCGGCAACCTCGCCGGGCCCGAGCTCCTCGGCGTCCTGAGAGAGCCGCTCGCGCTCAAGCCCGACCGCTTCGAGAAGGTCGCGACCGACGCGGTCGTTCTCGACGTCCGCTCTCCCGAGGCCTTCGCCGGCGACCACGTTCCCGGGGCGCTGAACGTCGAACTGGGCTCCGCCTTTCCGACCTGGGCCGGCACCGTGACGCCGCCCGACGCGCCCGTGCTGCTGGTGCTCGACGCCCCGGGTCAGCTGTGGGAGGTCGTGTGGCAGATGTTGCGGATCGGCTACAACCCCCCCGTGGGATGGCTCGCCGGCGGGATGCGGGCGTGGGCCACGTCGGGCCGGGCGTCCGAGCGCCTCGGGGAGGTGTCCGCACCCGACCTCCACCGGCTCCTCGCCGCCGGGGAGGTGGAGCTGCTCGACGTCCGGCAGCCCGCGGAGTGGGCCGCGGGCCACGTCGAGGGCGCGACCTTCGTCACGGGCGCCGAGGTGCCTTCCCGTCCCGAGGCGGTCCCGGCAGGAGGCCGGCCTCTCGTGGTCATGTGCGGCACCGGTTTCCGCTCATCGGTGATCGCGAGCTGGCTCCAGGCGAGGGGACGGGCCGACGTGCTCAACCTCGTGGGGGGGATGAGCGGGTGGCGCGCCGCCGGCCTCCCGACGGCCGGTTCGACTATCTGAGCGATCACTCGTAGAGTGGTCGCTCATGAGGTTCCGGGTCGACGAGCTCGCCGCGCGCGCCGGCGTGAGCGTGGACACGATCCGCTTCTACCAGGGCAAGGGCCTCCTGGCGCCCCCGGAGCGGGAGGGCCGGATCGCGTGGTACTCGGCCGATCACGCGAGCACCCTGGAGCGCATCCGCGACCTCAAGGACAAGGGGTTCACGCTCGCTTCGATCCGCAGGATCCTGGCGGGGGATCTCGATGCGGCAGACGTCGCCCTGGTGGCCGCGGTCGCGGGCTCCCCCGGCGCCCTCGGAGAGGGGGAATGGCTCACGCTCGATGAGCTGGCGCGGGAGACGGGCGTCTCGCCCGCTCTCCTCGCCGCGGTCGAGCGGGAGGGAGTGCTCGTCCCCCGGATGCGAGGCGGCCGGCCGATGTACACGCGCGCCGACGCGGCCGCGGTGTCCGCGGGGCTCGAGCTGCTCGCGGCCGGGATCCCCCTGCCCGCGCTGCTCGAGCTGGGGAGGGCCCACGAGAAGGCCATGAGGGAGGTGGCGGAGCGCGCCGTCGACCTCTTCGACGCGTACGTGCGACGGCCCCTGCTCGCCGAGAGCGGGACCGGTGCCGATACCGGGGAGCGCCTCGTAGCCGCTTTCTCCAAGATGCTCCCCGCAACGACCGCGCTCGTGGCGCATCACTTCGGCCGGGTCCTGCTGAGCGCGGCCCGGGACCGCGTCGGCAGGCAGGGGGCCGAGCCCGAGGGCCGCCTCGAGGCGTCCGAGCGGTGACGGCCCCGCGCGCCGGCCTGCCCACGGGCGAGGCCAAGGCCGCCTCGGTGCGGTCGATGTTCGATGCGATCGCGCCGCGCTACGACCTCGTCAACCGCGTGATGACGCTGCGCATGGACGTCGGCTGGCGCCGCCGCGCGGCTGCCGCCCTGGGTCTGCCCCCCGGCTCCGTCGTCGTCGATGTCGCATGCGGGACGGGAGATCTCTGCCGCGCGCTCCAGGACGCGGGGCATCGTCCGATAGGCCTGGACTTCTCGCCCGGGATGTTGGCAGCAGCACACACGAGCGCGCCGCTGGTGCTCGCGGATGCGCTCCAGATGCCCCTGCGCGACGGGTCCGTCGACGGGGCCACGTGCGGGTTTGCGCTTCGCAACGTCGTCGACCTCCGCGCGCTGCTCGGGGAGCTGGCGCGCGTCGTGCGCGCGGGCGGATCGATCTCCGTGCTCGAGGTGGCGCGCCCGGAGCGGTCCCTGTTGCGCTGGGGACACAGGATCTACTTCGACCGGCTCGTGCCCGTGATCGGAGGCCTCCTCTCGGATCGGCACGCCTACGGCTATCTCCCGGCATCGGCCGCCTACCTGCCCGAGCGGCCCGCGCTCGTGGCGTTGTTCGAGGAGGCCGGCTTCGCCGGCGCCCGCTCGCAGCTCCTCGCCCTCGGCGCGGCACAGCTGGTCACGGGAACGCGCGCGTGACCGCCCTCATCGCGCGCACGCGCCCGCTGCCCTCGTGGTTCGACCCCCTCCAGCACGTGCCCGCGCAGGGCGCCGTCGTGTGGGCGAGGGAACAGCGGTCGCTCGTCGCCTGGGGAGAGGCGTGGCGGACGGACCCAGGTGCGGGCGACGGCCGCTTCCACACCGCCGCGGGGCGGCTGCGATCCTGGCTCGCGCGCCTGACCGTCGACGACCGAGTGGAGGCGTGGGGCACGGGGCCGCTCGCGTTCGGGTCGTTCACGTTCGATCCCGACGACCCCTCCTCGCTTCTCGTCGTGCCCGCGGTCGTGCTCGGCCGGGACGGGGACACGGCATGGATCACGACTCTCGGAGAGGGCCAACGCTTACCCGGGCGCGCCCCGGCGCCCCCCGTGCCCGCGGCCGGGGCGCGCCGGCTCGGCTCCTCGGTCGACGACGCCGCGTGGCTCGAGTCCGTGGCGCGCGCCCGTCAATGCGTCGTCGACGGCGTCCTCGACAAGGTCGTCCTCGCGCGCGACGTCGTCCTGGAGCGAGACGAGCCCGTGGTGTCGCGCGACGTCGTGCTGTCGCTCGCGCGCGCCTACCCCGACTGTTTCGCGTTCGCCTTCGACGGGATGGTTGGAGCCACTCCCGAGCTGCTCGTGCGCCTGCGCAGCGGGGCGGTGGAGTCCGTGGTGCTGGCCGGCTCCGCCCCGCGCGGTGAGACGCGTGACGGCGACGAGCGCATGGGCGAGCGCCTCCTGGCCTCCGCCAAGGACAGAAGGGAGCACGAGCTCGCGCTTCGGACCGTGCGCGAGCCGCTCGAGCGGCTGTGCGAGGGCATCGAGGTCGACCCGACTCCCTCCCTCCTGCGGCTGGGCTACGTGCAGCACCTCTGCACTCGGGTCCGAGCGCGCGCGCGGCGGACCTGCGTCCTCGAGCTCGCCGGCGCCCTGCACCCGACCGCCGCGGTGTGCGGCGTTCCAACCGACAAGGCGTTGTCGGCGATCCGCGAGCTCGAGCGCTTCGAACGGGGCCGCTATTGCGGCGCCGTGGGGTGGACCGACGCGCGCGGCGACGGGGAGTGGGGGATCGCGCTGCGGTGCGCACAGCTCGACGGCCGACGGGCGCGCCTGTTCTCGGGAGCCGGCATCGTGGCGGGCTCGGACCCGCACGCGGAGCTGCGCGAGACCGAGATCAAGCTCCGCCCGCTCTTGGAGGCCCTCGGCGCAGAGGTTCGACGAGGGGAGCACGCCAGCTAGATTGCGCCGATGAACGATCGCCGCATCGCGATCGCGGCCGGCAACGGACCCGCGTCGCATGCCGCATCCGAGGTCGCGCGCGCGGGCGGAAACGCGGTCGACGCCTGCCTCGCGGCGGCGATCACCTCCTGGGTGGCCGAGCCCTTCTACGCGTCGCTGGGAGGCTCCGGGTTCGTCGCGGTCCGATCTCCCGACGGCGACGTGGAGGTCATCGACGGAAACACCGCGGTGTGCTCGGGCGTGCACTCGGTGCGGCCGCCGAGGCGGATCTTCCTGCCCTATTCGAACGGCGTGCACACGGGCGTGGGGGGACCGTCCGTGGCGGTGCCGGGAGTGCTCGCCGCGCTCCGCCTCGCGTGGGAGCGACATGGGTCCATCGGATGGCCGGCCCTCTTCGCCCACGCCATCGCGGCCGCGCGCGACGGCATCCCGCTCCCGCGCCCCTCGGCCTACTACCTGTCGCTGACGTGGGAGCCTCTGTGGTCGTCGTACCCGGAGGCGCGGCAGCTCTTCGGGGCCGATCGGCCCCTCTCGGAGGGCGACCCACTCGTGCAGACGCGTCTCGGCGACGTGCTTGAGGAGGCAGCGCGCGCGGGCGCGGCCGTTCTCTCCGAGGGATCTCTGGGCCGCGCCATCGCGACCGCGGTCGAGCGGGACGGGGGCGCCCTCTCCGCCGACGACCTCGCCCGTTATCGGGCCGACGTGCGGCCGCCCGTGCGAGCCGACGTGTGGGGATGGGTGGTCGAGTCCAACCCGCTGCCGGCACTGGGCGGCACGCTTGTCGCCGCGATGCTGTCGTCGATGAGCCGCGCGCGACTCGACGATCCGGCCGCGAGGCTGCGCGCGCTCGTGGCCGCCGAGCGCGCCGTGCTGGACGTTCGGGCGGCGCGGCGCGCCGAGGACCCGGCTGACATCGGCGATGCGAGCGACGGCGGGCCGGTTTCCGGGCGCGCGGCAAGGTCGCCTTCGACCACGCACAGCTCGGCCGCCGACTCCGACGGCCTCGTGTGCGCGGTGACCCAATCCATGGGCTATGGGTCGGGGCTCGTGGTCGAGGGCGTGTTGCTCAACAACACGCTCGGGGAAGAGGAGCTTCATCCGCTCGATGACGACGGGCCCCGCCCCGGCGAACGCTGCCACTCGAACATGGCCCCGACGATCGCGTCGGGCGGCGGGAGGGTCGTGGGGCTCGGCTCCCCGGGGGCCGAGCGCATCGTGGGAGCGATCGCCCAGACGATCGTCGCGCTCGCGGTCGACGACGCCTCGCTGCAAGCGGCGGTGGAGTCGCCGCGCGCGCACCTCGTCGTGGAGCCCGAGGAGGTCCTGTGCCTCGAGCCGGGCCTGCCCGGGAAGGCCGCGGGGCTCCCCGTGCGGGTGTTCGACGGCCTCCACCAGTACTTCGGCGGCGTGCAGGCGGCCTCGGTGGACGACGCCGGGAGCGTCGAGGCGGCCCACGATCCCCGGCGGGCCGGGGCGAGCGCGGTGGTGTAGGGGTGGCGCGGAAGCCGGCCGGCGTCTACATAAGGCCGCTGCGACTCGACGACGGCCCCGTCCTGTTGGATCTCCGGGTCCGCAACCGGCGCTTGTTCCAGCCCTTCGAGCCGGTGCAGAGCGAACGCCACTTCACGCTCGAGGGTCAGAGGCGTGAGATCGCGCTCTGCGCCGACGACGCGGTCGCCGACCGCCGCTATGCCTTCGGCATCTTGCGCACAGACGACGACGTGCTCGTGGGCCGCATCGCTCTCTCCAACGTGGCGCGCGGCGCGTGGCAGAACGCCACGGTCGGCTACTACGTCGATGGTCGGTGGCAGGGGCGCGGGTATGCGACCGAGGCCGTGAGGCTGGCGCTCGCGTTCGCGTTCACGGAGGCGGGGCTGCACCGCGTCCAGGCGGGAGTGATCCCGGACAACGGCGCCTCCGTGCGGGTCCTGCGGAAGGCCGGCTTCCGCCGGGAGGGCCACGCGCCCCGCTACCTCGAGATCAACGGCGCGTGGCGCGATCACGACCTGTTCGCGATCACGGTCGAGGAGTGGGACCCCGCTTCGGCGCGCCGGGCCTAGGCAGGCGCAGCAGCCCTACTACACGTATCGGAGCTCGGCCGCCTCTGGCTGATCGACGACGCGGGCGCAGGTCGGGCAGTACCACCGGGCCTCCAGCGGAGTCCCGCAGGCCTCGTGGCGAGCCGCGTCGGCGGCGTCGGAGCCGCGCGCGCCCCACTGCGCGAGCAGCCGCAGCGCGCCGGCGAGCTCGCGCCCGGGCGCCGTGAGCTGGTAGGAGAGTCGCAGGGGCCGCTCGGAGTACGGTCGGGCACGCACGATCGCCTGCTGCTCGAGGTGCTTGAGGCGTTGCGACAACGTGTTGGGCGCGATGCCGGCGACCGATTCGAGAAGCTCGTTGAAGCGGCGCGGGCCGGACAGAAGGGCCTGCACGACGAGCAGGGTCCAGCGGTCGCCCACCCGCGCGAGCGCCTCGTCGAGCGGAGAGGTTGGATGCGATGTCACTCCCTCCATGGTGCCACGGGCGATGCGCCGCACGGCACGAGACTGCGTCAACGCGTTGTGCTACGGTTTCGGCGTTTATCACGGGGGAGATCCTGCAGGGAGAGCGCTTGCTGCCTCCGTGGCAGAAAGGAAGTTGCAGTGGCAGAAGGCACCGTGAAGTGGTTCAACAACGACAAGGGATATGGCTTCATCTCCCAGGCGGATGGTGAGGACGTATTCGTGCACTTCTCGGCGATCCAGGTCGAGGGGTACAAGTCCCTCGAGGAGGGACAGGCCGTTCAGTTCGAGGTGACCCAGGGCCCGAAGGGCAAGCAGGCCTCGAACGTGCGCCCCATCTAGTCCACCTACGGTTACGCCAAGGGGCCCCCGGCGCGCCGGGGGCCTTTGCGCGCCTCGTCAGCCCTCGGCGAGGACGCGCCCGAGCGTCTCGAGGCTCGCGAGGTTGTGGCCCGGCAGGAACACATCGACGTGGGGCAGTGCCGCGGCCATGCCGCGGGCGAGCGGCTCGTAGAGCGGATCCCCCTTGAGGGGATTGACCCACACGACTCGGCGGGCGAGCCGGCCGAGCCGGGCCATCTCGTGCTCGAGCACCACGGGGTCCCCGCGCTCAAGGCCGTCGGAGCAGAGAACGAACACCGATCCGCGGATCGAGGCGTGCCCGCCGTAACCGTCGAGCAGCTCCTTCAGTGAATCCCCGATGCGGGTGCCGCCCTCCCAGTCGCGCACGGCCGTTGCGATCGCCTCGAGAGCGCGATCGGGATCGCGCGCCCGCAGCTGGCGCGAGACGCGCGTCAGCCGGGTGCCGAAGCAGAAGACCTCGACACGGTGGCCCGTGGCCAACGCCGCGAACCCGAACTGCACGAGCGCGCGCGCGTAGGCGGACATCGAACCCGACACGTCGAGCATCAACACGAGAGGGCGCGTGACGGGCGCGCGCCTTCGCCACGCCCTCCGGAAGGGCTCGCCCTCGGTTCGGAGCGACGCGCGCAGCGTCCGGCGCATGTCGAAGGCGCCTTTCTTGGGGGCGCGCCGAAGGCGGCGCCCGGAGCGCTGCGGCAGCCGCACGGAGAGCCTTCTGATCAGGGTCGCGACGAGGGCGCGCTCCTCCGCGGAGAGGTGCTCGAACGACCTCGACCTGAGAACCTCGGTGGGGCTCGAGACGAGGCGGACCGCCGCCTGCTCCTCCCCCTCGCCGCCGGCGTCGTCGTCGGCTGACCCCGCCATGAGCTCGAGGGGGAGCTCCTCGGGCTCGCCCTCCTCGACCGGCGCGGGGGGCCGGGCCGCGTCGTCCGTCCCCGGCGCGGGGGAGGGCTCGAGCTCGCCCGCGAAGAAGGAGTCGAACACCTCGTCGTAGAGGTCGAAGTCGGGCGGGGGGGGGGGGGGGGGCG
>DATADD010000174.1:0-4658 GCA_036258675.1 Actinomycetota bacterium | reverse complement strand
CGGGGCCCCGGCCCCGGATCCGCGGCCCGAGGGCGGCCCGCCGGATCCTCGCCCGGGCGGTGCGAGACCTGCACCGGCTTCGGCTGTGGGCCCCGCTCACCCGCCACCTCGACGCGATCACGCTGACGGCCCGCCCCGGGCGCGCCAACATCCCGCACGACAAGCACCTCGCCGACGCCTTCCTCGGGGCGGTCTTCCTGCGGGGCAGGTCGGGAGCGGGGTGCGACATCAGGTTCTACCCGGCCGCGATCGCGCTCGACCTGCGCCGCCAGGCGGCGTACCACGCCGACGCGGGCCTCTCCCGGGCCCCCCCGACCGCCCGGCAGTTCTGGGTCGCGCTCCTCGGCCACGAGCTGGCGCACTGCCTTCCGCCCCGGGTGCGCTTCCGCCAGCGGGGCGAGCGGACCGCGGAGCGGTGGGAGAAGCGCGTGCTGGAGGCGGCGAAGCACCGACTTTAGTGGGATGCACTCAACTTACCTGTTGACAGACGGGTGAGTTTTCTGCTATAAAGAGCCTGCATGTTCAGGAGACCCAGGAACCGACGAGGAGGGAAACGGAGGTGGCCCAGATGACCAACGGCATGGACCGTCGCGTGGGTGGTGACCTCGACGAGGTCTTCAACCGCTTCTTCGGCTCCGAGCTCGCCTCCCGCTGGCCGGCAGGCGGCTTCCAGGTGCCGACCGACGTGTTCCACAGCGAGGACAGGCTCGTGATCCGCATGGACCTTCCGGGCGTCAAGCCCGACGAGGTCGACGTGACGGTGCAGGAGAACGTGCTCGTCATCAACGGCAAGCGGCAGTTCCCCTACGACGGCGACAAGGTCCGGTTCCTGCGCCGGGGGACCTTCTACGGCGACTTCGCCCAGAGGGTGCAGCTCGGCAAGGGGCTCGACGTCGACAGGATCTCGGCCCGCTACGACAACGGCGTGCTCGAGCTCTCCGTCCCCTACGCCGAGGAGATCCAGCCCCGCAGGGTGTCGATCGAGACCGGCGAGCAGGGCGCTCTGTCGAGCTGACCGTTCTCGCGTCCGAGGCCCATCCGGAGGACCGGCGTCGCCGGTCCTCCGCCGCGTTCACGGCAGGCTCGGCGGCGGGGCGATCCCGGCGAAGCCGAACACAGTCCCCAGGGCGCCCAGGCCGGCAGGGTCGGTGAGCGCGGCGAGCCCGCCTCGCCGGGAGAGCGCGCGCACCGCGGCGGTCCCGTCGCCGCGCGCGAGTGCGTCCGAGTGCGCCCGCCGCAGCTCGGCGTCGAGGTCGACGAGCCCGAGACGCTCGAGCAGCCGTCGCTGGGGAACCGGTCCCGCGGTGCGCAGGCCGGCGCCCTCCAGCTGCTCCCGCACGAGCGTCCAGTCGACGTGGGCGGTGATGTCGCGCGCGCCGGGGCGGGCGAGGACGTCGTCGTCGACGCCCTCCGGACCGTAGGCGGCAAGGGTCCCGTCTCGGGCGCGCAGCTCGGCGCGCTCGGCGCCGTAGTCGACGAACGCGACCGCCCCGCGTGCGACCGCCCCGGCCGCGGCGCGCACGAGCCGCGCGGCGGCGGGGGAGACCTCCACCCTCACATCCGGTGGCGCGCTGCGTGCGCTCGGGCCGAGTCCCGGGTCCGAGAGAGCGCCCCAGCGCGCCTCGAGGCGGCCGTCGGCGTGCGCGACCCACAGCTCCTCCACTCCCCGGGGGCCGCGGCGAAGGACGTGCACAGGCTGGTTGTCGAGGACCTCGTTGCCGAGCACGCAGCCGCACGCGACGCGGGCGACGGCGTCGAGCGACGACACCCACGAGACGGGCGCGCCGGCGCCGAGGGCCCGGCGCTGGCGGCTGCGCCCCTCCTCGGAGGCCTCCACCAGGACGAGCCGGAGCGCGCGGGCGAAAGCGGGCGCGGCCCCCTCGAGGATCCCCGCTGCAAAGGACCCCTCGCCGGGGCCGATCTCCACGACGTCGAAGCGCTCCGGCGCGCCGCAGGCGCGCCACACCTCCTCGAGCAGGCGCGCCCACAGGGACCCGAACGCGGGATCGAGCTCGGGGGAGGTGACGAAGTGGCCGTCCCATCCCGTGCGGGCCCCGCCGCGGTAGTAGCCGTGGGCGTCGTCGTAGAGGGCCGCGGCCATGAACGCGGCGAACGTGATCGGGCCCGCGCGCGTGCGCTCGAGGAGGATCCCCTCGAGCGGGGTCATCGGGGCCGTCGAGGGGCCGCCGGGGGCACCTTGTCCGTGGCGCGCCGGGCCTCGTCGCGGGCGCGCGCGTAGAAGCCCCGCTTGTCGGCGTGGGTGTGGACGCGCTCGAGGGCGGCCGTCGCGACGCGGACGACGTCGGCATGGGCGGAACGGTGCGCGTAGAGCGCGACGAGGCGGTCGTAGGGGCCGGCGGAGTCGAACCGAGCCTCGACCATGCTCTCGTAGAGTCCGATCGCCTCGTCCACGCGCCCGACCTGCTCGAGGTTCTGCGCCCTGAGGAAGGTCCTGACGAGGTCGGCGCTGCCCATGGTCCTCCTCCGGTTGTCGAGAGGGAGCACGAGGTCGTATCCCCGGTCCGGGCAACTACTCTAGGGACAGGTCGCGCCCGCCGGGGCGCGTGGGTCGCCCGCAGGTGCTGCGGACGCTCGTTCGACGAGGAGGTCGACGATGGCGCTGGGCTACGAAGGGGATCTCTACATCCTCGCCTTCGACCACAGGGGATCGTTCCAGAAGAAGATGTTCGGCATCACGGGCGACCCCTCGCCCGAGCAGACGGAGAAGATCAGCGACGCCAAGAGCGTGATCTTCGAGGGCTTCCGCAGGGCGATCGGCGAGGGGGCCCCGAAGTCGTCGTGCGGCGTCCTGGTCGACGAGCAGTTCGGCGCCGACGCAGCGCGCCAGGCGAAGAAGGAGGGCCTCCTGCTCGCGATGCCGGTCGAAAAGAGCGGTCAGGACGAGTTCGACTTCGAGTACGGCGCCGACTTCGGCGCGCACATCGAGGAGTTCGACCCGGACTTCTCCAAGGTCCTCGTGCGCTGGAACCCCGAGGGAGACGAGGGCATGAACTCGCGCCAGGGCGAGCGGCTGCGAGAGCTTTCGGACTGGCTCCACGAGCGCGGCCGCCGATACCTCTTCGAGCTCCTCGTGCCGGCGGAGGACGCGCAGCTCGAATCGGTCGGGGGCGACTCGGACCGCTACGACAAGGAGGTGCGGCCCCGGCTCATGCTCGATGCCATCCGTCAGCTGCGCGCCGTCGGCGTCGAGCCCGACGTGTGGAAGATCGAGGGCATCGACCGGCGAGAGGACTGTGAGCGCATCTCCGAGCTCGTGCGGGCCGACGGGCGGGACGACGTCGTCTGCGTGGTGCTGGGCCGCGGCGCGAACGACGACGCGGTCGACCACTGGCTGAGGCAGGGATCCGGCGTGCCCGGCTACGTCGGCTTCGCGATCGGGCGCACGATCTGGTGGGACGCGCTCAAGGGCTACCTCGATGGCAGCCTCGACCGCGACGCAGCGGCCGCCCGCATCTCGTCGAACTACCGCCGGTTCATCGACGTCTACGCGTCTTAGCGCCGCCCTCGCCCTGTCGGGCGTTGCGTGCGCAGCAGTCGTCGCCGGTGCCGCTCCTGCCGCCCGCGGCGACGACGCGAGCGCGCGGGCGGCGATCGGGGACCTTCTTCGGAGGCGGGCGCGTGCCGTCGTCGAACGCGACGAGGCCGCGTTCCGGGCGACCAACGCGGGCGCGGACGAGGCGTTCGAACGCCGCCAACGGGAGTCGTTCCGGTGGGGAAGCGAGATCGCCCTGGACGCCTATTCGCTGCGGGCGAAGTGGGGGGACTACGGCGACCTGACGCGGCCCTCCGACCGGAGGCGATACGCGGGCTTCGAGGACATCGCGATCGCCTTGGTCGAGGAGCGTTACAGGGTCGCCGGCTTCGACCAGGCGGACGCGGTCGAGAACCTGTTCCTCACGTTCGTGCGCGACGACGGCGAGTGGCTCGTGGCTTCGGACTCCGACCTGGCCGACGTCGGCGTGCTTTCGGCCCGCCACCTCTGGGACTTCGGGCCGGTGGAGGCCACGACGAGCGAGCACTTCACGCTGCTCACGCATCCGTGCGCGGCGGCGATCGGGTGCGCCGCGGTGCCGGAGGGGCTGCTCGGGCTGGCGGAGGATGCGCTCGCCCAGGTCGACGAGCTCTGGCGGCTGCCGTGGAACCACCACGTCCTCATGCTCGCCCCGACGGAGCCGGCGCAGCTCGGGCGGATGCTCCAGGCGACGTTCGACCTCGACAGCTTCGTCGCGTTCGCGACCGCGACCGCGGACCTCGAGCGGGACGGCGCCTTCAGCGGCTTCCGCGTCCTGCTCAAGTGGCAGTCGCTCGCGGGGCGCACGTCGGAGTCCCTGCGGACGATCCTGGCCCACGAGCTCGCTCACGTCGCCACGAGACCGGCATCGGGCCCGTTCGTGCCGACGTTCGTGGAGGAGGGCATCGCCGAGGTGGTGGGCCACGAGGACGACCCCGCGGCGCTGTTGCACCTGGAATCTCTCGTGGCCTCGGATTCCGACCTCGCCGATGTCGGCGTGCTTTCGGCGCGCCACCTCTGGGACTTCGGGCCGGTGGAGGCCACGACGAGCGAGCACTTCACGCTGCTCACGCATCCGTGCGCGGCGGCGATCGGGTGCGCCGCGGTGCCGGAGGGGCTGCTCGGG
>DATADD010000173.1:0-11359 GCA_036258675.1 Actinomycetota bacterium | reverse complement strand
GCTCGTCGAGTACGCGGTTCCCTGGCTCGTCGATCATCCCGACGAGGTGACCATCACGGAGGTCGAGACGGACGGCGAGGACACCGTGCTCGAGCTGACCGTGCACCCGGACGACGTCGGGAAGATCATCGGGCGCCAGGGCCGCATCATCCGGGCGCTGCGCGTGCTGGCCAAGGCCGCGGGGCAGCTCGAGGGCCGGTCGGTCGCGGTCGAGGTGGTCGACTGACGAGTGCCCGGCTGCTCGCCGGCGAGGTCGGCAAGCCGCACGGGATAGGCGGAGAGGTGTACGTCGTGCCGATCTCGGACGACCCGGACCGCTTCGCTCCCGGCTCCCTGCTGCACCGCAGCGACGGCGCCCGCCTCGAGGTGGAGTCGGCGCGCGCGCATCGGAACCGGTTGCTGATCAAGTTTCTCGGCGTCGATGACCGCGCCGCCGCGGAGAACCTGCGCGGCGCTCTGTGGGTGGAGCCCGAGCAGCTGCGCGCCCTGGGCGAGGAGGAGTTCTGGGACCACGAGATCGCCGGATGCCGCGTGTGGGACGAGGACGGCGAGCGCGTCGGCGAGGTGATCTCGGTCGTGCATGGCCCCGCGCAGGACCTGCTCGCGGTCGCGACCGCGGGGGGCGAGCGCCTCGTCCCGTTCGTCAAGGAGATCGTCGTTGCGATCGACGTCGGCGCCCGCCGGGTGGTGATCCGTCCTCCCGAGGGCCTTCTGGACTGATGCCCGGGGCCGGCGCGCCCCCGAACCGGTGCGCATAGACGTCGTCGCGTTGTTGCCCGAGCTGTTCGACGCGCCGCTGCGCGCGGGACTGCTCGGACGCGCTGTGGCGGCCGGCGTGCTCGACGTCCGCGTGCACGATCTGCGGGCGCACGGCCTCGGGAGGCATCGTTCGGTCGACGACCAGCCCTACGGAGGTGGAGCCGGGATGGTCCTGCGTCCCGAGCCGATCTTCGCGGCGGTCGACGCGCTCGAGCCGGGCGACGCCCGCATCGTGCTGCTGTCGGCGCGCGGCGCTCGCCTCGACCATGCGGGCGTCGCGCGCCTGGCAGGCTACGAGCGCCTCGTCCTCGTTTGCGGACGCTACGAGGGCGTCGACGAACGCGTCGCACAGCACCTCGCGCACGAGGAGGTCTCGATAGGCGACTTCGTGCTCGCGGGGGGAGAGCTCGCCGCCCTCGTGGTGATCGAAGCGGTGTCGCGTCTCGTCCCCGGCGTCCTGGGCAACCCTGCATCGCTCGTTTCGGAGTCGCACGCGCGCGGGCTGCTCGAGCACCCCCACTACACGAGGCCCCCGGAGTTCCGGGGCTGGCGGGTGCCCGACGTCCTTCTGTCGGGCGACCACGGCGCGATCGAGAGGTGGCGGGAGGCCGAGGCGCGCCGCGCCACCGCCCGCCGCCGCCCGGACCTTCTCTCGCCGCTCCCGGCGGACGAAGCCGCCGATCCGACGGCGTCCGCCTCCGAGGAGGCGGGACAATGACGAGCATGGCGACCCAGCGACGGCTCGAGCGGCCTCCGGCCGGAACGATCCCAGCCGGGCCGGGCGTCTACCTGTTCCGCGATGCGCAGACGCGCGTCATCTATGTCGGCAAGGCGAAGTCTCTTCGCAGCCGGCTCTCGAACTACTTCGCTACCGACCTGCACCCGCGCACTCGCGCCATGGTGGAGTCGGCGACGGACCTGGAGTGGATCATCACGGACAGCGAGGTGGAGGCGCTGCACCTCGAGGTCAACCTGATCAAGCAGCACCGGCCTCGCTTCAACATCCGCTATCGCGACGACAAGAGCTATCCGTACCTCGCGGTGACGTTGGACGAGGAGATACCTCGCGCGCGCGTGATGCGTGGAGCGAAGCGCAAGGGCGTGCGCTACTACGGCCCCTTCGCCCACGCCTATGCGATCCGGGACACGCTCGACCTGCTCCTGCGAACGTTCCCGATGCGCACGTGCTCACAGGGCGTCTTCGATCGTTGCCGGCGCCGGGGCCGCCCCTGTCTGCTCTACGACATCGAGCGCTGCGCCGGGCCCTGCGTGGGGGCGGTGGACCCCGGATCGCATCGCCGGATCGCGCTCGACCTGTGCAACTTCCTCGACGGCAACACCAAGCCCGTTATCGACCGGCTCGAGACGTCGATGCAGCGCTGCTCGGAGCGCCAGGAGTACGAGCTCGCGGCCAAGTTCCGCGACCAGCTGGACAACGTGCGCAAGGCGATCGAGCGGCAGCAGATGGTGACCTCGGAGCGCCACGAGATCGATGCGATCGCCCTCGCCGAGGACGACCTCGAGGCCGCATTCCAGGTCTTCTTCGTCCGGCGGGGCCGAGTGACGGGCCGTAAGGGGTTCATCGTCGACAAGGTCGAGGACCTCGCCACGTCCGAGCTCGTGGCTCGGTTCCTCGAGCGCTTCTACGCCGACGGCGACGTGCCCAAGCAGGTGCTCCTGCCGGTCGAACCCGACGACCGGGACCTGCTCGAGAGGTGGCTGAGCGCGGCGAGGGGAGCGCGCGTGCAGATCCGGATCCCTCGCAGGGGCGAGAAGCGAGCCCTGCTCGAGACGGTCGCAGGCAACGCAGCCCAGGCCTTCAAGCAGCACCGGCTGAAGCGCGCCGGCGACTTCAACGCCCGCTCGAGGCAGCTGCGGGAGCTGCAGACGGCGATAGGCATGCGCGAGGCGCCCCTCCGGATCGAATGCTTCGACATCTCGAACACGGGCCCGACCGAGGCGGTGGGCTCCATGGTGGTGTTCGAGGACGGAGCCCCCAAGCGGTCGGACTATCGGCGCTTCGCGATCAAGTGGACGGCGGGACCCGACGACGTCGCGATGATGGGCGAGGTGATACGGCGTCGCTTCGCGCGTCTCGGCGGGGAGGCGGAGGGCGGGCCGGCGGACGCGCGCCCCGGGCGGTTCTCGTACGCGCCCAACCTCGTGGTCGTCGACGGGGGCAAGGGCCAGCTCAACCGCGCTCATGAGGTCATGGCGGAGGTGGGGGTCGATATCCCGGTCGTGTCGCTGGCGAAGCGGATGGAGGAGGTGTTCCTGCCCGGGCGCCCGGACCCGATCGTCATCCCGCGCTCGTCGGAGGCGCTCTACCTGCTGCAGCAGATCAGGGACGAGGCCCACCGCTTCGCGCTCACCTATCATCGGCAGCGGCGGAACAAGAGGATGACGCAGTCCGCGCTGGACGGGATCCCCGGCGTCGGCGAGGCCCGGCGGCGCAAGCTGCTGCGCCGATTCGGCTCGGTCAAGCGGATCCGAGAGGCGACCGTCGAAGAGCTGAGGGCGGAGGGCGGGGTGCCGATGTCGGTCGCGGAGGCGGTCCACGAGGCCCTCCACGCGGAGAGCGCGTCGCGGGCATCGTGAGCGAGCCGGCGGGGGGCGCGGACGGGAGCGGCGGGCCGGCCGCTCCACGCGACCGTCCCGACGATGTCGAGGTCACGGTCATAAGCGGTCTGTCCGGCGCGGGACGGTCCGAGGCCGCCCGCGTCCTCGAGGACCTCGGCTGGTTCGTGATCGACAACCTGCCCCCGGCGCTCATCGACACGATGCTCACCCTCGCCCTCGGGCCGGGGCACGACATCGACCGCATCGCGCTCGTGATCGACGCGCGCGGAGGCACGTTCTTCCATGAGGCGGGAGCCGAGCTCGAGAAGCTGCGCCGGCGGGTCTACAACTTCCGGCTGGTGTTCCTCGAGGCGTCCGACGACGTGCTCGTGCGCCGGTTCGAGGCGACCCGCCGCAAGCACCCGCTCGCGGAGGAGGACCGGGTCGTGGTTGGCATCCAGCGCGAGCGGCAGCTGATGCGGCAGTTCAAGGAGACGGCCGACCTCGTCATCGACACCTCCGCCCTGTCGGTCCGCGCGCTGCGACGCCGGATCAGCGTGTTCTTCGAGGGCCGCGGCGCGGGCGACGGAGTGAGGACGACGATCATCTCCTTCGGCTACAAGTTCGGGCTCCCGCTGGACGCCGATCTGGTCTTCGACGTCCGCTTCTTGCCCAACCCTCACTGGGTCGAGGGGTTGCGCGAACTCACCGGGCTCGACGGACCCGTGCGCGACTATGTCGCGGCGCAGGACGGTTACGGGTCCTTCGTCGAGCGCGTGCGCTCGCTGCTCGAGCTGTGCCTTCCCGGATACCAGGCCGAGGGCCGTCACTACCTGACCGTGGCGATCGGCTGCACGGGCGGCCGTCACCGTTCGGTCGTCCTCGCGGAGGCCGTGGGGGAGCTAGTGCGCGCGGGCGGGTTCCAAGCCACGGTGATCCACCGCGACGTCCGCAAGCAGGCCGCCCAGTGAGGGTCGCCGGGATCGGGGGCGGGCACGGGCTGGCGGTGACCCTCGCCGCGGCGCAGCTGTACGCAGACGGCGTCTCCGCCGTGGTGACGGTGGCCGACGACGGCGGTTCCTCGGGCAGGCTCACCAGGGAGCTCGGCATCCCTCCGCCCGGGGACATCCGGAACTGCCTCGCCGCGCTGGCTCCCGGTTCGGAGCTGGCGGAGGTGTTCGGGCATCGCTTCACGGATGGCGCGCTCGCGGGGCACACGGTGGGCAACCTCGTGATCGCCGCGCTCACCGAGCGCTACGGCGACTTCGGCGAGGCGGTCGCGCGCAGCGCCCGACTCGTCGGCGCGCGCGGTGCGGTATGGCCCTGTACGACCGAGCTCGTGAGCCTGCGCGCGCGCGTCTCAGGGGGGGTCGTCGAGGGGCAGGTGGCGGTGGCTCAGGCCGACGAGCGCATCGAGGCCGTCTACCTCGAGCCCGCCGATCCGGGAGCCCACCCCGGGGCCGTCGACGCGATCCTGGCGGCGGACCAGGTCGTATTGGGACCGGGCAGCCTCTACACGAGCCTGCTCGCCACGTTGCTGGTGCCCGGCGTCACGAAGGCGCTCATGGAGACGCGCGCACGGCGCGTGTTCGTGTGCAACACGCGCCAGCAGCAACGCGAGACGAGCGGCCTCGACGCGGCCGCCCATGTCCAGGCGCTCCTCGCCCACGCGGGCCCCGAGG
Organism: Actinomycetota bacterium; assembly: GCA_036258675.1. Lineage (GTDB taxonomy): Bacteria > Actinomycetota > CADDZG01 > CADDZG01 > WHSQ01 > DATADD01. Next base: position 6,359 of record DATADD010000173.1, on the reverse strand, counting down.
CGCTCGATTCGGTCGTCGTGCAGCGCCCGGAGCTGGCCCCCGACGGGGTCCGGGTCGACGCCGCCGGGCTGACCGCCTTCGGGGTCGAGGTGGTCGAGGCCGACGTCGCCGCGCCCGACGGTGCCCACGACCCCGGGCGCCTCGCCGAGGTTCTCGCTCGCCTCGGCGGCCCCGGGCGCAATTAGGATGGACGCTCCGAACGCGCGCGCACACCTGTCGACCCAGGAGGGAATCCCATGGCCACCCGCATAGGGATCAACGGCTTCGGACGCATCGGCCGCAACTTCTTCAGGGCCCTGAGGTCGCGGAGCTCCGCGCTCGAGGTCGTCGCGGTCAACGACATCACCGACCCCGCAACGCTTGCCCATCTCCTCGAGTACGACTCGGTCCTCGGACGCCTGTCCGAGGAGGTCAAGGTGACCGACGACGGCTTCTCGGTCGACGGCGCCGAGGTCAAGGTCCTGTCCGAGAAGGACCCCGCAGCGCTGCCCTGGGGCGACCTCGGCGTGGACGTCGTTATCGAGTCGACCGGCTTCTTCACCAAGGCGGAGCAAGCCGGCCAGCACATCGAGCGCGGCGGGGCCAAGAAGGTCATCATCTCGGCGCCGGCGAAGGGCGAGGACATATCCATCGTCATGGGGGTCAACGACGACGCCTACGACCCCGCCCGGCACTCGATCGTGTCGAACGCATCCTGCACGACCAACTGCGTCGTTCCCATGACCAAGGTGCTGCAGGACAACTGGGGCATCGAAAAGGGCTTCATGACAACCTGCCACGCGTACACCAACGACCAGAGGATCCTCGATCTCCCACACAAGGACCTGCGCCGGGCGCGCGCGGCTGCGATCAACATCATCCCGACCTCCACCGGCGCGGCGCGCGCGGCCGCGCTCCCGATGCCGGAGCTCAAGGGACGGCTCGACGGCCTCGCCCTGCGCGTGCCGGTGCCCGATGGGTCCGTCACCGACCTCGTCTGCACGCTTGAGTCGGAGGCCTCTGTCGAAGAAGTCAACAGCGCGTTCCGGGAGGCGTCGCAGTCGGCGCGCATGAAGAGCGTCCTCGAGTACACCGAGGATCCCATCGTGTCCACCGACATCGTCGGCAATCCGCACTCGTGCGTGTTCGACAGCCTCTCGACGATGGCCAACGGCAACATGGTCAAGATCCTCGGTTGGTACGACAACGAGTGGGGGTACTCGAACCGGCTCGTCGACCTCGCGGAGCTGATGGCCGGGCGCTCCTGACGGCGGCCGAGCGGTGAGCGAGCTGCCCGGGATCGACGACATCGAGGTCGTCGACCGGCGCGTGCTGGTGCGCTGCGACCTCAACGTGCCTCTCGCCGACGGGCGCGTGGCCGACGACCACCGCATCCGAGCGTCGCTGCCGACGCTGGAGGCCCTCCTCGATCGGGGGGCACGCGTGGCGGTCTGCTCCCATCTCGGCCGTCCCAGGGGCGCGGTCGTGGACGCGCTCCGCATGGCTCCGGTCGCGGCAAGGCTCGGAGAGCTCATGGTCAGAGAGGTAGTCGCCGTGGACGACACCGTGGGCAAGCGGGCGCGCGCCGCGTGCGGCTCCGCCCACGACGTCGTCGTACTGGAGAACCTCCGCTTCGACGCGCGCGAAGAGAGCAACGATGCCGGGTTCGCCGACGAGCTCGCGGCTCTCGCACAGGCATACGTCAACGACGCGTTCGGGTCGTCGCACCGGGCGCACGCGTCGATCGTGGGGGTCGCAGAGAGACTCGACGCGGCGGCGGGGCTGCTTCTCGAGGCCGAGGTCACGAAGCTCGAGCGGCTGCTGCACGACCCCGAGCGGCCCTTCGTGGCGGTGCTCGGCGGGGCCAAGGTGTCGGACAAGCTGGGGGTGATCGCCCACCTGCTGGAGCGGGTCGACGCGCTCTGCATCGGAGGGGCGATGGCCTTCACGCTGCTGGCGGCCGAGGGGATCGACGTCGGCCGCTCGCTCGTGGAGAGGGACCGACTGGACGAGGTGCGAGCGCTCGTGGATCGGGCGCGAACGCTCGACGTCGACGTGCGCCTGCCGACGGACGTGGTCGCGGCCGATAGACCCGAAGAGGGCGCGGCGTACGAGTCGGCCTCGGTGGACGCGATCGGCGACCGGATGGGCGTCGACATCGGGCCGGACACGCGCGCGGCGTTCGCAGCCGCCATCGTCACAGCTCGCACCGTGATGTGGAACGGGCCCATGGGCATCTTCGAGATCCCCGCCTTCGCCGAGGGGACGAAGGCGGTGGCCCAGGCGATCGCGGACGCGACCGGAGCCGGCGCCTACACGGTCGCGGGCGGGGGCGACTCCGCGGCCGCCCTCTCCGCGCTCGGGCTCGCCGACGCGGTGTCGCACCTCTCGACTGGGGGCGGCGCGTCGCTCGAGCTGCTCGAGGGCCGGGATCTCCCCGGCATCGCGGCGCTGAGGAGAAAGGCCAGGATGTGAGAAGACCCCTCATCGCGGGGAACTGGAAGATGCATCTCACCCACCTCGAAGCGCTCACGCTCGTGCAGCAGCTCTCGCACGAGCTCGCGGGCCGCGACCTCGACCGGGTCGAGGTCGCGGTGTGCCCGCCGTTCACCTCGTTGCGGACGGTTCAGACCGTGATCGACAGCGACAACATGGAGTTCTCGCTCGGCGCTCAGAACGTGCACTACGAGGAGGAGGGCGCGTACACGGGAGAGGTGTCTCCCGCCATGCTCAAGGCCCTGCGCGTCCGGTACGTCATCGTCGGCCACTCCGAGCGCAGGGAGCTGTTCGGCGAGAGCGACGAGATCGTGGCAAGGAAGGCGAGGGCGGCCTTCGGCGCCGGGCTCGTGCCGATCATGTGCTGCGGGGAGACCGAGGAGGAGCGCGAGGCGGGCGCCACCGAGGACAAGGTCGAACGGCAGGTCACGGCCGCGTTGCGAGGCCTCCGCCCGCAGGAGGCGAGCCGGATGGTGGTGGCCTACGAGCCGATCTGGGCCATCGGCACGGGGAGGACGGCGACGCCCGCCGACGCCCAAACGACCATCGCCACGATCCGGCGCTTGATCGGGGACGCAGCCGGAGCGGATGTGGCGGGGTCGGTGCGGATCCTCTACGGGGGCAGCGTCAAGGCGGGCAACGCGGCGGCTCTGCTGTCGCCCGACGACATCGACGGCGCGCTCGTAGGGGGATCGTCGCTCGAGGCCGGCGAGTTCGCCGCGATCGTCAGGGCGTCGCCGTGAAACGGATCGTCTACACGATCCTCGACGGGCTCGGCGACGAGCCGCTCGACGCGCTCGACGGGGCCACCCCGCTGGAGACGGCGCGCACGCCGAACCTCGATGGTCTGGCGGCGCGGGGTCGCAACGGCTACGTCACGACCGTGGGGGAGGGGATCGCGCCGGAGTCCGACATCGCCGTGTTCGCCATCCTCGGCTACGACCCGCACGAGCACCACACCGGCCGGGGGCCCCTCGAGGCGGTGGGCGCGGGCCTCGACGTCGCCGACGGCGACCTCGCCTACCGGGTCAACTTCGCCACCGTCGAGCGGGACGGCGACGGTTGGGTCATCCTCGATCGGCGCGTCGGACGCGACCTCGGCTCCGATGAGGCGCGCGCGCTCGCGGATGAGGTGCAGGGCGGGGTCCGCGTCCCCGGCGCGACCTTCGAGTTCCGCGCCACGACGGGGCATCGCGGCGTGCTCGTGCTTCGCTCGAGCGCGGGTCCGTTGTCGGCGGAGGTGACGAACTCCGACCCCGCCTACGGCCGGCAGGGGGCGCTGGGAGTGGCGAAGGAGGTGTTCGACAACCGCGTCGTGCGCGTGGAGCCGGTCGCGGGGCACGGCTCCGAGGAGGCCGCCCGGCGCGCTGCGGATCTCACGAACGCGTGGCTCTCGGCCGCCTACGAGACGCTCGAGCGTTCCGAGGTCAACCGGCGTCGCCGAGAGAGAGGCAAGCTGACGGGAAACTTCGTGCTCACGCGCGACGGCGGAGACCACCTTCCCGAGCTCGTGTCCTTCAAGGAGAGGTTCGGGCCCGAGATGGGCTGCTTCGTCGAGATGCCGGTCGAGCTGGGGATCGCCCGTCTGACCGGGATGGGCGTGGTCGAGGCGCCCACGGGGCTGCCTCCCGACGAGCAGTATGCGGCCTGGGCGCAGCTGGCCCTCGAGGCGATCGAGGGGTACGACGGCCTCTACATCCACATCAAGGGACCCGACGTGCCGGCCCACGACGGGGACCACGACGGCAAGATAGCCAGCATCGAAGCGATCGACGCAAGCTTCTTCGAGCCGCTGCTGGCGTCGCTCGACCTGGGGCGCACGATCGTCGCCGTGACGGCGGATCACTCCACGAGCTGCGCGCGCAGGGCGCACACCGACGATCCCGTGCCTCTGCTCGTCGCGGGCGGGGGCGTGTCCTCCGACTCGGTCGAGAGCTTCGGCGAACGGGCCGCGCGCCGCGGCGCGATCGGCCACCTCATGGGGCCCGAGATAATGCCCCGGCTCGTGGAGCTGGCGCGCGGCTAGCGCGTCCCCCAACGCGGGTAACCTGGTAGAGGTCAGCAAGCTAGCTCGAGGTGCTCGAAGTGCTCACAGCCGTCCTCGTCGTCATCCACGTCATCGCATCGATAGGTCTGATCCTGTTCGTGCTGCTCCACGCGGGGCGCGGGGGCGGCGTGTCCGAGATGTTCGGCGGCGGCATGCAGAGCCAGGCGATGGGATCGACGGTCATGGAGAAGAACCTCGACCGGATAACCGTGATCATGGCGATCGTGTTCACGGGCACGACCATCCTTCTGGCTTTCCGCCTCCAGTAGTCGTTGGCGTCGCCCGCGCCCGCGCTGCGCACCGCCGCGCTCGTTGTTGCGTTGGTGTCGGTGGCGGCGGCGTGCAGCGAGGACGACGCCGTCCCGGGGCCCCCCGCGCACGGTGCCGGCTCCACCGCCTCGCCGGAGGCGTCCGACTCGGAGAGGATCGAGGGCAGCCTCTCGGTGGCGATCGGCCCCCCGGCCACGCTGGACCCGCTGCGGATCGCGGACCCCGGCTCCGTTCTGATCGCGCGACAGCTGTTCGAGGGGCTCACACGCTGGGACCCCCGGACCGGCACGGTGCGGCCGGCCGCGGCGCGCTCGTGGTCGGTCGGCGAGGGCGGGCGCGTGTTCGAGTTCCGACTCAGGCGGGGGATGAGGTTCCACGACGGCACGAGGGTCACGTCGCGGGACTTCCGCTATGCGTTCGACCGGATCGCGCTGAAGGACAACGCGGCGGAGGTCGCCTACACGCTCGAGAGGGTGCGAGGCTTCGTTGCGGTGCACGAGCGGGGCACCGCCCGGCATCTCGCCGGCATCGAGACCCCCGGACCGCTCACCCTGCGGATCTCGTTGCGGACCCCGTGGCAGGACTTCCCCGCGGTGCTGACGCATCCGTCGCTCGTGCCGCTGCCGCGGCGAGCGGTGGAGAAGCGCGCCGCCTTCCGCTCCCGTCCCATAGGCAACGGCTCGTTCGCGATCAGCCGTCCCTGGCGCGGCAAGGGTCCGGTGCTGCTGACCGCATTCGAGGACGCGATACGCCCCCCACGCGTCGAGCGCCTGCGCTTCGTTTCCTTCCTCGACGCGTCGAGGTCATGGCTGCCGTTCACCCGGGGACGGTTGGACGTGGCCGAGGTGCCCGCGGATCAGGTCGGACCCGCCCGCCGGCGCTACGGCTCGCGCGGGTTCCGGCCCCTGCTCGCTGGCCTCTACTTCGGCCTGAGGCTCGATGCCCCCGGCATGGGGGCGCGCCGGGTGCGCGTCGCGATCAGCCGCGCCATCGACCGCGACCGTATCGGGGACGCGATCTACGAGGGGACGCTGGCGCGCCCGCGCGGTGTGGTGCCTCAAGGCCTGCCGGGCTTCCGGTCCCGTGTGTGCGGGAGAGCGTGCGCGACGTCGCCGAAGGCGGCGGCGCGCCGCGTGGGGGGGCTGTCCCGCGAGGCGCGCAAGGTCATCCTCGACGTCGACGCCTCCGCCCTGCAACAACGGGTGGCGAGGGCCGTTCGCAGGGATCTCGAGCGGAGCGGCTTCGACGTCGACGTGCGCCCGCGCCGCCTCGGGGTGTTCCTGAGACGTCTGGCACGTGGGCGGGTCGAGATGTTCCGCTTCGGTTGGATCGCTGAGTACCCGTCTCCGGACGCGTTCCTGACGCCGCTGTTCTCGACGCGCTCGCCGGACAACCACACGGGCTTCTCGTCGCGCAAGGTCGACGCGCTCCTGCGCCGGGCGCGTGCGACGGCGTCGGACAAGGTCTCGACGCGCCTCTACCGGCGCGCCGAGAAGGCGATCATGCGCGCGGTGCCGGTCGTACCGCTGGGGTCCTTCCGCATGCGCTGGGCCGTGCAGCCGTGGGT
>DATADD010000172.1:0-5912 GCA_036258675.1 Actinomycetota bacterium | reverse complement strand
ATGGGGCAAGAGGTGTCCAAGCACCCCAATCGGGGCGAGATAGGTGATTCTCACGATGGAACGGGATGCGTCCGTCGACCACCATGGCGGCATGGACCATCTCTCGTCCCCGTTCCAGCCGGGGTGCTGCGACCCCACCTGTCGGTCTCTCGCGACCCGGCGCAGGCCCATGCGGGTGGGCGCGACGGTAGAGGAGCTGTGGACGTGCGAGCGGCACGCGGCGGGCTGCCACGCGATCGGCTGCCGGGACGAGCCGACGGAGCAGGCGCTGTTGCTTGTCGACGGCCGGCTACAGAGCTCCGATGCGTGCAGGCGGCACGCCCGCGCCGCGGGCGGTCGCCGAACCCGGTGGTGGCTCCGCGCCGGCTGAGCCGGCAGCCGCCTCCGACCCCCCCCACCTACCGGATCGCCTCCACCGGATCCAGCTCGATCTCCGTCCCCGCCCTCCTCGCCTCGGGGATCTCTATCGTGAAGGTCACGCAGCGCTGTCCGTTGGTGAGCGACACCGTCCCGCCATACGCGGTCACAAGCCGTCGAACGATGTAGAGGCCGAGACCCACTCCGTCTGCGGTGCGGCCGTGGTTGGTCGACTGCACGAACGGATCGAAGATGCGTTCTCTCTGCTCCTCCGGTATGGGCTCGCCCCGATTGAGCACCGAGATGGCGACGCGGCCGTCCGCCCGTCCGGCCACGATCTGCACGACCGAGTCCGGATCGGAGTGCTTGATCGCGTTGCTGGCGAGGTTCAGCAGCACGAGCCGGAGGGCCTCCTGGCTCATGCAGGGCCTGAGATCGGGCGCGATCGTCACGTCCAGCCCAACGTCGTCGTAGGTGTCGGACAGCTGCTCCTGCACGGCGGCGAGCGCGTCCTCGACGCTGCCGACCGACGTCTCCGAGGGATCGATCTCACGCCCCGACACGAACAGGTTCTCGACGAGGCGATTGAGCCGCTCGCCCTGGCGGACGATCGCGTCGAGGTACTTGCTGAGCTGCTCGTCGCTCAGGCCGCCGCCCTTCCTCGACAGCAGACCGGCGAAGCCGATGATGCTGGCCAACGGCGTCTTGAACTCGTGCGACACGATGTTGAAGAGGTCCTGCTTGAGCCTGTGCGCCTCGCTCAGCTCGCGCGACAAGGCCGCCTGCCCCTCGTAGAGCCGCTTGTAGTAGCCCTGGGCCTCCTTGTGCTTCGTGATGTCCTGTATCTGGGCCACGAAGTTGAGGGGCTCCCCCGCGGCGTTCCTCACCAGGGTCACGCTGAGCAGGATCGGGACGGCCTCGCCGTCGGCGCGCACGTAGCGCTTCTCCAGCTGATACGTCGGGATCTCCCCGGCCAGCAGCTTCTCGGCGAGGTCGAGATCGTGCTCGAGGTCGTCGGGATGGGTGATGTCCTGGAAGCACATCGTGCTGAGCTGCGTCGCCGTGTAGCCCGTGATGCGTTCCAGAGCCGCATTGACCTCGATCCAGCGGCCATCCAGGTCGACCAACGCCATCCCGATGGGGGCGTGGTGGAACGCGTCTCGGAACTGCCCCTGGAAGCGGCGGACGTCCTCCAGGGCCCGTTCACTCAACCTCCCAGCGACGACGGTCGCGACGATCGAGAAGAGCATGAGACCGACGACGATCACGTGGACCTGAGCGGGGAGCGCGTCGACCGCGCGCAGCTCCACGACCACGCCGAAGACGATCAGCGCCGCACACTGAGCCCACAGGAGGTAGGCGACGACTCGGATCTCCCCGGCCTGTCGCGTGTGCCCGCCGTCCTGCGGCCGCAGCCGCCGCCTTCGCGCGCCCGTCACTGGACTCCCCGGGGTTAGAGACATCCTGGCCCCCCGCTCTTGTCCCCATGAGTCGGCAGGGGCGGAGCTCACTTGAGCCCGGACGGCGGTCAGCCGGCGGGGGCCGGCGGGTGTCGCAGCGCGCGGGTGAGGGCTGCCGGGAGGGAGCGAGGACCGCCAAGCTCGCCCCGGGACAGCGCCGAGGCGAGGCCCCCGAGGGATCCGGGGTCGAGGGCGCTCCCGGGAGCAGCGGGGCCGTCGGGCGCGGCCGTCTCGGACCGCGCGCCGGTTGCTGCCCGGACTGCCGGGTCGAACGCGGCCTCGCCCGGGTCGCGGCCCCGCAGCACGACGAGGGCCGAACCGACCCGACGCTCCCCGCCGTCCGACGGCCGGTTCACGACGCGTCCGTCCACCACCATGGTCGTCGAGCCGCCTCCGTCCAGGTTGATGGCGCGCACCGCTCCGAAGCGCTTGAGGGCGCGCGCGAACCCCAGCAGGCTCATTCCGATCGACCATCCCCTCTGCCGACCGTCCACCGTCATCATCAGGAGGTCTCCGTCGGCGGCCACGCCGATTCCCGTGCGGGGATGGCGCGCGCAGAAGCTGCCGCAGTCGACCGGCGCCACGACCCTGCGACCTTCGAGCAGCAGGGGATTCCCGCCCATGACGTCGAGGGCCCCCCTCCACCCCACGGTCCAGCTCAGCGTCACGCCCCGTCCCGGTCCAAGCGCGCGCAGGAACTCGGCCGGAGCGCCGGTGCGCCGCGCCGACAGCACGATGCCGTCGCGGCGGCGCAGCCGTCTGTCTCCGCAGATGGACGCGGTGACGCCGTAGCGCCGCTCGACGCCGGCCCGGAGAGCGGTCCAGCGGGCCGGGCGGCGGGGTTCGAGGCGCACGGAGCAGCCCCCCTTCGGGGGGATGTGCGCCGGGCCGCCGGCCGGTGTGTAGGCCGCGAGCTCGTGCACGGCCAGCTCGGTCTCGTTGACATCGTGAACCTCGGACCAGAGCTCCGAGCTGGTGGCCTCGACCAGCGTGTGGGGATGGCCGGCGAAGAACGCTCTCTCGTCGGCGGACAGGCTCATCGCGCGCCCCCACAGAAGCGGTGTTGCGAGCATGCGACCGTCCTCAGCAAGGACGTAGACGGGTCGTCCCGAGGGCAGAAAGAACGTTCCGTTGATCGCCGCCACCGCATCGCTGGCCCTCGCCATCGCGCTCGTCCTGGCGGTGCCGGTGATGTCCCCGCCCGGCACGGCGACGTCGAGCGCGACGGCGCGCGAGGGGTCCATGCGAAGGAGCCGCAGGCGCTTGGGCCCGCGGCGATCGAGGATGCGCGAGTAGCGGAGCCCCGGCGCGATCGTCCGGGTCACGACCCGGTACCTCGGGCGGGCCCGCGCCGAGGCGTCGGGCGCACCGGAGGGAACCGCCCCCGCGGCAAGGAGGGCCGCCGCGATCAGAGGCGCCACGGCGCGTCCGCGAGAGCGGGTCGCCGTGCCCGAGCGGCCGCGAACGCGGAGAGCGTCTCCCGGGCGGCGCGCGAACCCGCCGAAATTGCGGATTAACCCGTTTGGCGCTGGGTTCGAATATTGCGCCATAACGTTCGTTCGACAGAAAGGCCGTCACCTTGATCGAGTTCGAGCCCGTGCACACCGCGGAGTCGATCTCCGAGCGCGACGAGGTGCTGCGGTCCGCTCACCGGAGGGCGTTCTCCCAGATCCTCGAAGCGCGCGCCACGGAGCACCACGAGGCCGCGGTCCGGCGCGCCGTCGAGGAGCTGATCGACGCCTGCGAGGCCTACACGGTCACGGAGTAGGAAGCGCCACCCGGCGCCGGGGCGCCGCTAGCATGAGGGAACCGGCGAGAGTGGCGGAACGGTAGACGCCCCGGCCTTAGGAGCCGGTGCCCCTGTGGGGCGTGGGGGTTCGACTCCCCCCTCTCGCACCTGCTCGACTCAATCGGCACTCCCCTCGGGGCGTGGGGGTTCGACTCCCCCCTCTCGCACCTCCCGCACGACTCAATCGTCGTCCGAGGCGGCGAGGTAGTCGAGCAGCGGGCGCTCGATGCGGGCGCGCAGACCCGGGGCGCCGTGCTCGAGCTCGGCGAAGTAGAGGCGCGTCGCCCGCTCGAGCGCGCGGGAGAGCGCGGACGGCTCCAGGGACGTCACGAGCGTCTCGCTCCACGGATGCAGCTCGTCCTGGGGCAGGTCGTCGACGTAGTCGAAGAAGTCGGCGTAGAGGCCGCGCCGCTGTTGAGCCAGCGCCAGTGCGCGGCCCCGAACCCGCTGCAGGTACCACAGGGCCTGCCACGGTCGGCGTCGCCTGATGGCGGTGGACGCGTGCAGGACGTCGTGCCACGCGAACCCGGACTCACCCGCCCAGTCGGGCGGCGCAGGGCTCCAGTCGCCCTCCGCAGCCATGGCGTCTTGGACGCGCCCCGCCCGATCGAAGAGGAGCCGAGCCGGCTCCCAGGCCGCGAAAGACGACACGGGATCGAACGCGAGGTCGATCTCGAGCGAGCTCTCGAGCATGAAACCGCGTACGAGGGTTGGGCCGAACTCCGTCTCGAAGTGGTGGGCCACGGGGAGCTCCTCGTAGAGGCGGCGGACCCAGTCCCGCGCCACCCGGGAGCCGTCCAAGCCGTCCGCGAGCACGACCGCGAGGTCGATGTCCGACCAGCGATCGGGCCGGCCCGCCATGGAGCCGACCAGCACGACTCCCTCCACGCGCGTGTCGGCGTACAGCAGGTGCGCGACGCGGTCCACCATCTGCCTGCGCTCGGCGGGCGTGAACACGGCCATCGAGGCGCTCCTGTTCAGTGAGACCGAGGGGGGGTCCGCGCGCGCAGCGCCATCGCCCCCGTCAGCAGCATGCTCGCGACCGCGACGACATACACCCACGCGCTCGGGGAGTCCCACTCGACGTCGTCCGGGAAGCGGGCGAGCGCGACGAGCTGAAGGATGCCGAGCGCGACGTAGGCCCAGAAGGCGGGGCGCGCCCGCACGACGTCGTTCTCGCGCAGGACGTGGACGGCAGCCACGCCGATGCCGAGCAGCCAGGCCGCGACCGCGCGCGCGGTGAGGGGCGTCAGCAGCCACGGCCACAGCGAGGCGGTGCGCTCGGGGGCGACGAAGAGAAGGGCGCCCACGGCCAGGAAGAGGGTCGCCTGCAGAACCAGGACGACGCGGAGGCCCGCGGGCACGGGCGCCGCGCGGGGCCCGTCCCCGCCCGGGGCCAGGAGCTGCAGGCCCCACAGCACCGCCATCGCAGGAGGGACGGCGACGTAGATGGCGATCCATCCCCACGTCGCGGCCTCCGTGACGAGACGAGGATCGCCGAGGTGGAAGCGATCGAGATGCAGCAGCGTCGCGATCAGGGTCAGGGTCGTGAAGGTGAAGACCGCCGGCACCGCGATCCGGGCGCGCGCCCAGACCGCCTCCCGAGCGGCGAGCCACTCGAGCCCCACGCTCGCCCAGTAGCCGGCGCCGAGGAACGCGGCGGTGAGGGGGGGATCGATCGTCCAGGCGAAGAAGCGAGCCGTCTGCTCCGAGAACACGAACAGCTGGAGCCCCGCGATGAAGACGAGCAGTCCCGCGACGACGAGGAGGTACCGCATCCCACGCAGCAGCGGGCGCGCCGCGTCGGAGACGGTTCCCCCTGCTATGCGAGCAGCGTCGGCAGCGCCCAGGACGTCACCTCCCGCGCCCGAACACGTGGCGGGAACCCTATCCGAGGCGCCGGCTCCGATACCCTTCCCGCCTCGCCGGCCCAGAAGGGGGGCACCACGACGGCCGAGTCGACGGACTTCTCGACCGAGCTCGAGTTCGCGCTCGAGGTGGCCCAGCGCGGCGCGAGGGTCGCGATGAGCCACTACATGCGCGACCCCGAGACCAAGCGCAAGCCCGACGGCACTTGGGCGACCGAGGCGGATTGGAAGACCGAGGCGCAGATCAGGCTGCGCATCGCACGTGCGTGGCCCGACCACAACGTCCTCGGGGAGGAGGAGGGGCTCACGTCCGCCGGAGGCGGCGAGCCGCGCCCCGATGCGCCCACCTGGGTCGTGGACCCGATCGACGGCACCAACAACTACATCGCCGGCATCCCCGTGTGGGCCACTCTCGTCGCCCTGCGGGTCGGCGGCACC
>DATADD010000171.1:0-1957 GCA_036258675.1 Actinomycetota bacterium | reverse complement strand
GCCATCATCACGTCGGCGCCCGCGACCTGCAGGACGCGGTCGGTGAGCACCAGTCCCTGGGCGACCGTCGCGACCCCGAGGTCGCCCACCCCCTCGATCCCTCGCCCCAGGACGACGGGGGAGAGCCCGACCACGATCCGGTCCACGACCCGGCGCGCCAGCAGCGAGGTGACGACCTGGGCGCCTCCCTCCACGAGGAGCGTCTCGATGCCGAGCCCACGGAGCTCCGCGAGCGCGGCGGCGGCGTCCACGCCTCCGGGGCCCGACGGAACCCTTCTCACCGCCACCTGTCTGGCGCGCAGGGCCTCCGCGCGCTCGCTCGGCGCGCCGTGGGTCGTCACGACCACGCACGCCGGGCCTTCGTCGAGGACGCGGGCGCCGAGCGGCACCCGCAGGGTCGAGTCGAGCACCACCCGCACGGGGGACGCGCCCGGTACGAGCCGGACGGTCAGCTGGGGATCGTCCTCGACGACGGTTCCGACCCCGACCATGATGGCGTCGCAGCGGGCGCGCAGGGCGTGGGACACCGCCCTCTCGTCCGCGCCGCTGATCCACTTCGAGTCGCCGGTGCGGGTCGCGATGCGCCCGTCGACGCTCTGCGCGTACTTGATGACGACGTAGGGGCGGTCGGCGCGCGGCCGCGGCCGCCCCAGCAGGCGCCCGACGTCGGGCGGCGTCTCGACCACGCGCTCGGACTCGCCGATCGGATTGCGGTGGCCCATCCGGTCGTGCTTCGCCTGGAGGTAACGGGAGTTGCGCGCGTGCGGCGCAACGGGGAGGCCGATGACCTCGACGACGGCGATCCCCGCCGCCTCGAGGGCGCGCACCTTGATGGGGTTGTTAGTGACGAGGCGGACGCGCCGGGCGCCGAGAGCCCGCAGCGCCCACGCCGCCTCTCCGTAGTCGCGCCCGTCGACGGGGAGCCCGAGGTGGAGGTTAGCGTCGACGGTGTCGGCGCCCCCGTCCTGCTCGACGTAGGCACGCAGCTTGTTGATCAAGCCGATGCCGCGGCCTTCGTGGCCGGTCGCGTAGACGAGCACGCCTCGTCCCTGTGCCGTGATCGCGCGCAGCGACCACCGCAGCTGGACGCCGCAGTCGCACCGCAGCGACCCCAGGGCGTCCCCCGTGAGGCACTCGGAGTGCACCCGCGCGAGCACAGGCTCGTCCCCGTCGACGGGACCCGTCGACAGGGCGACGAGGGTCGCGCCCCCGGGCCGCTCGAACGCGTGCAGGTCGAAGACCCCGAAGGGCGTGGGCAGCCGCGTGCGCACGGCGGCCTCGGCGACGGGAGCCCCGTCCTTGCTCATGTTCCGGCCCGGCCGCGGCGTAGGTTTGGGCGATGCGTGCGTGGGTCCTGGAGTTCGGTGCGCCCCGCACGGTGGGGTGGGTCGAGGTAGAGGTCGCCCCTCCGGGTCCCGGCCGCGCGCTCGTGCGGACCCTGTGCTCTGGCATCAGCTCGGGCACCGAGATGCTCGCCTACCGGGGCGAGATCGCGCCGGACACGCCCCTCGACGAGAGCCTCGGGAGCCTCGGGGGCACGTTCGCGTGGCCCTTTCGCTACGGCTACAGCTGCGTCGGCGTTGTGGAGGCCGGCGACGCGCCCGAGGGCGAGCGCGTGTTCACCTTCCATCCTCACCAGACCTGCTTCGTGCAGGACGCCTCCCAACTGGTCTCCCTCGGCGATCTCGACCCGAGGGCCGCCACCCTATTTCCTCTTGTCGAGACGGCGCTGCAGGTGACCCTCGACGCGGGGGCGGTGGCGGAGGAGCTCGTGGTCGTCTCCGGGCTGGGCGCGATCGGGCTTCTCGCCGGGGCGCTCCTGCGGCGCGCCGGGGCGCGCGTGATCGCGTCCGAGCCGCGCCCGTTCCGGCGCGCGCTCGCGGCCCGCTGGGGGCTCGACGCGGTTCCTCCCGAGGAGCTCGAGAACGAGGTCATGGACGCCTCGGGAGGCCGCGGC
>DATADD010000170.1:0-3978 GCA_036258675.1 Actinomycetota bacterium | reverse complement strand
CGAGCCGCGCGACGCGCAGCTCGACTACTCGACCGGCTGGGTCGAGATCGTGCCGGAGCGACGCGGCCGAGAGGTGCGGGTCGACGACGCCCGGCGGGCCCTCGGCCGAGCGCTGCGCCGCGGCGACGGGCACGTCGCGCTGCCGGTCGAGTCCCTGCGGCCGGACGTGACACGTGCCGCCTACGACTCGGTGCTGCTCGTGCGCATCGGTGAGAACAGGCTCTACCTGTACCGCGACGGCCGCATCGCGCAGAGCTGGCCGGTCGCCACGGGGCAGCCCGAGTACATGACCCCTACCGGTGTCTACGAGGTGACCGAGAAGCGCTACATGCCGACCTGGATCAATCCCGCGCCCACGACCTGGGGCAAGGACCTGCCGGCCGAGATCCCTCCCGGCCCCGGCAACCCCCTCGGGGTGCGGGCGATCAACTGGTCCGCGCCCGCGATCCGTTTCCACGGGACCGAGGCGACGTACTCCCTCGGGTACAACGCGTCACACGGTTGCGTTCGCCTCTCGAACGAAGACGTCGTCGAGCTCTACGACATGGTCGAGGTCGGGACCCCCATCGTGTCCCTGGTCGCGGGCCCGCTCGACCCGCTCTACGTCTCGTCGCCCGACCCGACGCCCGTGGCGGGCGACTCGGGCGGCGGCAACGGCTGACCCCGCGCCCGCCCGCGCAAGCACGGCGCTCCCGGGAGTCGCGCTCGTCTGAGAGCATCTGGCAGGCGGCCGCGAAACATGTTTCGGGTACGCGAAGAAAAGGTGCTTCTGGCCGTTGCGTCACGCGGCGGAGGCGCTCTAGCATCTCGTCCGTACCCCGCAGAGGTGAGTAGGCTCCGGCCGGAAGCCACTGCGGGGTACGTCTTTCTCCCCGCCGGCCCTGCGCCGGCCTCTCGCGCTATCATGCGCGTGCCTTTGGGGGCAGGAAGACAAGGATGGATCCATATGCTTTGTCCACACTGTGACGGTGAGGACTGCATCCAGATCGAGATCCGCCTCAAAGGCGAGGAGACCGTGCAGTTCTTCTCCTGCAGGCGCTGCGAGACGAAATGGTGGCAGCGCGACGGCGACACGATCGCCCTCGACGAGGTGCTGGACCTCACCTCTCAGCTCGAAGCGAGGTAGGGGGGCTGCGAGCGCTCGGTGCTCGTTGGATGCTCCGGACCGGCAACAGGTGCCAGTTGAGGGGGTCGTGCCGGTGCCCGCGTCCGCGGCGACCTAGGTCGGCGCGATTCGTTGCTTCCCTACGGCCTCCCGAGCGCTCGCAAACCTCTCCGTCCAGAGGACGCCACGCGTCCGTGCCCGAACATTAGCCTGCTTCGCTTGCCGGCGCCAGCGGTCAGCCGGCGAACCCTGCCGGCGACCGCAGGAGCGCGGGCGCAAGCGACCCTCGAGGGCCGAGCGGACGCGGCGGCCGCACCGTCGTGACGCCCATCCGCCTGCTGTAGGAGACCTCCGTCTGGACCTCGAAACCGGCTTTGGTCACCGCCCGCAGGGAGGCGAGGTTGCGGTCCTCGACCGCCACCCACAGCATCGTCGTGTCCCGCTGCGACAGCGACATGCAGATACCCGTGAGCGCGAACGGGTAGATGCCGCGCCCCCGGGCCCCGGTGGCGGTGAAGGACTCGTAGACGTATGCGTCGCCGGGCCGGGGGACCACGTAGCGCCGCACCTCCCTCGTCCAGGCCGCTCCCCGCGTCACCCAGCTGGCGTGGAGGATGTCATCGCCCGCCGCCACGATGTAGCAGTCCGTCTCCGCCGTCAGACGGCGCGCGAAGGTGCGCGCGGAGTCCGTTCCCACGCACATCTCGTAGCGGGCGCCGTCGTCCGGCGTGGCGCGGCGCAGCTCGAGGCCCGGCCGCGCCGCGTGGCGCGGCTCTCCAGCGGTGACCCGGGCGAAGAACAGCAAGCGCGCGCGCGAGAAAAGGGTGTCGGGCACGCGCGCGAGCCACGCCCCGAGCGCCTCGCGAGGTCCTCGGCTTCGCACTCGCGCGCGCCCCTTTGCCGCGAGCTCTGCGGGCGAGGGCCGGGTGTCGCGCACGGCCGGGAAAGATAACTGCGTCCCGGCGCCTCAGTTCGTTCGGCGGTGGAGGCGCGCCCTTCTCTCGATCTCGGTCAAGCCTCCCCAGATACCGTAGGGCTCGCGCGTCGCGAGGGCGTACTCGAGGCACTCCTCCTGGACCTCGCAGCGGAAGCACACTCGCTTGGCCTTCTCCTCGCGGGCGCGCCGCTCGGCGGGAGGCTCGTTGTCGTCGAGCCCGAAGAAGAGGACGGCGGGATGGGCCAAGCATGCGGCTCGCGCACGCCACTCCGCTTCCGCCGCCACCAAGACGTTGTCCATACCACGATGATGCTCCCAGCGGAGAGCGCCCCCGTCAATGTTTCGGCGCCACGAGACCGGGAGAGCCCGCCCTTAGGATGCCGCCGATGAGCGACACCCTTGCCACGATCTTCAAGGCCTACGACATCAGAGGCCTGTATCCGGACGAGCTCGACGAAGCGACGGCGCGCCGCATCGGTGGGGCCTTCGCCTCGTTCGTCGACGCCGACAGGGTCGCGGTCGGCCGCGACATGCGGACGTCCTCGCCCGCGCTCGCCGAGGCCTTCACGGAGGGGGCTCGCGCCGCGGGCGCGACGGTGGTCGACCTCGGGCTGGTGTCGACGGACGCGCTCTACTACGCGTCCGGCTCCCTGGAACTTCCTGCAGCGATGTTCACGGCCTCGCACAATCCGGCGCGCTACAACGGCATCAAGCTGTGCCGTGCGGGGGCGGCCCCCATCGGTCAGGAGTCCGGTCTCGCAGAGATCAAAGAGCTCGCCCTGCGCGACGGGATCCGCGGCGGCGCGCGCGGCGGTCGCGAGGAGGCCGACGTCGTGACGGGGTACGCGGCGCACTGCCGCGGCTTCGTCGCCGAGAGCTCGCTCCGCCCGATCAAGGTCGCGGTCGACGCCGGCAACGGGATGGCGGGCAAGACGGTGCCGGTCGTGTTCGAGCCGTTGCCCTTCGAGGTGGTCCCCCTCTACTTCGAGCTCGACGGCACGTTCCCGAACCATCCCGCGAATCCGATCGAGCCGGCGAACCTCGCCGACCTACAGGCCGCGGTCGTGGACAACGGGTGCGAGATGGGCATCGCGTTCGACGGGGACGCCGACCGCATGTTCCTCGTGGACGAGGAGGCGGGTCTCGTATCGGGGTCCCTGACGACCGCCCTGGTCGCCGCTCGCCTGCTCGAGAAGGACCCCGGCGGATCGGTGATCTACAACCTCATCTGCTCGTGGACGGTGCCCGAGGTGATCCGAGAGAACGGCGGGCGCGCGATCCGAACGCGCGTCGGGCACTCGTTCATCAAGGCCGTGATGGCCGAAACCGGCGCCATCTTCGGGGGAGAGCACTCCGGTCACTATTACTTCAGGGACAACTACAGGGCCGACTCTGGGATGATCGCCGCTCTCCTCGTGCTCGAGGCGATGTCCATCACCGACCGGCCGTTGTCGCAGGTCCTCGAGCCCTACCAGCGCTATGCGGCGTCGGGCGAGATCAACTCCGAGGTCGAAGACCAGCAGGCCGTCATCGGCAAGCTGTCGCGGGTGTATCGCGACGGCCGCCAGGACGAGCTCGACGGTCTCACCGTGGAGTTCGACGACTGGTGGTTCAACTGCCGGCCCTCCAACACGGAGCCTCTGCTCCGCCTCAACCTCGAGGCGCGCACGCAGGACCTGATGGAGGCCAAGCGCGACGAGGTCCTCGGCCACATCCGGGAGGGCGCCTAGCGGGGCCGGGGCACGGGGTCCGGTAAGCTCGCGGGCATGTGCGCCGCCATGATGGTTCGCCGCCGTGTCCCGCCGGTCGTCTGGGTCGCGCGCGCGGCGCTCCCTCGGCCAGTGCTTCCTTAGGGATCGCCACCTCGCCGAGGCGCTTGCCTCCGACGTAGAACCCCGAGAGCTCGTCGTCGAGCTCGGCGCCGGCGCGGGCGCCT
>DATADD010000169.1:0-6719 GCA_036258675.1 Actinomycetota bacterium | reverse complement strand
GCCCGCGCGCGCGGGCGACCCCGCCGGGGATGCCTCGCTCCCGCGCTCGCCGGGCGGCGCGACGGGCGACCCGCTCGGCCCCGAGTCCCCGCACGCGGCCGCCGCGAGCGCGAGGACCGCGGCCGCGGTCGCGAGGCTCCGACCGAGTGTGCCGGTGGGCGACGTCATGTTTGTCCGCTTCGGCGCGCTCGGCGACGCGCTTTAGGGCGAGATCGCACCGGCGGTGTGGTTGGCTTGGGCGATGGCCGGCGACATCAGGACCGGGGGGGCCCGGAAGCCCGTCCTTCTCACGGTCGACGACGAGCCCGACGTCCTGCGGGCGGTCCGCCGGGACCTCGTGCGCCACTTCGCCCAGGACTACCGCGTCCTGGCCGCATCGTCGGGCGAGGAGGCCCTCGACGCCCTGCGCGAGCTCAGGGACCGCGGCGACCGGGTCGCTCTGCTCCTCGTGGACCAGCGCATGCCGGGCCTCTCCGGCGTCGAGCTGCTCGAGAAGGCGATGGTCCTGCACCCCGACGCCAAGAGGGTCCTGCTGACGGCGTACGCCGACACCGAGGCCGCGATCGCCGCCATCAACCGCGTCCGCCTCGACTACTACATCCTCAAGCCGTGGCACCCGCCCGAGGAGCGGCTCTACCCCGTGCTCGACGACCTCCTCGACGAGTGGAGGGGGCGGTTCCCGGCCTTCGAGGGGCCGACGATCGTGGGGATGCGGTGGTCGGCGGCGTCGCACGCGATCCGCGACTTCCTCGCTCGCAACCAGCATCCCTATCGCTGGCTGGACGTGGAGACCAACGAGGAGGCGCGCGCGCTTGCGGCGCAGAGCCCCGACGCGCGCCTGCCGCTCGTGCTGCTGCCGGGCGGAGAGCGCCTCGAGTCGCCCTCGAACGTCGAGCTCGCCCGCAAGCTCGAGATCCTCAAGCCCGTCGACACCCCCTATTTCGACCTCGTCATCGTGGGAGCGGGGCCGGGGGGTCTCGCCGCGGCCGTCTACGGCGCGTCGGAGGGGCTGTCCACTGCGCTCGTCGAGCGCGAGGCGCCCGGAGGCCAGGCGGGGCAGAGCAACCTCATCGAGAACTACCTCGGCTTCCCCAGCGGGCTCTCCGGAGCCGACCTCAGCCGCCGCGCCGTGATGCAGGCTCGCCGCTTCGACGTCCGCATGGTGTCGCCGGCGGAGGCCACGCACGTGGAGGTCGCGGATGGATACAGGATCGTCCGTCTCGGCGACGGCACCGAGCTGAGCTGCCGGGTCCTCATCATCGCAACGGGCGTCTCCTACCGGCGCCTCCAGGCCCCCGGCGCGCCCGAGTTCGAGGGCGTGGGCCTGTTCTACGGCGGCACCACCGTCGAGGCGCGCTCGTGCATCGGGCAGGACGTCCACATCGTCGGCGCGGCCAACTCGGCGGGCCAGGCCGCCGTCTACTTCTCGCAGCACGCCCGCCGTGTCCACCTGCTGTGCAGAGCCGACAGTCTCGAAGCGAGCATGTCCCGCTACCTCGTGACCCAGATCGAGGGGACGCCGAACATCGACGTGCACGTCAACACGGAGATCGGGGAGCTCCACGGCGACCACCATCTCGAGAAGCTGACGCTCGTTGACAACAGGTCGGGGGCGACGCGCGACGTCGCCACGGGCGGCGTGTTCGTGTTCATCGGGGCGGACCCACACACGAAGTGGCTGGAGGGCGTCGTCGCGCGCGACGAGAGAGGCTTCATCCCCACGGGCACCGACATGCTGCGCACGACGAACGGGTGGCCCCTCGAGCGGGAGCCGTTCCTGCTCGAGACGAGCGTGCCCGGCGTGTTCGCGGTGGGCGACGTCCGAGCCAACGCGATCCGGCGGGTGGCGTCGGCCGTCGGGGAGGGCTCGATCGCGGTGCAGCTCATCCATCGCTACCTGGCGACGACGTGAGCGGTCTCGCGGACACCCTCGGCGCGATGGAGGCGTTCGACCGCCTCGACCGCGACCAGCTGGAGTGGCTCGCGGAGGCGGGCTCGATCGTGGAGGTCGAGGGCGGCGAGACGCTGTTCGAGCCGGGCCCCCACGAGCACGACGCGCTGTGGATCCTGCTCGAGGGCGAGATCATCGTGGCGCGCCTGATCGGGGGTCGAGAGATCGAGGCGGGGCGCTCGAGCAAGCCCGGCGCGTGGGCGGGAGCACCTCCGGGCGCGACGGACATGATGTACGAGCTCACCGCCCGCGTCGCCCGCCCGTCGAAGGTGTTCCGCATCCCGCGCCCCGCGGTCGACGAGATGATGCGGCGCGGCTTTCCCATCACCCACCACTTCCTCATGGGCGTCACGGCGGGGACGCGCAACACCGAGGCCCTGATCAGGCAGCAGGAGAAGCTCGAGTCCCTGGGCAAGCTCGCGGCCGGCCTAGCGCACGAGATAAACAACCCCGCCGCGGCGGCGCGCCGGGCGAGCTCCGACCTCCGGCGCGCCCTGCAGCACCTCGCCGGCGCTCCGCCCGCCGGCTGCGACGCGGCCACACTCGCGGAGATCGCGCGCGAGGTGCTCGAGCGCGGCGGCCGCGAGGAGCTGACGACGCTGGAGCGCGACGAGCGCGAGCAGGAGCTGAGCGAGTGGCTCGGCGACGCCGGCGCGCCCGCGCCGTGGGAGCTGGGCGCCCTCTTCTCCGACGCGGGCGCGGACGTCGCCTGGCTCGAGAGCGTCGCCCGGCGCGTCCCCGGGGACGCTCTCGGCGCGACGCTGGCGTGGGTCGGGGCGAGCCTGGAAGCGACGAGGCTGCTGGACGACGTCGAGCAAAGCCTCGGTCACATCACCGATCTGGTTCAGTCGATGAAGGCCTACACGTATATGGACCAGACGCCGGTGCAGCTGGTCGAACTGCGCGACAGCATCGGGGAGACGCTCACGATCCTTCGCCACAAGCTGGCGGGGATCGAGGTCGAGCAGGACTACGCCCCCGGACTGCCCCAGATCGAGGCCTACGGTAGCGAACTCAACCAGGTGTGGACGAACCTGCTCGACAACGCCGCCGACGCGCTCGGCGGCGACGGGCGCATCTCGATACGGGCGCGCCGCGACCGAGACGACGTCGTCGTCGAGGTGACGGACGACGGGCCCGGCATCCCCGAGGAGATCGTGTCGCGCATCTTCGACGCGTTCTTCACGACCAAGGACGTGGGCCAGGGGATGGGCCTCGGCCTCGAGATCACCCACCGCATCGTGCGCCGCCACGGCGGAGACATCTCCGTGACGTCGCGACCGGGCGAGACTCGCTTCACTGTCCGCCTTCCCGTGCGGCTCCCCGCCGGCCTCGTGGAAGCTTGACCGCGCGCTCCACCTCGATCCTTGCCTTCGCCCCGTCGCTGCCCTACCGTCGTGGTGGGAGTAGCCGCCGATGGGCGGGCCCCGGAGCATTCAGGAGGATGATCGGTGCAACTTCCCGCCGTCGAGCTGACCGACGCGCTGCTGGAGGCGCGTCTGTCTATCCGCGAGGCCGCCGGTGACCTGGAGCTGCTGATCGAGAGCCCTTCGAGCGGCGACGTCGCGGGGCCCGAGCCGCGCGTGACGATGCAGGCGGCCGACCGCGCGATGGGGCATCTCCGCGACGCCCAGGAGAGGCTCGACGTGCTCTTCGGCACGATCCAGGAGGCGCGCCGCCTCCACGCCCCCGAGGAGAGCTACAGGACCTCGCACCCGGTCGGCTGACCCAAGGGATGGGTCACGGCGCGGTGGCGCGGACCAGGATGTACTCCATCATCCCGCGCTCGTAGAGCAGGTCCCACTGGGCGAGAACGGCGGCCGAGCCGGCGCGCCGCAGGGCCGATCCGTCGCCCCCGGCGCGCAGCCGCCGGCGCATGACCTCGATCGCGGGCGGGAACACGCGCTCGCCGACCGCCTCGGCGCGGACGTCGACGAAGCCCGCGCCCGAGAGCTGGGCGACGACCTCGTCTCTGGAGGCAAGAGCAGTGGCGCGCACCCCCCAGACCCTCAGGTTCGTGAGCCCGGCGGCGAGCTCTCCGGGTGTCCTCGGCACCTTGCGCTCCGCGGTCACGTCCGAGAACGACAGCACGCCGCCCGGGCGCAGGACCCTGCGCGCCTCGTCGAAGAAGCGCCGGCGCGAGGCGAAATGGAACGCGGCCTCGATGCTGATCACCCCGTCGGCGCGCCCCTCGCCCAGGGGCAGGTGCGTCGCGTCGCCCACCACGGGGTCGGCCGACGCCTCCTCCAGGCGCCCGCGCCCCGCCCGGAGCTGGAACTCCGTGATGTTCACGGCGACGAGCCGGCGGGGCCGCGCGACCTCGGCGACGACGGGGTCCTGCGCCCCGAGCCCGTTGCCGACGTCCACGATCACGCCCCCGCGCGGGAGCGGCTCGGCGACCGTGCGCACGAGGCGGCGCACCGCCTCCTCGGCCTCTGCCTCGTCGCCGGGGCCGTCCCAGAGGCCGAGGTTGAGCCACCCGGGAGCGAGGGCGAGGAAGAAGTCGTCTCCGATGCTCTCGTAGACGGCCGCGACCGGGTTGCGGCCGCGGGCGAGCATCGTGCGGAGGTGGCGCAGGTTCTCTCTCGTCAGCACTCTCGAAGCCCCTCGTGCGTCGTCCAGCGGTAGTTCGGCGCAAGGAGCATAATTGGCTTGACGAGAGAATCAGGCCTCCGAGGTGCGGCTCTTTTGCGGCCTCGACGGGCTGGCTCTTGTGCTCCAAGCACAAAAGAGAGGACGAGAGAGGGTGATGCCCGTGGCCCCCGGCGCGCCGGTGCGGACCCGGATGAGCAACGTGCTGGTGATCGGCTCGGGCGGAGCGGGGCTCCGGGCCGCGCTCGCCGCGGCCGAGGCCGGGGTCGAGGTTACGGTCATCGGCAAGCGCACGAGCAAGGACGCCCACACCGTGTTGGCCTCGGGCGGGGTCAACGCGGTCCTCGGCACGCGCGATCCCGAGGACAGCCCGCGGCAGCACCTCGTCGACACGATGCGAGAGGGCTACATGCTGTCGGACCCGCGCGCGGTGGAGATCCTCGTCGAGGAGGCGCCCGCGGCGGTGCTGGAGCTCGCCGAGTGGGGATGCGACCTCGCGCGCACCGAGGACGGCCGGCTCGACCAGCGCTTCTTCGGCGCGCACCGCTACCGGCGTACCTGTTACGCCGGCGACTACACCGGGCGCGCCATCACCGAGACGCTTCTCGACCGGACGCGCCGGCTCGACATCCCGCTCCTCGACCATCAGTACGTCTCCACGCTGCTCGTGGCGGAAGGCAGATGCTTCGGGGCGTTCGCGTTCGACATCGTCACCGGCGAGCGCACCGCGTTCCTCGCCGACGCGGTCGTGGTCGCGGCGGGGGGGCACACCCGCCTGTGGAGGAGGAGCTCGTCGCGGCGCGACGAGAACAACGGCGACGGCATGCACCTGGCCCTGCGCGCCGGCTGCAGGCTCGCCGACATGGAGCTCGTGCAGTTCCATCCCACCGGGATGGTCACGCCCGAGGAGATGGCCGGCACGCTTGTGACCGAGGCCGTGCGGGGCGAGGGCGGGCGCCTGTTCAACTCGCTCGGCGAGCGGTACATGCAGCGCTACGACCCCGAGCGCATGGAGCTGTCGACGCGCGATCGGGTCGCTCTAGCCAATTACGTCGAGATCGCCGAGGGGCGCGGAGGTCCGCACGGCGGCGTGTTCCTGGACATCACGCATGTCGGCAAGCCGACGATCCTCGAGAAGCTGCCGCGCATGTACCGGCAGTTCATCGAGAGCCAGATGCTCGACATCAGCGCGCAGCCCATGGAGGTCGCTCCCACCGCGCATTACTCCATGGGCGGCATCGTCGTCGCGCCCGAGACGCACGCGACCGACGTGGACGGCCTGTTCGCGGCGGGGGAGGTGACCGCGGGCGTGCACGGAGCCAACCGGCTGGGCGGCAACTCCCTCGCGGAGGTGCTCGTGTTCGGCAAGCGGGCGGGCGCCGCCGCGGCGCGTCTCGCGCGCGCGCGGGACACGTCGCTTCACCCCCGCCGCGTCATCGCCGAGGCGGACGACGAACTCGACTCGCTCGTGCGCGAGGGCAGCGAGTTCGCCCGTCCGCTGCAGCGCGCCCTGCGTGACGCGATGTGGGAGCACTGCGGCGTCGTGCGCGATGCGGCCGGCCTCGAGCGCGGGCTGGAGCGCGTCGAGGAGATCCGCTCGGTCCTCGACCACGTCGACGTCCGCCCCAGCGCCGAGGGCTACGACGACCTCGCCCACGTCCTCGACCTGCGCGCGTCGCTCGGGACCGCGGAGGCGACGCTGCGGGGGGCGATCGCGCGCGCCGAGACGCGCGGGGCGCACAACCGCTCCGACCACCCCGCCACGGACCCGGCGCTGGAGGTGAACTTCACGATCGCGGCGACGCCCGGGGGCCTCTCCGTCGAGGCGCGCCCGACGCCCGAGGCGCCCCCCGGGGTGCGGCGCGCGCTCGAGGAGGAGCCGGCCGTGGGCGTGGCCGGCCGGCTGCTCGAGTAGCGCACGACGGTTGGAGCCCCGGAGGGGTGACGCCCTCCCCGGGGCTCCGTCCCGTCGGCTCTGCCGGGCCTCAGTCGCCCTCGTCGCCGGCTTGCGCGCCCCCGCCGCCGCGGCGCAGGACGTTCGTCGACGTCTGCGCGCCGTTGTTGCCGCCCCGGTCGCCCCATCGCCCGCGAGGCCTCTCGGACACAGCCGCCGGCTGGGGGACGTCGCCGGACGGCGTCGCGAGCGCGGGGTCCACCGGCGCGGGCTCCACGAGGG
>DATADD010000168.1:0-3309 GCA_036258675.1 Actinomycetota bacterium | reverse complement strand
GCCGCCCGGTGCGACGCGGTCAGGCGGCGAGGATGCGGGCGACCTCGTCGAGAAGGGCATCGGCGAGAGCCCTCTTCGAAACGAGCCCGAGGTCGCGCACCCCCTGCCGGGTCGCGATCACGGCCCTGTTCGTGCGCGTGCCGAAGCCCGAGTCGGAGCTCGCGACGTCGTTGGCCACGATCACGTCGGCGCCCTTGGCCGCCCTCTTGGCCTGCGCGACCCGGGCGAGCGCGTCCGGGTCGGACTCCGTCTCGGCCGCGAACCCAACGAGGATGCTGCCCGGCTTGCGCAGCGTCGGGGTCCGGCCGAGCTCGGCGAGGATGTCCACGGTGGGCTCCAGGCGCACCTCCGGCGGCCCCTGCGCCTTCTTGAGCTTCCGGCCCGCGACCGCCGCGGGACGGAAGTCGGCGACCGCGGCCGCCTTGATGACCGCGTCCGCATCCGGAGCCGCCTCGAGCACGGCCGCGCGCATCTGCTCCGCGGTGGCGACCCGCACCGCGTCCACACCGGCCGGCGGCGGCGCCGAGGTCGCCCCGGCCACGAGCGTGACCTTCGCCCCCCGCCGGGCGGCCGCGTCCGCGATCGCGAAGCCCATCAGCCCCGACGACCGATTGCCGACGAACCGGACCGGGTCGATGGGCTCCTGGGTCCCTCCCGCTGTCACGACAACCCGGCGGCCGGCGAGGCTGCCCGCGCCCGCGAGCAGCCGCACCGCCTCGTCGACGATGTCGCCGGGCTCCGCCATCCGTCCCACGCCCACGTCGCCCGACAGCAGCGGCCCCGCGGCGGGCCCCACGAAGTAGGCCCCGCGGCCCGCGAGCGTGGCGACGTTGGCCGCCGTCGCAGGGTGCTCCCACATCTCCGTATGCATCGCGGGAGCGAGCAGCAGCGGGCAACGCATCATGAGGGCGGTGGCGGTGAAGAGGTCGTCGGCCGCGCCCGCGGCCAGGCGCGCGAGCGCGTTCGCGGTCGCCGGAGCCACGACCATGAGGTCGGCCCCGCGCGCGAGCTCGACGTGGGCGACGTCGGGGCCCTCGTCGAAGACCTCGGTCCCCACGCGATTGCGCGTGACGGAGGCGAACGTCTGCGCGCCCACGAAGCGGAGCGCGGAGGGAGTCATGACCGCGCGCACGTCGGCGCCGAGCTCGGTCAGGCTCCGGGCGACCTCGACAGCCTTGTAGGCCGCGATGCCCCCCGTGACGACGAGCACTACCTTGCGGCCCTGGACGGCTCCGGGGGGCCGCCCGCCGCGCTCGGGGAGCGCCATCGCGGCGCTACTTGATGCCGTCCGCCGTTCGCTCGTAGGCGATCTTGCCCTCGGCGATCTCCTGGAGGGCGATCGAGAGGGGCTTGGGGGCCCGGTCGGCCCGCAGCGGCACCTGCGGCGGCGTGTGCTCGGCGACGCCCTCTCCGAGCTGAGTGAAGTAGGAGTTGATCTGGCGGCTCCTCTTGGCGGAGAGGATCACGAGCGTGTACTTGGAGTCGACGTCCTCGAGCAACGTCTCGATCTTGGGCTCTATCACCTGGTTCCCTTTCCGTCGTTTCCGCCCTCGAGTATACGTAGCAGGGCCCCCACGGCCTGCTCGAGGTCGTCGTTGACGACGATGTGGTCGTACAGGCCCTTCCTCTTGACCTCCTCGTAGGCCGCCCGCAACCGTCTCGAGAGCGCCTCGGGGTCCTCCGTCCCCCGCTTGCGCAGGCGCATGAACAGCTCGTCGAGGGAGGGAGGCTCGATGAAGACCAGAACCGCGTCGGGGACGGCCCGCTTGACGAGGGTCGCCCCCTGGATGTCGAGCTCGCAGATCACGTCCCGGCCGGCCGCCAGGGCGGCCTCGACGGGGGCTCTCGGCGTCCCGTAGAGGTGGCCGTAGACCTCGGCCCACTCGAGGAATCCTCCCGAGTCGCGCTGGGCGAGGAAGTCGTTGGTCCCGACGAAGTTGTAGTGGACCCCGTTGCGCTCGGCGGCGCGCGCCGGCCTGGTCGTCGCCGACACGGACAGGTAGACGTCGGGGCGGCGGCGCAGGAGCTCCTGGACGACGGTGCCCTTCCCCGCCCCCGACGGCCCCGAGATGACGTAGAGCCGGCCCATGCCTAGGGGCCTGCCGTGCGGAGCGCCCGCACCCGTCTCATCGGGGCATGCGCCCTAGCGGCGGGCGAACTCGGTCAGAAGGTTCTCTTTCTGGCGCGCCCCGAGGCCCCTCATCCTGCGCGACTCCGATATGTCGAGGCGCTCCATGAGCTTGCGGGCCCTGACCCGCCCGACGCCGGGGAGCGATTCCAGCACGGTCGCCACCTTCATCTTGCCCACGACCTCGTCGTCGGTGCGCGCCAGCAGCTCCCTCAGCGTCGTCCTGCCGCTCTTGAGCTGCTCTTTGAGCTCGGCTCGCTTGCGGCGCGCCATCGCCGCCTTCTCCAGGGCGTCCCGTCGCTGTTCCTCGCTCAATGGCGGTGGCAGGGGCATCCGCGCGTCCTCCTTCAGACGATCTCGCCGAGGGCATGCAACGTGGGGTCGCTCGGGCGCCGTCCCGCCTCCCGAGCCGACGCCGGAGTATAGGCAGCCCGGTCCGCCCCCGCAACGGGTGGCGGCGGCGTTCTCCCTGGTAACGGGCGGTTTTTCGCACACCCGCGAGGGTCAGAGGCGGCTGCTCCCGGGATCCTCGAGCGGCACCCGGCGGGCGCACAGGGGGCAGTCGGCCGGGGTCCAGGAGTCCGTCCGCAGCGCCACGAGGGTCCGCAGCGGCGCGCCGAGATCGGTGCGCGCCCGGTCGCCCCGGTCGATCAGCGCGGCGACGCCGACGGGCTCCGCCCCCGCCGCCCGCACGAGCTCGACCACCGCGCGCGCCGAGGCCCCCGTCGTCACGACGTCCTCGACGACGAGGACCTTCTCGTGGGGGCGGAAGTCGAAGCCCCGGCGGAAGACGAGGGCGCCGGCCTCCCGCTCCGCGATCGCCAGGCGCGCGCCGGCGGCCAGCGCGGCGGCGAAGCCGAGCACGATCGCACCCACCGCGGGGCTGGCGACGGCCTCGAAGCGGCGCTCGAACAGGTCGGCGACCGCCTCCCCGAAGCGCTGCGTCAAACGCGGGTGCTCGAGGACGCGGAACTTCTGCACGAAGACGTCCGAGTGGCGGCCGGACGAGAGCACGAAGTGCCCGTGGCGGAGCGCGCCGCGCTGCTCGAGCACGTCGATCACCTCCGCCGCGTTCACCGCAGTGCGTCGGCGAGCGCGTCGGCCGCCGCGGCCGGGTCGACGGCCGACGTGACGGCGCGCCCCACGACCACGACATCCGCGCCCGCGGCCGCCGCGGCGCG
>DATADD010000167.1:0-2966 GCA_036258675.1 Actinomycetota bacterium | reverse complement strand
CGCCGACGCCGGCTGAGCCGTCAGGATCGTTGCCGCACCCACCAGGCCCGTCACGAGCAATGCCGCCCTACGCTTCATGGTGTCCCCACCTCCGTCTAACCAGCCGCCAGGTCTCGGAGTCCTTCAGCGCGGCCCCCGCCGTTCCCTCCCCCTCGGCGTGGCAATCTCGGGCAGGGACCGGGGCGGGCGTGGCGTAGTCATCTCTCATGCGGAAGTGGGGCGCCGCCCTTGCGGCGCTGTTCGTCGCCTTGCCGGGCCCGGCCCCCGCGCAGGGGCCCGAGGCTCCTTGTCGCCCGGCCGAGGCGCGGGCGATCGTGCGCGGGTTCGTCGAGGCCTTCAACCGCGGCGACGTCGACTACCTCGACCGGATGTGGGCCGAGGAGCCGGACTTCTTCTGGTTCTTCGACTCGGCCGACCCCCTCCGGCGCAGCGAGCTCTCCGAGGACCGGATCACGCTCCCCCATTACTTCCGGGCGCGCGCCCTGCTCGGCGACCAGCTCCACCTGCGCAGCCTCTCGGTCCGCTGGCAACGCGGGTGGCACGCCGCCTGGGGCGTCGCCTTCGAGCTGCACCGTGTCTCCGAGCAGCCGGACGTCTCCGGCCGCTACCACGGCAAGGGCGCGCTCACCTGTGGCGACGAGGGCCAGCTACTGCACGCGTGGGCGATGGGCCGCTCGGCCTGAACGAATCGGCCGTCAGGCCCAGGCGATGAGGCCGAGGTCCATCGGCGTCGTCAGGTCGGGATGCGACGGGATCACCCGGACGGCATAGCCGTACAGCCCCGGGTCGTCCGTGCGGAACGAGCCCGTGTAGATGCAGGTGCCGTCGGACGATCCTCCGGGCTCTAGCTCGACGAGCTCCGGCTCGACGAGCTCGCCGTTCGCCCCCACCCGGCCGTGCGCCAGCTGGACCGCCACGTCGTCGGTGCTCAGCTCCCCCAGCCGGACGACGACCGACACCGAGCGTTCCTCGCCGACGTCGGCGGCGGTGACGTCGCCCTCGACGTTCAGGATCGAGACCGAGCCCCACGCCGCGCGCGTGCGCTCCTTCCACTCGGCGAGAGCGCGGGCGCGGGCGCACCCGTCCGCCATCAGCGCCTGTCCGTGACGTGCGGCGGGGATGTACAGCTTCTCGACGTAGTCCTTGACCATCCGATCCGCGGTCACGAAGCCCCCGAGGCTCGACATCGACGCCTTCATCCGCTCGACCCACCGGCGCGGCACGGGCCCCTCCGGGCGGTCGTAGAAACGCGGCGCGATCTCGCGCTCGAGCAGGTCGTAGAGGCTGCTCGAGTCCACGCGGTCCTGGTAGACGTGGTCCTCGTACAGGTCGGCGGTCCCGATCGACCAACCGTTCTTCCCGTCGTAGCACTCGTCCCACCAGCCGTCGAGGACCGAGCAGTTCAGCGCGCCGTTCAGCGCGGCCTTCATCCCGCTGGTGCCACACGCCTCGAGGGGCCGACGCGGGTTGTTCAACCACACGTCGGAACCCTGGCACAGCAGGCGGGCGACCTCGACGTCGTAGTCCTCGATGAACGCGAACCGGTTGCGGATCTCGGGGTCGGAGCTGAAGTGCACGAGCTCGCGGATCATCTCCTTGCCGCCGTCGTCCTGCGGGTGCGCCTTGCCGGCGAACACCAGCTGGACGGGCCGGTCGCCCGACAGCAGCAGTGCGCGCAAACGCTCGCGGTCCGTGAGGATCAACGTCGCCCTCTTGTACTGCGCGAAGCGGCGCGCAAAGCCGATCGTCAGGATCCCGGGGTCGAACACCTCGTCGGTCCAGCCGACCTCCGACTCCGACGCGCCGCGGGCGAGGAGCTGGCGGCGCAGCCTCTCGCGCACGAAGTAGACGAGGCGCTCCCGCGCGCGTTCGCGCGCCCTCCACAGCTCCGCGTCCGGGACCTCCTCCATCCGCTCCCACTTGGCGCCGCCCGTCTCGGTCCAGCCGGGGGCGAGCCTGCGGTCGATGACCTCGGAGATCTCGGGGCCGAGCCACGTCGCGGTGTGGACGCCGTTGGTGATCGAGGTGATCGGTCCCTCTTCGGAAGGGACCCCCGGCCACAGGTCGGAGAAGATCGCGCGCGAGACGACCCCGTGGAGCTTGCTGACCGCGTTCGCGCGCGCCGCCAGCCGCAGGCCCATCACGGCCATGTTGAACGTGCCGTTCTCGCTCGACTTCGTCCCGCCGGCCGAGCTCCCCTGGCCGAGCGCCATCAGCTCCTCGAACGTGATGTCGCATTCCTTGGCGAACGACGCGAAGTAGCGCTGCATGAGGTCGTACTCGTACACGTCGATGCCCGCGGGGACCGGCGTGTGCGTGGTGAAGATCGTGCCCGCGCGGACGCCTTCGAGCGCGTCGCCGAAACGCAGGCCGCTCGCCGTCACGAGCTGGCGGATCCGCTCGAGCCCGAGGAAACCGGCATGCCCCTCGTTGGAGTGGAAGACGTCGGGCTCGTAGCCCGCGGCCTGCAGCGCGCGCACGCCCCCGATGCCGAGCAGGATCTCCTGACGGAGCCGGTGCTCGCTGCCGCCCGCGTAGAGACGGTCCGTGACCCAGCGCTCCTCCGCCTCGTTCTCCTCGACGTCGGAGTCCATCAACAGCAGCTTGACCCGGCCGACGCGCGCCAGCCACAGCTGCGCGACACAGCGGGCGCCGGCGAGGTCGACCTCGATCTTCAACGGCGAGCCGTCGGGCCCCGACAACAGCGTGAGCGGCATCGCGTGCGGGTCGAGCGACGGGTAGCGCTCCTGCTGCCACCCGTCCGCGTTGAGGTACTGGCGGAAGTAGCCCTGCCGGTAGAGGAGGCCGACGCCGACGAGCGGCACGCCCAGGTCGCTCGCCGCCTTGAGGTGGTCCCCCGCGAGCACCCCGAGGCCGCCCGAGTAGATCGGCAGCGCCTCGCTCACGCCGAACTCCGGCGAGAAGTAGGCGATCGTGCGCGGCCCGTCCTTCTTGCGGCTCTGGTA
>DATADD010000166.1:0-3443 GCA_036258675.1 Actinomycetota bacterium | reverse complement strand
AACGAACCGAACGCGTCGAGCGTCTCGAGGCCCCATGCGACCCCGACGTCGACCGCGTCCACCGCCTGTGTGACCTCGAGCGAGGTGCCGGGGTAGTAGTGCTCGAGGATCTCCTCGAACGAAGCGCCGTCCTCGGCCATGCCGCGCGCTCCCCACTGCGACATGCCCACACCGTGGCCCCAACCCCGTCCCGCGATCTCGACAACGCCGTCGCGCGTGGCCACCTCGATGCGGTTGGAGGGAAGGGTCTCGGGGAGCCGCCCGGACCTCGTCTCGCTCGGATAGAGGCCGGGATAGAGGCGCGGCGCCGTCTCGCGCAGCAACGAGCGCAACTCCTCGGCGGTCCTCACGAGATCCCCCCGGCCCGTGAACACGACGTCGGGGTAGTGCAGGCCCTGTGCGGAGGGCACCGAGTGCACGTCGCGCAACCTCCCCGCGCGGTCGCTCCACCATCCCGCGGCGGCGAGGATCCGCTCGAGCCGGTCGAGGCGGAAGCGAACCCGCCACCGGTAGAACGGCGACGCCTGTTCCGTGGTGCTCTGCACGGGCCGCAGATAGGGCAGCTGCGACTCGCCGGGGAACGCGTCCGCGTTGTCGAGAGTCGTGCCGCCGGATGTCGAGTGGTAGCGCGCGAGGATGGGCTCGCCGTCGTACACCAGCGCCCGGCGCGCCGTGCTCCTCACCGCGCGCTCCCAGCGCTCGCCGTCCGCGGCGGACACCACGTCGGCTCCCGCGAACACCTGGCACAGCTCGGAGGCGCAGATGTCGAACCCGTAGGTCTCCGCCGCGCCGCCTCTTGGACGAGCGAGCGTCCACAGCGCGTAGGTGCGGGCCGCGACCGCCTGCGCCCGCAGCGCCTCCATGGGCCAGTCGGTCGGGACCTCGTTGAGGCCGAGCAGGTAGCGCTCGAGCGACAGGGTGTTGACCACGACGAGCCCGTCGGGCGCGGCCTCCAGCCTCACCGTCCCGAGGTAGGAGTGCAGCCCGCGCACGAGCAGCGGCTCGTGGCCCGCGGGCACCAGCCGCAGGGGCGTGGGCGCCGAGAGCGGCGGCGCGGCGCGGGCGGCCGCGGGCGCGACGAGCGCGGGCGCGACCAGCGCGACCGCAAGGACGGTCGCCATCGCGACGAGCAGCGCCGGGCGGCCGAGCCGGCCCACCCTAGGGAGACGGCTCGGCCAGCGTTACGTCGGCGCCGAGACCGCGCAGCTTCGCGACGAAGTCCTCGTAGCCGCGCTCGATGTGACCGGTGTCGATGACCTCGGTGCGCCCCTGCGCGCACAGACCGCCCACTACGAGCGCGGCCCCCGCGCGGATGTCCGGGGCGCGCACGGGAGCCCCCGAGAGCCCCTCGACCCCCCTGATCACGGCGTGATGGCCCTCGACCCGGATGCGGGAGCCCATCCGGTTGAGCTCGTCGACGAACAGGAAGCGCGCCTCGAAGACGTTCTCGGTGAGGATCGACGAGCCCTCGGCGGTCGCGAGCAGCACCATCATCGGGGGCTGGAGGTCCGTGGGGAACCCGGGGAACGGCAGGGTGACGAGGTCCAGAGCGCGCGCCCGCCGATGCATCGAGATCCTCACCTCTCCGTCGCCGCGCGCCACCTCGGCGCCGGCCTCCTCGAGCTTCGCGAGGACGAGCTCGAAGTCGGACGGACGGGTCTGGACGAGCCGCACGTCCCCGCACGTCGCGGCCGCCGCGATCGCGAACGTCCCCGCCTCGATCCGGTCCGGGATGACCTCGTGGCGCACGCCCGCGAGCTCCCTCACGCCTTCGATCGAGACCGTCGGAGTCCCCGCTCCCCGGATGCGCGCGCCGGCCGCGTTGAGGAAGACGGCGAGATCCTTGATCTCGGGCTCGCGGGCCGCGTTGTCGATGGTCGTGGTCCCCTCCGCCATGACCGCGGCCATCAGCAGGTTCTCGGTCGCGCCCACGGAGGGGAACTCGAGCAGTACCCGGACGCCGTGGAGCCGGTCGGCCGCCCCCTCGATGTAGCCGTGCTCGGAGGAGAACTTCGCCCCCATCCGCTCGAGGCCTCCGAGATGAAGGTCGATGGGCCTCGATCCGATCGCGTCCCCGCCCGGCATCGCGACCCGCGCCCTGCCCAGCCGGGCCAGCAGCGGGCCGAGCACCTGGATCGAGGCCCGCATCTGCGTCACGAGGTCGTACGGCGCCTCCTCGGAGAGCTCGCCCGAAGAGTCGATGCGAAGGGTGGATCCGTCGCGCGCGACGGTCGCGCCGAGTCGCTCGAGCGTGCTCGCCATGAGGTCCACGTCGGTGATGCGCGGAACGCGCTCGAGAACGACCTCTCCCGGGATCAACAGGGAGGCCGCCATCAGCTTCAGGGTCGAGTTCTTGGCGCCGCTCACCGGCACCTCGCCGGTCAGCGACGAGGGACCCTGGATGAGGTACGACCGCATGGGGTCATCCTAGGTGAAGGGCCTCGCCGGCCGGCGGCCTGGGATGGACGGGGGGGCGACCTCCGGCGCGGAAGCCGCCCCCCCGTGTGTGCCGGTGAGGTCAGATCGTGGCGACGCGCCGCCGGGACGGCTTGGCCACGACGGTGGACTTGCGGCCGGTCGCAGCCCGCGTGCCGACAACGGTCCGCCTGCCGATCGCCTTGCGTCCCGTCGCCTTGCGCGTCGTCGTCTTGCGGCGGCCGGTGCTCTTGCCCGCTCCCACGACCCGGCGTGCCGAGGACTTGCGCCGGCCGTTGCCGGTCGACTTGCGCCGAGCCGTGGACTTGCGGCGGCCGTTGCCGGTCGACTTGCGGCGTGCCGTCGACTTGCGCCGCCCGGTGCCCTTGCGGGCGGTGGACTTGCGTCCCCGGGTCGACTTTCTCCGGCCGCTCGACTTGCGGGCCGTGCTCTTCTTGCGCCCGGTGCTCTTCTTGCGGCCGGTACTCTTCTTGTGCCCCGTCGACTTGCGGCGGGTCGTCTTCTTGCGGGCGGTCGACTTCCTGCGGGTCGTCTTCTTGCGCCCGGTGGTCTTGCGCGCCGTGGTCTTCTTGCGCCCCGTCGACTTGCGGCGGGTCGTCTTGCGTGCGGTCGACTTCTTGCGGCCCGTCGTCTTGCGCGCCGTCGTCTTCTTGCGGCCCGTCGACTTCCGGCGGGTCGTCTTCTTGCGGCCGGTGGTCTTGCGGCGCGCCGTGGACTTCTTCCGGCCGGTCCGCCTGCGGCCCGTCGTGGACGCCTCGTCGCCTATCCGGGCGGCTTCCACGCCCGCCTCTGCAGCGGTGGCCACGAGATCGCGCGCCGCGGTCGCGGGCGCGGTCCCCGAGGTCGGAGATGCCACCTGTGCGGCTGCCTCGGCGACGTTCGCGGCGAGATCTCTGGCGCGCTGTTCGGCGTTGCTCGGATCGTCTGCCATACGCCTACGTCCCTCCCTTCTGTGTCAACCGCCTCTTCCCTGCACGACATATCCAATGAAACAAAAACAAAACCGA
>DATADD010000165.1:0-2147 GCA_036258675.1 Actinomycetota bacterium | reverse complement strand
GCTGAATCTCGCGCGGATCGACGCGCCCGTCGGCTTTGAGATCGAGACGCTGCCGCCGGCACCGCCGGTGTTTTCCCTCCTCCAGGAGCTAGGCGGCGTCACCGACGAGGAGATGTTCCGCGTCTTCAACATGGGCGTCGGATTCGTCGTCGTGGTGCGGGCCGGCGATGCCGACCGCGCCGCGCGCGTCATCGAGAGCAGCGGGCATTCCGCCACACGCCTGGGGCGCGCGACCGCGGAGCCGGGGCGCGTGGTGATCGAACCCGCCGGCCTCGCGGGGACGCTGGCGGGCGGAGCCGGCCGCCTGGAGGCCGTGTGAGGGCGCCGCCGTAGACTTCGGTCCGATGGCGAGGGCCGAAGAGGAGGAGCCGCCCGAGAACGGAGGCGCGGCCCCCACGGAGCAGGCGCCCGGGCCCGGCGAGCCCGGGCGGGCGCAGGGGACCCAGGCGCGCCTCGAGGGGCTGAGGGAGCGGCGTAGCCAAGCCCTCGAGGGCGGAGGCGAGGACGCCGTCCGGCGTCAGCACGAACGCGGCAAGCTGACCGCGCGCGAGCGGGTCGTCGCCCTGCTCGACGAAGGCAGCTTCGTCGAGACCGACATGCTCGTGCGCCACCGGTCGCACGGCTTCGGGATCGAGAACCGGCGGCCGCTCTCGGACGCGGTCGTGACCGGCTGGGGCTACGTCGACGGCCGCAAGGTGTTCGTGTTCGCACAGGACTTCACGGTCTTCGGCGGCTCGCTCGGCGAGGTCATGGGCGAGAAGATCTGCAAGATCATGGACCTCGCGCTCGAGACCGGCGCGCCCGTGATCGGCCTCAACGACTCGGGCGGGGCGCGCATCCAGGAGGGCGCCGCCGCGCTCGCGGGCTACGGGTACATCTTCGACCGCAACGTGCGCAGCTCCGGGGTCATCCCGCAGATCTCGGCCATCATGGGCCCGTGCGCGGGCGGCGCCGTCTACTCGCCGTCCATGACCGACTTCACGTTCATGGTCAGCGGCACCTCGCACATGTTCATCACGGGCCCCGACGTGATCAAGGCCGTCACCGGCGAGGAGGTCACGCAGGAGGAGCTCGGCGGAGCGATGAGCCACGCCTCCAAGTCGGGCGTCGCCCACTTCGTCGCCGCCGACGACGAGGACTGCCTCGCCCAGATCCGGTACCTGCTGTCGTTCGTGCCCTCGAACAACTTCGAGTCGCCGCCCTACTTCCCTCCGACCGACGATCCCGAGCGGTCGTGCGACGAGCTTCTCGACGTCGTCCCCGAGTCTCCCAACAAGCCCTACGACATGCACCACGTGATCGGCTCGATCTTCGACGACGGCGAGTTCCTCGAGGTCCACGCCCACTGGGCGCAGAACATCATCTGCGGCTTCGCCCGCCTCGGGGGGCACTCCGTCGGCGTCGTCGCCAACCAACCTCAGGTGCTCGCGGGGACACTCGACATCGTCTCGTCGAACAAGGCGGCGCGCTTCGTGAGGTTCTGCGACGCCTTCAACATCCCCCTGGTCGCGTTCGTGGACGTCCCCGGCTTCCTGCCCGGGACCGAGCAGGAGTACGGCGGCATCATCCGCCACGGCGCCAAGCTCCTGTACGCCTTCTCCGAGGCGACCGTCCCCCGCATGACCGTGATAACGCGGAAGGCCTACGGGGGCGCGTATCTCGTCATGAACTCGAAGCACATCCGTGCGGACATCTCGTTCGCGTGGCCCTCCGCCGAGATCGCGGTGATGGGCGCCGAGGCCGCCGTCAACGTGATCCACCGCCGCGAGATCGCCGCGGCCGACGATGCGGGGGCGCGCCGGGCCGAGCTGATCGCGGACTACACGGAGCGCTTCTCCAACCCCTACATCGCGGCCGAGAGGGGCTACGTCGACGATGTGATCGAGCCGCAGGAGACGCGGGCGCGCCTCGTCCGCGCGCTGGAGATGCTGCGCTCCAAGAGGGAGACGATCCCGCAGCGCAAGCACGGCAACATCCCGCTGTGAGGGTCGCGCGGGGGTCGGGTGGCGCGCCGTGAGGAGGCGGCGGCCGCGGCGACGCGAGGCCGCTCGGTGAGCGAGTGGAGGCCGCCGGCGCGGCCGCCCCGGCTGCGGCTCGTGTCCGTGGACGGCGATCCCACGCCGGAGGAGCGCGCCGCCATCGCGCGC
>DATADD010000164.1:0-8446 GCA_036258675.1 Actinomycetota bacterium | reverse complement strand
CTCGATCGAGCTCGTCGCGCGCGGTCACCTGTTCGACGGCCTCGTGTGTCTGGTGGGTTGCGACAAGACGATCCCCGCGGCCGCGATGGCGCTGTGCCGGCTCGACCTTCCCGGGCTCGTCCTCTACGGCGGATCGATCGCACCGGGGTCGTGGAGGGGCCGCGACGTCACCCTGCAGGACGTCTACGAGGCGGTCGGAGCGCACGCCGTCGGGGCCCTCACGGAGGGCGACCTGCGCTCCCTCGAGGACGCGGCCTGCCCCGGGGCGGGGGCGTGCGGCGGGCACTTCACCGCCAACACGATGGCCACGGCCCTCGACGTGCTCGGGCTGAGCCCCGTCGCCGCCAGCGGCATCCCGGCCACCCACCCGGCCAAGGCGGCCGCCGCCGAGGAGGCCGGGCGCATGGCGGTCCGTCTCGTGCGCGACGACGTCAGGCCGCGCGCGATCGTCACCCGCGCGGCCCTGGAGAACGCGATCGTCGCGGTCGCGGCTACGGGGGGCTCGACGAACGGGGTCCTGCATCTCCTCGCCATCGCGCGCGAGGCCGGCGTCGACCTGTCTCTCGACGACTTCGACGAGCTGTCCGCGCGCACCCCGGTCGTCGCGAGCCTCCGCCCCGGAGGCCGGTTCACGGCCGTGGACCTGCACCGGGCCGGCGGCGTGCCGCTCGTGGTGCGTGAGCTGGTCGCCGCGGGCCTCCTCGCCGACGGCGGCCCCCGCGTCGACGGCCTGACGCTCGAGGCGATCGCGTCGGGCGCGTCCCCCGCCCCCGGCCAGCGCGTCGTCGTGCCGGCGACGCGCGCCTTGAGCCCCCGGGGTGGGTTCGCGATCCTGCGCGGGAACCTCGCTCCCGAGGGAGCCGTCGTCAAGCTTGCCGGACACGGGCGGCGCTTCCACCGCGGGCCCGCGCGCGTCTTCGACTCGGAGGAGGAGTGCTTCGCCGCGGTCGGCGGGGGCCGCGTCGCGGACGGGGACGTCGTCGTGATCCGCTACGAGGGCCCCGCGGGCGGTCCCGGGATGAGGGAGATGCTCGCGGTCACCGCGGCGATCGTGGGGGCGGGGCTGGGCGAGTCGACCGCACTCGTGACCGACGGGCGCTTCTCGGGTGCGACCCACGGTTTCATGGTCGGGCACGTCTCGCCCGAGGGGGCGCGCGGGGGCCCGATCGCCGCCCTCCGGGACGGCGACGTCGTCGAGATCGACGTGGAGGCGCGCGAGCTGCGCGCCCTGGTGGGCGAAGCCGAGCTCGAGGCCCGGCTCGCGGCCTGGGCCCCGCCCCCGGGGCGCTACGCGGTCGGCGTCCTCGCCAAGTACGCGGCCTCGGTCTCGTCCGCGTCCCGGGGCGCGGTCACGGGCCCGGCTGCGACCGCTGCCGTTGCGCGCGCAACCGACCGCGCCTAAGCTGGTCGGGTGGGCGCCACCTGCGACCAACGCCACCGCGCCTGGGCGCTGTTCCTGCGGGCCTACGCGACGCTCGTCGACGTTCTCGACGGGGAGCTGCGCGCCGAGGCGGGGCTGCCACTGACCTGGTTCGACGTCCTCGTCCACCTCTCCGACGCGCCCGACGGCAGCCTCCGGATGCACGACCTCGCCACACACGTGCTGTTGAGCAAGAGCGGGCTCACCCGACTCGTCGACCGCATGGAGGCGGCGGGAGTCGTGGAACGGGCTCCGTGCCCCCGCGACCGCAGGGTCGTCTACGCGCGCCTCACCGCACGGGGACGCGATGCCTTCCAGCGCGCCGCGCCGATCGCGTTCCGGGGGGTGAACGAGCACTTCTCTCGCCACCTCGCCCCCGCCGAGGAGCGCGCGTTCACGTCCGCGCTGGGCAAGATGCTCGACGCGCTCGAGGGCGCTCCGGAGCGTCGGGCGGGCTAGGCCGCGCGCGCGGGCGGGTCGTCGCTCGCCGAACGCACCGGCTCCAGCGCGATCGCGAGGACCTCGTCGATGTCCGACACGAGGTGCACGACGACGCCGGCGCGCACCGCCTCGGGCAGGTCGTCGAGGTCGGCCTCGTTGCGCGCGGGCAGCACGACCTCGGTGAGGCCTGCGCGGTGAGCGGCGAGCACCTTCTGCTTCACCCCGCCGATCGCGAGAACTCGCCCGCGCAGCGTCACCTCACCGGTCATGCCGACCGCGCTCCTCACGGGCCGTCCGCTCAGGAGGCTGACGAGCGCGGTCGTCATGGTCACGCCCGCGGACGGCCCATCTTTCGGGGTCGCGCCCGCGGGCACGTGCAGGTGCACGCGGCGATCGTCGACCCGCGCGAGCCCAAGCCGATCGGCGTGTGAGCGGACGTAGGACAACGCTATCTGCGCCGACTCCTTCATGACGTCGCCCAGCTGCCCGGTCAGGGTGAGGCCCGGCTCGCCCGTCATCGCGGTCGCCTCCACGAACAGCACGTCGCCGCCCGCGCCCGTGACGGCGAGACCGGTGGCGACGCCGGGCACCGCGGTCCGCTCCGGCGCCTCGAAGTGGAACACCGCCTTGCCGAGGTAGGTGGGGACGTCGGCGTCGTCGACGACGGTGCGCTCGTCGCCGGACGCGGTCGTTACCGAGACCGCGACCTTGCGCAGCACCTTTCCGAGCAGGCGCTCGAGGTTGCGGACGCCTGCCTCGCGCGTGTGCTCGGCGACGATGCGCCGCAGCGCGGCATCGGTGATCTCCACCTCGTCGACGCGCAGGCCGTTGCGCTCGAGCTGCCGCGGCAGAAGGTGCGAGCGAGCGATGGCGAGCTTCTCGTGCTCGGTGTAGCCGTCGAGGCGAACGAGCTCCATGCGATCGAGCAACGGCGCCGGGATCGCCTCCGCCAGGTTCGCCGTCGGCAGGAACAGCACCTCCGAGAGGTCGAGGTCCACGTCGAGGTAGTGGTCGCGGAAGGAGTGGTTCTGCGCCGGGTCGAGCACCTCCAGCAGCGCGGACGCGGGGTCGCCTCTCCAGTCGGCGCCGACCTTGTCTATCTCGTCCAGGACGATGACGGGGTTCTTGGTGCCCGCCTCCTTGAGCGCCCTCACGATGCGCCCCGGAAGCGCGCCGATGTAGGTCCGGCGGTGGCCCCGTATCTCGGCCTCGTCGTGAACGCCTCCCAGCGACACGCGCGCGAACGACCGCCCCAGAGCGCGGGCCACCGACTCGCCGAGGGACGTCTTGCCCACGCCGGGAGGGCCGACGAGGGCGACGATGGCGCCCGCTCCCCGCCCCGTCTGAGCGCCCAGGCCGCGCTCGTCCCGCAGCCTGCGGACGGCGAGGAACTCGAGGATGCGATCCTTGACGTCGTCGAGACCGTGATGGTCCTCGTCGAGGATCCGGCGCGCCTCGTCGACGTCCCACCGATCCTCGGACCTGCGCGACCACGGCAACGCCGTCATCCAGTCGAGATAGGTGCGGATCGTCGCCGTCTCCGGACTCTGCTCGCCCGTCCGCTCCAGGCGGTCGAGCTCCCGCTCGGCCTCGGCCCGGGCGGCCTCCGGCATGCCCGCATCCTCGATCCCGCGCCGGTACTCCCCGACGACGTCGTCGTCGCCCTCCCCGAGCTCCTTCTTGATGGCCTCGAGCTGCCGCCGCAGCATGTATTCGCGCTGCGTGCGCTCCAGGCCCTCGGTGACCTCGGAGCGGATCCGGTCCTCGATCGAGGCCTCGGCGAGCTTCGCGCGCATCCATCCCACCAGCTTCTCGAGCCGCTCCTCGACGCCGAGGGTCTCGAGCACCTCGACCTTCTGGTCGGCGCTGAGGTCGGGCGAGTAGCCGGACGTGTCGGCGAGGTGGCCGGGATGGTCTATGCCGCGCAGGAAATCCGCGACCGCGGACGCGTCACGGGCCCTGAGGATCCCCTCCACCAGCGCCCGGTACTCCGTGGCGAGCTCGCGCGCCGCGGCGGAGGGCTCGTCGGGGTCGGGAGCGGGCGTGACGCCCACCCACAGCGACCGCCCGTCGCCCGGGGCCCCCGCTCCGATCACCCCGCGGTGCAGGCCGCGCACAACGGCGACCTCGTCGCCGCGGGGCAGGGTCCCGCGGTCCTCGACCACGGCCACCGTCCCCACCGCCGCGTAGGCCCCGGCCCTGCGGGGCACGAGCAGCAGGTGGCCGTCGGTGCTCCCGGCCGACGCGATCGCGGCGCGGGCCTCGTCGCTGCGCAGCGAGACGGTGACAACCATGTGGGGAAGGACAACGCCCCCCTCGAGGGGCATGACGGGCAGCTCGCCCGCCCGGAGGTCGTTCACTGCTTCGGTCTCCTGTCGTCGGTCGAGGGACGCGCCGGCGGGGCGCGTCCGTTGCAGCTACAACGTTCGCTTCGGCCCGTCGATTCCCGGCCCCCGGCGGCGTGGGGCGCGGAGGAACGCGACGGCGCGCGCGAGGAGGCCGTCGAAGGAGATCCGGCGCGTGGCTACCCGAGCGCGATCAGGGCGACCCCGACGACCGCGATCGCGAGCCCGCCGAGGCGCATCGCCGTCATGCGCTCGCCGAGGACCACGCGCGCGAGGACCACGGTGGAGGCCGGGTACATCGACGTCAGCACGGCAACGAGCGAGAGCAGACCTCGGCGCACCGCGAACAGGTAGAGGAGGTTGGCGGCGACGTCGAGCAGCCCTGCGCCGACTATCCCGGCGCCGACGTCTCCTCCCGGTCGCAGCGACGTCGAGGTCACCGCGACGAGGAGGCCGAGGACCGCGAGCGACGACATGCGCGCCCCGAGCAGCGGCCACAGCCCGGAGCCGTCCCCGGCGCGGTCGAGGAGGATGAAGAAGGCCCCGAAGGAGGCCCCGGCTCCGACCGCCTGGGGCACGCCGGTGACGCTGGGTTCGCCTCGCTCGGCCCCGCCGCCGTCCGAGCTCGAGCTCGCCACGAGCGCGACCGCGGGCAGGGCGAGTCCCACGCCGGCGAGGGCGAGGGGTCCCGGCCGCTCGCCGAGCGCGAGGCCGACCACCACCGGCGCACCGGCGGCGACGACCGCGGTGATGGGCGCGACGACGCTCATCCGGCCGACGCTGAGCCCGTGGTAGAGCGCGATCACGCCCGCGCTGCCCGCCACCCCCGCCGCGACGCCCCACCACAGCGCGCCGGCGTCGAACGCCCCGCTGTCCACGAACGGGAACGCGACCGCGACTAGGGACGACCCGACGACCTGCGACAGGAACACGACGCACAGGACCGCAGCGCGGCGCGACACCATGCCTCCGATGAAGTCGGCGGCACCATAGGTCAGCGCGGCCGCGAGGCCCAGGACGATCTCCACGGCCGCACGATAAACAGCGCGCGCCGCGCTACCCTTGGTGCGCCATGGAAAAGATCGAGAAGACCGAAGAGGAGTGGCGGCAGGAGCTGTCGCCCCAGCAGTACGCGGTTCTGCGCGGCAAGGGGACGGAGCCTCCCTTCACGGGGAAGTACGTCTACACGAAGGACGACGGCGTCTACCGCTGCGGCGCGTGCGGGGCCGAGCTGTTCCGCTCGAACGCGAAGTTCGACTCCGGGACGGGATGGCCGAGCTTCACCGAGCCGGCGGTCGCACAGAGCATCGAGCTGCGGCCGGACAACAGCCTTTTCATGAGGCGGACGGAGGTCGTCTGCCGGCGCTGCGGGTCGCATCTCGGGCACGTGTTCGACGACGGGCCCGGGCCGACCGGCAAGCGCTACTGCATCAACTCCTGCGCCCTCGAGCTCGACCCCGCGACGGGCTGAGCGGGGCGCGCCTCAGCGCGCGATCAGCACAGGGCAGGGCGCGAGGTGGACGACTTTGTGCGTCACGCTGCCGAGCAGCAGCCCTCCGATGTCCGAGAGACCTCTCGAGCCCATGACGATCACCCCCGAGCCGTGGCTCTCGGCGGCCGCAACGATCGTCTGTGCCACCCGCCCGAAGCGGGCCGCCGGCTCCTCGAAGCGCGTCTTCAATCCGAGCTCCGCGAGCTCCTGCGCGGTTCGCTCCGCGAGCTCGGGGTCGCCCTCGCCCTCGTAGGCGTCGACGGCCTCGGCACGGCTCGACATCTTCTCCCGCACGTGCAGCACCAGGACGTCGCTCCCGAACCTCTCGGCCAGCGCCGTCGTCAGAGCGACCGCCTTCTGCGATTGCTCCGAGGCGTCGACGGCCACCAGGATCCTCTCGAACATGGGCGAGCCTCCTGCTCGGCGGGCCGCGTCTCGGGCACACCCTAGCGGCCCCCCGCCCTCCAGGCGCCAGGATGTCCGATTGCCGCCAGCCCCGCGGCCCGCGGCGCGCGAGCATGAGCGCATGGACGAGTTCGAGCTCCGCTACCGGGCGACCTCGAGCAGGGACGGGCGCTTCGACGGGAGCTTCTACGTGGGCGTCACGTCGACGGGCATCTACTGCCGCCCCAGCTGTCCCGCCCAGACCCCGAAGCGCGCCCACGTGCGCTTCTACCCGAGCGCGGCCGCGGCCCTTCGAGCCGGGCTGCGCGCCTGCAAGCGCTGCCGGCCCGACGCCACTCCGGGGTCGCCCGAGTGGGACCGGCGCGCGGACCTCGCGGGGCGCGCGATGCGACTGATCGGAGACGGGGTCGCCGATCGCGACGGCGTCTCGGGGCTGGCGCGGCGCCTCGGATACACCGAGAGGCACCTCCACAGGGAGCTGGTCGCGTCGCTCGGCGCGGGCCCGCAGGCGCTCGCGCGCGCCCGGCGCGCCGAGACCGCGCGCCTCCTTCTCGAGACCACGGACGTCCCCGTCACCGAGGTCGCGTTCGCGGCGGGGTTCGCGAGCGTGCGCGCCTTCAACGACACGGTGAGGGACGTGTACGCGGCCTCCCCCACCGACCTCAGGCGCCGAGCCGCCGGCCGGCGGGGACGGCCCGGGGCCGCGGGATGGATCCGGCTCCGGCTCCCCGTGCGCCACCCCTTCGACGGAGCCGCGCTGCTCGCGTTCCTCGGCAGGAGAGCCGTGCCCGGCGTCGAGGAGGTCGATGGGGACGTCTACCGGCGCAGCGTCGACCTCGCCTTCGGGAGCGCCGTCGTGGAGCTCGCGCCGCGGGGGTCTCACGTCGACTGCAGGCTCCGTCTCGACGACCTCCGCGATCTCGGGAGCGCGGTCCAGCGCTGCCGCCGGCTGCTCGACCTCGACGCCGACCCCGTGGCCGTGGCCGACGCGCTGGGGCGAGACGGCGCCATCGGGCGTCTCGTGAGACGCCGGCCCGGCCTGCGCGTGCCGGGCCACGTCGACGGACCGGAGCTCGCCGCGCGCGCCGTCCTGGGGCAGGCCGTGACGGTGCGCGCCGCACGCGCGCTCGCCCGGCAGCTCGTCGCCCACCACGGCAAGCCCCTGACGGTCGCATGCGGGAGCATCACGCACCTGTGGCCGGAGCCGGACGCGCTCGCGGACGCCGCCCTGAGCGAGATCGGCATGCCTCGGGCGCGCAAGGCTGCCCTGCGCGCGCTCTCGGCGGCGGTCTCGACGGGCGACGTCGATCTGGACCCCGGGGCCGATCGAAGCGAGTCGCGGGCGCGCCTGGGCCGGCTCCCCGGCATCGGGCCGTGGACGGTCGCCTACGTGGCGATGCGCGCCCTCGGCGACCCGGACGCATGGCTGCCCGGGGACGCGGGCGTCCGGCGCGGTCTCGAGCTGCTCGGGATGCCCTCGGACGGACGCGGCGCGGCGCGCGCGGCCGAGGCGTGGCGGCCGTGGCGCTCGTACGCGGTTCAGCACCTGTGGCTCGCGACCGGCGCGACCGGCGCGACCGGCAAGGACGACGACGGGCGCGCGCGGCGCGCCCCCAGGCGAGGGAGGAACCCATGAGCGACATCGCGACGACCACGATGGCGAGCCCCGTCGGCCCCATCACGCTCGGCGCGGCCCCCGAG
Source organism: Actinomycetota bacterium (assembly GCA_036258675.1). Classification (GTDB taxonomy): domain Bacteria; phylum Actinomycetota; class CADDZG01; order CADDZG01; family WHSQ01; genus DATADD01. The sequence goes on along the minus strand of DATADD010000164.1, from coordinate 642 downwards.
GAGGGCCTCGTCTTCGTCGGCCTGGGCGCGCACGGGGCCGAGCGGTCCGCCGCCGGGAGTGTGCTCGAGGAGGCGCGCCGGCAGCTGATCGCCTACTTCGCGGGCGAGCTGCGCGAGTTCACGTTGCCCCTTGCCCCGCGCGGCACACCGTTCCAGCGCAGGGTGTGGGAGGAGGTCGCGCGGGTGCCGTACGGGACGACGGCGACCTACGGGGACATCGCCCGCCGGTTGGGGCACCCCGGATCGGGGCGCGCCGTCGGCGCCGCCGTCGGCCGCAACCCAACGGCTATCGTCGTCCCCTGCCATCGCGTGGTGGGCGCGGGGGGACGCTTGACAGGGTACGCCGGAGGGCTCGAGCGCAAGCGCTTCCTGCTCGCTCACGAACGGCGGCGCGGGAACGGCCGCGCGCCCCGGTCCCCCTAGAGCCTTTCGACCCAGGCGTCGTCCTCGAAGCAGTAGCCCCACGACTCGCCGGGCTCGAACGACCGCACGACGGGATGGGCGGTGGCGGCGTGGTGGCGCGAGGCGTGCTTGTTCGGCGAGGAATCGCAGCAGCCGACGTGGCCGCAGCTCATGCACAGCCGCAGGTGCACCCACCGGTCGCCGGTCTCGAGGCACTCGACGCAGCCGTCGCCCGAGGGC
>DATADD010000163.1:0-4365 GCA_036258675.1 Actinomycetota bacterium | reverse complement strand
TCGTCCACGAGCTCGCCCATCTCCTCGTGCCCGATCACTCCGAGCGGTTCTGGGCCCTGGTCGGGCGCTATCCGCTCACGGAGCGGGCGCGCGGGTTCCTCATCGCGAAAGGCCTCGAGGAGCCCGACTGAGCCGCCCTCGGGCCGGGGCCGCGAGCCCGGTCACCGGTGCGGGCGCCACACGACCGGCTGCCGTCCCCCCCGCTCCAGGATGCCGACCGCGAGACCGGCCCGCACGCCGGCGCCGCTGACCACGACGATCGGGTCCTCGTCCCCGAGCTCGTCGGTGCGGCCCCACAGGCTCTCCACCGGGACGCGCACCGCGTCGCGCACCCGGGGCGCGCGGGGATCGCCCACGTCGAGGACCGTGCCCGCGGGCCTGTCGGGGCCGGTGACGACCTCGGTCGACGCGGGGGTCCCGCGGGCGCGCGCCCATCCGTTGACGATGTCGTCGACGACGCCGAGCACTCCGAAGCCCTTGCCCCTGAGGGCTGCGGCTGCGTTCGCCATGTCGACGTCGGTGCGGCGCGCCAGCAGGAGCGGAAGGCTCAATGGAAGACAGTCGCGGGCTCGCCCCGCCATGCCGGGGCCCGCCTCGTAGAGCAGCGGCAGGGCCCCGGGGACGTGGACGTCGAGGTAGTCGGCGATGGGTCGCAGATCCACCAGCGCGGTGCCCCCATCGATGAGCTCGAGCGCGCGCGAGAGGGGGACCTCGGCGAGCGTCGTCGCGACCATCGCGTACTCATATCACCGCACCCGGGCCCGGAGCGCTCCAACGCGGCCCATACTCGGGGTGGTGGCGCCGGCCCTCTTCGTCGTTCTGCTGCTCGTTCCGCTCGCCGAGCTGTGGGTGATCCTGCAGGCGTCGGCGCGCCTCGGCGTGGTTCCGACCCTCGCACTGCTCCTGCTCGTGTCGGTGGCCGGGGCGCTGCTGCTGAAGCAGCAGGGCAGCGCGGCGTGGAGGCGCGTCGGAGACGCCCTCCGGCGGGGCCGCATGCCCGGGAGCGAGGTCGTCGACGGAGCCCTCATCCTGCTCGGCGGGGCGTTGCTGCTCACCCCGGGGTTCATCACCGACGCGGTCGGGCTTCTGCTCCTGGTCCCGCCCACGCGGGCCGCGACCAAGGGGCTCGCCCGCCGCGCGATGGCGCGCTGGGCGAGCCGGCGATGGGGCATCGGGATCGGAACGGCATCGGCGGCGCCCCCCGGCGCCGCGCCCTCTAGGGGGCGAGGCCCGGGTGCGCGGCCGGATCGACGTCGTCTGCGGGCTCGCCCGGAGGAGCCGGGGGGCCCGGAGGGGGGCGGTTCTCCGGATACGGGATGACGGGGCCGACCCGTCCCTGCTCTGCGTAGGCGCCGCGCTCGAAGTCCCCGGCGTCGCGCTCGAAGGCGGTCATCCGGGCGCGCACCTCCTCGGGGAACGCCCCCTCGTGCACCCGGACCCCGAGGGCTCGCGCCGTCGAGGTGGCGGCCTCGACCGAGGGCAGGACCCAGCGCTCCCACCGTCCGCGGCCGTCGACGAGCACCAGCTGGGCGTCGTTGAGCCCGATGCGCACGACCACCGCCTCCGCGTCAGGACGGCGCACGACGAAGTCGCGCGGGGTGCGGAAGGGCTCCTCCGGCTCGGCGCGGCCCTCGAAGGGCCAGGTCCTCGTCACGCTGTCTCCGTGGGGGCGGCGGGGTCCACTGCCACTATAGGGGCGGGCCCGGTCGGCGGACCGGAGATCGCCCTAGATCACGAGGCCTCCGTCGACGCAGAGCACCTGTCCCGTGACGAAGTTGGACTCGTCCGAGGCGAGGAACACGAACGAGGGCGCGATCTCCTCCGGCGCGCCGTAGCGGCCGAGCGCGAAGCGCGCGAGCCTGCGCTCCGCGCCCGCGGGGTCCCGCAGCAGGGGCTCCGTCATGGCCGTCAGGGCCGCGGGGGCGACCGCGTTGACGTTGATCGCCAGGCGGCCGAGCTCCTTGGCCCAGCTCTTGGTCAGGCCGACGATCCCCATCTTGGCGGCGGCGTAGTTCGACTGTCCGGCCGCGCCGATCAGTCCGGAGGCGGACGTCACGTTCACGATCTTGCGGTGGCGCGGCGCGCCGCGAGCCGCCTCCTCTTTGGCCCTGGGCCGCCACAACCGGATCGCGGCGCGCCCGCAGGCCCATGTGCCCTTGAGGTGGACCTCTATCACGTCGTCCCATTCCCGCTCGGACATGTTGTGCACCATGCGGTCGCGCAGGATGCCCGCGTTGTTGACGAGGACGTCGACGTCCCCGAACGCGTCGAGGGCCGCCTCCACCAGGGAGTCGGCAGCCGGGACCGTCCCGACGCGCTCGTGGTTGGCCAGCGCCTCGCCGCCCGCCGCAACGATCGCCGCGGTCGTCTCGTCGGCGGCGGCGGCGTTCGCGTCGTTGACTACGACGCGCGCCCCCTCGCTTGCGAACGCAAGGGCCACGGCCCTGCCGATCCCCCCGCCCGCGCCTGTCACTATGCAGGTCCTGCCTCCGAGACGCGCCATGACCCGCCCGATGGTAGTGCCCTTATGCTCGTTGCAGCACGCGAACGAAATGAAGACGAGGAAGACGATGGAGCAGACCAAGAAGACGCCGCTGACACAAGAGGCCTACGACCGCCTGCGCGCGGAGCTCGAGTACCTCGAGGGCGAGGGGCGCACGAAGGTCATCGACGAGATCGCGCGCGCTCGTTCTCACGGCGACCTGAGCGAGAACGCGGAATACCACGCCGCCAAGGACCAGCAGGGGTTGCAGGAGGCGCGCGCGCGACGCATCCGCGAGATGCTCGACAGTGCCGACATCATCCAAGGCGACGACGACGAAGTGGTCAAACCGGGGAAGCTCGTGACCGTCCGCTTCGGCGACGATGACGAGAACGAGACGTATCTCATCGGATTGCGGGAGGAGAAGGGGGGCGCGCACGAAGTGCTGACGCCCGACTCGCCGATGGGGCGCGCTCTCGTAGGCCATTCGACGGGAGAATCGGTGACCGTGAGCGCGCCCGCGGGAGACATGCGCGTGCACATCGTGTCCATCTCGAGCCGCGACTAGCCCGCTGTCGGTCGTCGCGCGGCGAGGTGCGGGCCCCGCTCGCTGACGTGCACCAGTCGCCCATCCCACGCCTACGCTTCTGCGCCGTGGCGACCGTGGAGGAGCTCATCGAGGCGCAGGACCTCAACGCCCTGTTGCGCGTCGTCGACGCGCACTGCGAGGCGCGCCGGTGGGACGAGCTCCTCGAGCTCGCCGATCGGTGCGAGGAAGCCGTGGAGCGCGGCAAGCAGCTGTGGCCCATCGCCGCGCACATCGACTACAGGGTCGCTCTCGAGGCGCCCGGGGAGCACGCGGCCCGCGTCCTGCACCCGGACGTCGGGCGGTTCGCGCACGGCCCCCTGACCGAGGTGGCGGCCTCGACCCACAGCTGGAGCGAGCTCGCCGACCACATCGACCTGCCGCAGGTGGCCTGCTACGCGGCCCAGGAGCGCGTGCTGCGGGGTGAGGTCCTGACGGGGGACGCGCGCGCCCATGCCGAGGTGCTCGAGCTGCCTCTCGCCCTGCAGCCCTGGGAGCCCACCTACGCGCTCGCCTCGTTCCGGGCGACGTTCGTCGAGGTCGCCGAGCCGTGGGTCCCGAGGCAGCCGTTGACGCTGGTCGCGCGCCGGACGGCCGATGTCGTCGACGACCCGGAGCTCACCGAGACGCTGCTCGACCTCGTCTCGCCGTGGGTGGGCGAGAGCAACGGCGCGGCGCGCGCGACCGTCGTGTCGGGGGATGCGATCGCGGCCGCCTCCGCCCTGACCCTCGATTCGCTGAGGATCGGCCCGCTCGAGGTCCCGGAGGCGCTGCAGCGCGTGGCGTGGGCGGCGGCGAGCGGCGGAGCGCACGGACGCCGGCGCGGCGCCGCGCTGGGGCGGTTCATGGCGTGGTCCGCGGGGGCGGAGCTCGCCGGGCTGTCGTGGCCGGTGTCCCCGGAGGAGCTGGGCGGAGCGCTCCGCGCCCTCCGCTTCTTCCGATGGGACGAGGGCTCGGACGAGGAGGGCTGGGTCCTGCGGCTCGCGATCGAGCATCCGGAGGACGGCTGGGCGGCCGCGATCGCCGCCACCGACCTCCTCGAGGAGGACGCGCCGGCACGCTGACACGCGCCCTCGAGCCGACATCGCAGTCGCGTCTAGGCCCGCCCCAGGGTCTGCCCCGGCTCCATCTCGCCGCGTCCCCTCCTGGGCGTGCGGGGGGAGCGGCTGCGGGTGCGCGCGCCGGCATCGCCCCCACCGGTCCGGCACGGCTAGCGGGCTTCGCGCTCCTCTTCCCAGATGGGACGGACCGATCCCTCGTGGAGGCCCCAGGGCGGGCGCGGCCTCGCCCGCGGCGG
>DATADD010000162.1:0-11052 GCA_036258675.1 Actinomycetota bacterium | reverse complement strand
GAGCAACCAGAACCGAAAGGAGCTCACCGCGCTCGTGCGAGGCGAGATCCAGTCACAGCTGACTAACCTGGGCGTCGTGACCAGGCGAGACTTCGACCGCCTGGAGCGGCGGGTCGCGTCCCTCGAGGAGTCGGTACGGTCGCTCGCCGCGTCGTCGGCGCCCCGCGACGCCCCCTCGCGCAAGGCGACGGCCGGTCGCAAGAAGAGCACGCGCAAGCAGGCGGCCGCGGGCCGCAAGACAACGGCCACCCGGGCTTCCCGGGCCACCCGTGCCTCCACGCGCTCGGCCCGGCGCGAGCACCCCGGCCCTCCCACGCCGTCCGGACAGGGATGACCTCGGTGATACCGCGCTCCGACGTCGTCCTGGGGTTCAATCGGACTCCGTGAGCGAGACGCCGAGCCGACGCGCTCTGGTCCCCGACGCCGAGGCGCTGCTCGCCGAGGCGGCTGCCGCCGACGACGCCGCGCGTCTGCGGCTGCTCGAGGAGCTGTACGAGGGGCTCGAAGAGGAGCTCGACGCTGGCGAAGCCCCTCCGACTGGACTCTGAGCTCGTCCGGCGGGGCCTGGCCGCGTCCCGCGGGGAGGCGAAGCGGCTGATCGAACAGGGGGCGGTGACCGTGCGGGGCCTGCCGGCGACGCGGCCGACCACCCTGGTGGCCCCCGAGGCACGGATCGCGGTCGACGACCGCGGCGATCGCTATGCGTCTCGGGGCGGGGACAAGCTCGACTCCGCCCTGCGGCGGCTCCCGATCGCGGTCGAGGGCCGCCTCTGGCTCGACGCGGGCTCGTCGACGGGCGGGTTCACCGACCGGCTCCTGCGCGGCGGGGCGCGGGCCGTCGCGGCCGTCGACGTGGGCTACGGGCAGCTCGCGTGGCACCTGCGCCGGGACCCCCGCGTGGTCGTGCTCGAACGGACCAACGCGAGACGGCTCGCGCCCACGGACCTTCCCTGGGCACCGGAGGGGGTCGTGGCCGATCTCTCCTTCATCTCGCTGCGCCTCGTCCTGCCCGCGCTCGCCGCGATCGCCCGGCCCGATGCCGATCTCCTGCCGCTCGTCAAGCCGCAGTTCGAGGTGGGCAGGGCGCGGGTGCCCAAAGGCGGCGTCGTGCGCGACCCCGCCCTGTGGAGAGAGGCCCTCGTCGCGGTCGCGGAGGCGGCGGAGGGCCTGGGGCTCGCGGTCGTCGACGCCCTGCCCGCGGAGCCTCCGGGGCCCGCGGGCAACCGGGAGTTCTTCCTCCATCTCCGACGCGACGCGCGCCCGGGCCGCTCCGAGGCGATCGAGCGGGCGGTCGCTGAGGCCGCTCGGTGACGATCCGGCGCGTCGGGGTGGTGGCGCACCCGGACAAGCCGGGGGTGGCCGGACTCCTCGAGCAGCTTACGGCTGCGCTCGCCGACAAGGGCATCGAGGTCTCGGAGGACGAGCCCGACCTCGTCCTGTCGCTCGGCGGCGACGGCACCATGCTGCGCGCCGCCCACCGCGCCCACGAGGCGGACGCCCTGCTGCTGGGAGTCAACCGGGGAGCCCGCCTCGGCTACCTCACCGAGGTGGAGGGAGGCGAGGAGCAATCCGCCCTCGACCGCATCCTGGCGGACGACTACGTCGTCGAGGAGCGCATGATGCTTCGCTGCGATGTGGTGGAGGGGGACGGCGCCAGGCGCCACGTGGGGCTCAACGAGGTCCTCGTCGAGCGGGCGGCGCGCCACCGGATGATCCGGCTCGAGGTCACGGTCGGCGGGGAGCGCCTGGGGGAGTTCAGCGCCGACGGCCTCATCGTTGCGACCCCTACCGGCTCGACCGCGTACGCGCTCAGCGCGGGCGGCCCGATCGTCTCTCCCCGGGCCCAATGCCTCGTCCTCGTTCCGGTGAGCGCGCACATGATCTTCTCCCGGCCGTTCGTCCTCGCTCCCGACGAGGTCGTCGAGATCGCCGTGCGCTCCCACGACGAGGCGTCCCTGTCTCTCGACGGCGAGGCGGGAGGAAGGCTGCGCGAGGGAGGCTGCGCACGGGTCAGGCGGCATCCCCGCCCCCTCAAGCTCGTGCGGATCTCCGGCCCCGGCTTCATCGAGCGGCTCCGGGGCAAGCTGCAGCTCCCCGGCTGAGGGTTTCGCCTCGGAGGCGCCGCCGCGGTCGCCGCATAGGATTCTCCCCGGATGCTGACCGATCTCGTGGTCGAGGATGCGGGGGTCATCGAGAGAGCCGAGCTGTCCCTCGGACCCGGATCGTGCGCGCTGACGGGGGAGACGGGCGCCGGGAAGACGCTGGTGGTGGCCTCTCTCGGCCTCCTGCTCGGAGGGCGGGCGGATCGCGCGCTCGTGCGCGCCGGGGCTGCTCGAGCCGAGGTCCAGGGCCGCTTCCGCGTGAGAGCGTCCCACCGCGTCGGGCTCTGGCTCCGGGAGCGGGACCTCCTCGAGGATCCGGCCGACGCCTCCGGCGAGGTGGAGGTCGTCGTGTCACGGTCGATCGGGCCCGACGGTCGCACGAAGGCGCGCATAAACGGCAGCCTCGTCCCCGCGGTGTCGCTCGCCGAGGTGACGGGCGCGCTCGTCGAGATCGCGGGTCAGCGCGAGCACGCCCGTCTCGGTGAGCCCGCAGCGCAACGGGAGCACCTCGACGCGTTCGCCGGGGAGGGCGTCGTCGATCTCGCGCGCAGGGTGGCGCAGGCCGTGCGCGCGGCCAGGGATGCGGGTCGCGCCGAGGAGCGCCTCGCGCGAGACGGAGCGCGGCGGCGGGTCGAGCTCGAGGCGTTGGAGGCGGAGGTGGCCGAGATCGAGGCCGCGGCCCCTCGGCCCGGCGAGGCGAGCGCGCTCGAAGCGGAGGCGCGCCGGCTCGAGAACGCCGAGGCGATAGCGGCGGCGATGGCGAAGGCGCGCCACCTGCTGCGGCGGGAGGGCGGGGCGCACGAGGCCGTCGCGGCCGCCGCCGACGCCCTCGAGGGCCTCGGGGGTTCGGACGACGGGGCCGCGCGGCTCGCGGATCGACTGCGCTCGGCGGCTCTCGAGCTCGACGACGTCGCCCAGGAGCTCGCCGCAACCGCCCCGACCGCGGATCCCGAGGCGCTCGAGGCGGCGCGGGACCGGCTCGCAACCCTGGCGCGGCTGCGGCGCCGCTACGGCGTCGTGGAGGACGCCGGCCCCCACCTGGAGTCGGCCCGGTCCAGGGCGGAGGGGCTGCGGAGTGAGGAGGCGCGGCAGGAAGACCTGGCGCGTCGCGCCGGCGACCTCAACGGCGCCGCGGTCGCGCTCGCCGGGCAGCTGAGCGAGGCGCGTCGCGCCGCGGCCGAGCGCCTCGAGCGGGAGCTCCCGCCACTCCTCGACGGGCTCGCCCTTCCCGGCGCGCGCGTCGAGGTCTCCCTCGAGCCGCGGGAGCTGTACGAGGGCGGCCTCGAGAGCGTCGAGATCGCGATCTCGTTCAACCCCGGCGAGCCCCCCGCCCCGCTCGCGAAGGTGGCGTCGGGCGGGGAGCTTGCGCGCGCCACGCTGGCACTGCGCCTCCTCACGGGCAGGGGCGACGTGGGGACCCTGGTCTTCGACGAGATCGACGCGGGCGTCGGCGGCGAGGCCGCGCGGGCCGTCGGCGCGTGCCTCGCCGACCTGTCCCGCTCCTCCGGGGCACAGGTGATCGTCGTGACCCACCTTCCCCAGGTCGCCGCGTTCGCCGACACGCATCTGGTCGTCGCCAAGGAGGTGTCGGGCGACCGCACGACGGCGAGGGTGCGAACGGTGGAGGGCGAGGAGCGGGTCGCCGAGCTCTCGCGGATGCTCGCGGGCCTTCCCTTCAGCACGAGCGCCCGGGGCCACGCGCGCGAGCTGCTCGAGATGGCGGCGGCGAAGGGCTCGGGATGATCCGCCGCCTGCGCCGGCTATCCCCGCCCGCGGCCCCCGGCGACGGCACGCTGTCCGGCATCGCCCGCGTCGACAGAAGGACCAAGAACCTGCTGTCCCGCCTGGAGCCGGGGGAGATAGCGATCGTGGACCACCGCGACATCGACCGAGTCTCGGCCGAGGGCCTGATCGGGCGCCAAGCGCGCGCCGTCGTCAACGCGGCCCCGTCCTCGTCGGGTCGCTACCCCAACCTCGGGCCGCTCCTGTTGTGCTCGGCCGGGATCCACGTCGTCGACGACGCCGGCCCCGAGGTCATGGCGATCGGCGACGGGGCGCGCGTCAGCATCGAGGAAGACCGTGTCTTCGTCGTCACGGCGCGCGACACGACGGAAGTGGCGCGCGGCCGAGTGCTCACGCTCGAGCAAGCCGAGAAGGCGCTCGACGTCGCGAAACAGGGGATAGCGGCGGAGATAGAGCGTTTCGCGGCCAACACGATGACCTATATCAAAGACGAGCGCGACGTCCTGTTGGAGGCGACGCGCCTTCCGGAGACGAGGACCGACTTCCACGGGCGCCACGCGCTGATCGTCGTGCGCGGCTACGACTACAAGGAAGACCTTGCGACGCTGCGCGCGTACATCCGCGAGATGCGTCCGATCCTCGTGGGCGTCGACGGTGGTGCCGACGCGCTCCTCGAGAGGGGCCTGCGGCCCGACGTCATCATCGGCGACATGGACTCGGTCACGACGGAGGCCCTGCTCACCGGAGCCGAGCTGGTCGTGCACGCCTACCCGGGCGGGGCCGCGCCCGGGGTCGAGAGGCTGCGCGCGCTCGGCCTCGAGTCGGTCACGTTCGAGGCGACGGGGACATCGGAGGACATCGCCATGCTGCTCGCGCACGAGAACGGCGCCGAGCTCATCGTCGCGGTCGGGACCCATGCGAACCTGATCGAGTTCCTCGACAAGGGGCGCAGGGGGATGGCCTCCACCTTCCTCACGAGGCTGCGCGTTGGATCGATCCTCGTCGACGCCAAGGGTGTGAGCCGGCTGTATCGCAGCAGCCTCCGCCGAATGGACCTGGCGATGCTGATCGGCGCCGCGTTGGTCACGCTGGCGATCGCGGTGTGGCTGTCCGAGCCGATGCGGATCTATCTCGATCTCCTGTGGGTGCAGATCAAGAACCTCTGGTTCTCGATCAAGCAGGCTCTGTTCTGACGACTGCATGATCAGCTTCCGCTATCACCTCGTGTCGATCGTCGCGGTCCTGTTCGCTCTCGCGATCGGCATCGTCGTCGGCTCCGGCCTCCTCAGTGACCCCCTGCGCCGACAGCTGAAGACCCAGGTGGACCGGCTCGCCGCAACGAACGAGCAACTACTGCGCGACCTGGGGGAGAGGGACAGCGCGCTGGACCAGCTCCGGGCGTTCGCGGAGGCCGCCGAGGCGCGCCTCACGGAGGATGCGCTGCTGGGCCGCAGCGTCGTCCTGTTCTCTCTCGAAGGGACCGACGGCGCCATGCTCGACGAGCTGCGGGGCTCCATCGAGCAGGCCGGCGGGCGGGTCGCTCTCACCGTCACCGCTCTCGACCGCCTCTCGCTCGAGGGAGCTGAGGACCGCTCGGAGCTCGCGACGCTGACCGGCTCGTCGGCGACGGCCCCGGGCGACCTCAGGAGGCAGACCGCGTCGATGCTCGGGTCGGGGGCCGCCGCGGCCGCCGGGACCGCCTCGGAGGGGATCGGGGCGACCCCCGACCAGCGCTTCGAGCAGCTCGCGCAGGAGCTCGCGGACGCGGGCTTCGTCGCCCTGGAAGATGTGCAGGAGGGCGACGCGGTCCCGACCGACTCCGTCTTCCTGGTGGCCGCCGGCGCGCCCGACCCGCTCGCGTACGGCCCCACGGGGTTCGTCAAGGCACTGTGCCTGGGCCTGAGCGACGGCGCCGGAGGGATCCTCGTGGCGGAACCGTCGGCGAGCGTGTGGGGCCTCGTCGAGGAGATCAGGGCGGACGCCGACACGAGGGAGCGGATCGCGACCGTCGACCAGGCCGATACCGCACCGGGCCGGATCGAGACGGTTCTCGGGCTGGACGCGGCGAGCGAGGGGCGAGCGGGCCACTACGGCGTGCAGCCGGGCGCGATCCTGCTCCCCGAATCCGCGGGGAGCTAGCGTGCCGCCCAGCGCGGGCACCCGGCGCGCCGCGCGCGCGAAGGAGCACTAGGTCCGTGGGCACGACCCGGAGGTCGCTCGCGCGCGGCGCGGCCGCGATGACGGGCTGGACGGCGCTGTCCCGCCTCACGGGGTTCGTTCGGGTGGTCGTGGTCGCGGCCGCGATGGGCACGACCTTCCTCGCCAACACGTACCAGACCGCCAACACGGTGCCCAACGTCCTCTTCGAGCTCCTCGCCGCCGGCGTGCTCACGTCCGTGTTCGTTCCCACGTTCGTCGAGTACATCGTCGCCGGGAGGACGGAGGAGGGCTGGCGCGCCGCCGACGTGCTCGCCACCACCGCACTCGTCGGGCTCTGCGGGATCGCGGCGCTGCTCGCGCTGGGAGCTCCGCTCGTCATGAGAGCCCTGACCCTGGGGGTGTCGGACCCGGCTCTGCGCGCGCAGCAGGTCGAGCTCGGGACGGCGTTCCTGCGCCTGTTCTCGCCTCAGGTCGTGCTCTACGGAGCGGGCATGGTCATGACCGGCGCGCTCCACGCGCACAGGCGCTTCGCGCTCGCGGCCGCCGCCCCCATCTTCAACAACCTCGTCGTGATCGCCGTGTACCTCGGCTACGCGCTCCTTCGGGGCGACCGGCCGCCGAGCATCGGAGGGATCACGACCGCGCAGACGCTGCTGCTCGGCGCCGGGACGACGGCCGGGGTGGCTGCGATGATCCTTTGCCTGATCCCCGGGCTGCGGGCGCTGGGGTGGAGGTACACGTGGCGGTGGGACCTGCGCCATCCCGCGTTGGCGCGGGCGGCGAGCCTCGGCGCTTGGTCCCTCGGGTACGCCGGCGGCTACCAGGCCGGGCTCGTCGTCGTCCTCCTGCTTGCCAATCGCATCGAGGGCGGCGTCGCGGCGTACCAGTGGGCCTACACCTTCTTCTACGTCCCGCACGCGCTCTTCGGCGTGCCCATCTTCAACGCGCTGTTCCCCGCGATGGCGGAGCACGCCACCATCGGGGACACGGGTTCCCTCGCCGCGCGCGTGCGCGATGGCATGGCCATGGTGTGGTTCATCCTCGTGCCGATCGCACTGTTCCTCGTCGTCGCGGCCGAACCGCTCGCGCACGTCACCCTCGAGTACGGCGTCATGACGGAGGCCGGCGCCGCCCTGGTGGGACGCGTGCTGAGCGCGTTCGCTCTCGGGTTGCCGACCTACTCTTCCTTCCTTGTGCTGACGCGCGCCTTCTACGCGCTCGGCGACACCAAGAGGCCCGCGCTGGTCAACGCGGCGGCGGTGGCGGTCGCAAGCGGCGCCGGCGCCCTCTTGTTCGTCCTCGCCCCGGCGCGCTGGTCGGTGGCGGGACTGGCGCTTGGACACTCCGCCGGATTCGCCCTCGGAGCCATCGCTCTGGCGCTCGCGATGGCCCGCCGCCTCCGGACGCAGGGCGCGTCCGTGTTCGGCCGCCCGGCGGGGCGCGCTGCGCTCGCGGCGGCACCCGCGGGGCTCGCGATGTGGGCCGCCGCCCGCCTCGTCCCGGTCACGGACAGAGGGACGGCGCTCGCCGCGGTGGCGCTGACCGCCGCCGCCGGCGCAGGGGTCTACCTTGCCGTGGCTGCGCGCCTGGAGTCCGCGGAGCTGAGCAGGCTGACGGCGCTGGCGCGCGGCCGGGCCCGGTGAGCCGGCGTGTCGTGCAGGTCCTGGGACGATCGGCGGGCGGCATCGCGCGTCACGTCGCCTTCGTGGCGGGGGCGCTCGACGGGTACCACGGGCTCGACGTCGAGGTCGCGGGCCCGTCCGACCTCCCCGTTCCGATGCCGCCCCGCACCGTCGCCCTCGAGATCCCGGGCGGCGTCCGCGGGCACTGGACCGCGGTGCGGGACCTCGAGGGATTGCTCGCGCGTCGGAGCTACGACGTCGTGCACGCGCACGGCCTGCGCGCCGGGATCGACGCGTCCGTCGCAGCGCGCCGCAGGGGCCTTCCGGCGCTCGTCACGGTCCACAACCTCGTGCGTCCGGAGATGGGCGGGCAACCGAGGGCTCTCGTCCTTGCACGCGCGGAGCCCCTGCTCGTGCGCCTCGCGACCCATGTCTTCGCGGTCTCCGACGAGATCGCGGCCCGCCTCAGGCACGCCGCACCGGGTCTCGCTCACAAGGTCGAGCTGCTCCACCTCGGGGTCGGGCCACCCCCCGCGGTGACCCGCTCGCGCGCCGAGGTGCGCGCCGAGCTCCGCGTCGCGCCCGGCGCGCCCCTCGTGGTGTCGGTGGCGCGCCTGCGGCCGCAGAAGGACCTCGGGACACTTGTGCGCGCCGTCGCCGCGCTGCCGGCCGACGTGCACCTCGCGCTGGTGGGAGAGGGACCGCTCGCCTCCCAGCTGCGCGCGCTTGCGGGAGACCTCGGCGTGTCCGAGCGCGTGAGGCTCCTCGGGTGGCGCGACGACGTCGCCGACCTCGTCGCCGCGGCCGACGTCTTCTGCCTGTCGTCCGTGTGGGAGGGCGTGCCGCTGGCGGCCCAGGAGGCGATCCAGCTGGGCACGCCGGTCGTCGCGACCCGGGTCGGGGGCATGGCCGAGCTCGTGGAGGACGGCGTCTCGGGGTTCCTCGTGCCGCCGGGCCGTCCGGGGGACCTGGCGAACGCCCTCGCCTCGGTCGTCCGCGACCCGGCCGCCGCGGTCCGCCTGGCCGGCGCGGCGCGGCGCGGGCTCGAGCGGAACTTCTCCACCGACCGCATGCTCGCGCGCCTGCGCGAGGCCTACTCGTGAACGGGCGCTCACGCCTCGGCGCGGTGCTGTGTCTGGTCGCGGCCGCGAGCGCGCTCGCGCCCTCCGCGCGCGCGCAGGGGCGCGACTGCGGGCGGGCTGTGATCGTGACGCTTCCCGGCGTTACCTGGGCGGACGTGCGCGGGGTCCGCCCTCCGCACCTTCTCCGCGCCGCCCGGGCCGGCGCCGTCGGCTCCGTGTCGGTGCGGACGATCGCGACGCGCACGACGTACGGAGCCGGATACGCCACGCTCGGCGCGGGTTCGAGGATCGATGGGGGAGACACCACCGGAAGCCTCGTCGGACCGCGAGAGGCAGTCGACTCGCGCCGGCCGGTCCCGGACGTGGTGGCGTCGGGCCTCGGCGAGCTCACCCTGCTGGCGAACGAGGCGGGTTACGGAGGCAGGCCGGGGGCGCTGGGGTCGGCGATGGGAGAACAGGTGCTCGCCGCGGTGGGCAACGCCGACACCGGGGCGCCGCCCCCTTCGCCGGCGGGGCTCGAGCGGTGGGTCCTTCTCGCCGCCATGGACGACGATGGCGTCGTGGACCTGGCGGCCACCGGCACCGAGCTGCTCGAGACCGACCCGCGGGCTCCGTTCGGCGTCCGCACGGACCCCGCCGCGGTGCGGACGGCGCTGCGCGCCGTCCTGCGCCGTCCGTGCGCGAGCGTCGTGGTCGATCCAGGCGACGTCACCCGCGCCGACCTCGCCTCCGTCGGCGCGCCGGAGAGGTGGAGCCGGGCACGGGGGCGGGCTCTCCTCGCGGCCGATGCGCTCATCGGTTGGCTGCGCGGCCAGCTCGACCCCGCCCGCGACCTGCTCCTGATCGTGTCCCCGACGGCACCCGCGTGGGCGGGGGAGGCTCGTCTGGGGGTCGCGCTGGTCGTGGGGGAGGGGTGGCCGCCCGGCTCCGTTCTCCAGTCCGCCACGACGCGGCGAGCCGGCATCGTGACGCTCCCGGACGTGGCCCCGACCGTCCTGGAGCACCTCGGGGTCTCACGGCCCCCGGACATGACCGGCCGCGCCTGGTTCCCGGTGGAGGCGAGCGCCGACGACCCCGTCGCTGCTGCGATCGACCTCAACGACGAGGCCGTGTTCGTGGACAGGCTCAAGCCCAAGGTGTCGGTCGTGTTCATCGCCGCACAGGTGGTCGTGTACGCGGTTGCGCTCCTCGTCCTCGCGCGCGCGGGACCGGGGCGGGCGGGCCGCATCCCGCGCGCCCTCGAGATCGCGCTCGAGCTCGCCGCCCTCGCGGTCGTGGCGTTCCCCCCGTCGGCCTATCTCGCGGGGGCTTTCGAGGGCCACGAGCTCGGAACCGCCGCCTTCGTCGGGGCGCTCCTCGCGACGGATGCACTGCTCGTGGCGGTCGCGTGCACGGTCGCGCGCGCGCCCCTCGCCCGCCTCCTCGTGGTCACGTCAGGGACCGCCCTGCTGCTGATCGCCGACCTCGCCAGCGGCGGGCGTCTTCAGCTGAACACCGTCTTGGGCTACTCCCCGATCGTCGCGGGGAGGTTCTCGGGGATCGGGAACATCGCGTTCGCGGTGCTCGGCGCGGCGGGGATCGTCGCGGGCGCACTCCTCGTCCACCTCGCCCGCGGCCGGCGCGCCGCCCACATCGCCGCGGCCGCCCTCTTCGTCGCCATCGTGGTCGCGGATGGAGCCCCCCAGCTCGGCAGCGACGTCGGCGGGGTGCTCGCCCTCGTGCCGTCCCTCGGCATCACCATGCTCCTGCTCGCCGGCCGCAGGCCGAGCGTGCGCGTCGTCCTCGCCGCGGGCGTGGGTGCGATCGTCGTGCTCGGCGCGTTCCTCGCCGTCGACCTCGCCCGGCCACCGCAACAGCGCACCCACCTCGCCCGGCTGTGGACCGACGTCGCGGACAGAGGCGCGGGAGCCTTGGCGGACACGGTCCGGCGCAAGGCCG
Organism: Actinomycetota bacterium; assembly: GCA_036258675.1. Taxonomy (GTDB): domain Bacteria; phylum Actinomycetota; class CADDZG01; order CADDZG01; family WHSQ01; genus DATADD01. The sequence continues at coordinate 405 of DATADD010000162.1, read as the reverse complement.
AGGCGAACCTGCGGGTGTTCCTGTCGACGGCCTACACGCTCTTCGTCCCCCCCGCCCTGGGGGTCATGGCCTGGCTCCTGGCGCGGCCGCGGGGGGGCTGGGGTCGCCTCGCCGCGGACTTCCCCCGCGCCCGTGCGGGCCTCGTCGGCGGGCTCGTCCTGTCCGTGCTCGGATTCGCCATCAACGACTCCGGCATCGTGATCCCCGCGGTCGTGCTCTCGTACCTGGTGCCCTTCGCCCTTCTGCTGCACCTCGTCCTCTACCGGGAGCAGGGGGGATGAGCCGGCTCGTCGCCGCCGGCGCCGCGGCTCTCGGCGCCGCGGTCGGGCGCGTCCTGCTGCCGGCCGCCGTCGGGCGCGCCCCGCGCGCCCTGTACCGGAGGAACGTGGACGGGGGGCCCGTGCC
>DATADD010000161.1:0-4058 GCA_036258675.1 Actinomycetota bacterium | reverse complement strand
GCAACGACCAGCCGCTCGCGGCGGCCTACCGAACCGATCCCCTCCGGGACGCGCTCGCGCGCGCGGGCCCGCCCGAGGGCGCGGCGATGCGCGACCTCGTCGCGCACATGTCGGTCGCGCGCGTCGCCGCGGGGGACGAGGCGCGCGATCTCGACACGTGGGACGACGTCGCCGCGGCGCGCCGGGCGCACGACGAGCACTAAGGTCGGACGATGCCCGAGCTTCCCGAGATGCAGGCGCTCGCCGAGCGCCTCCACGACTACGTCGCCGGCGCGCCGCTGAGCGCCGCGCACGCGCTCCAGTTCTCCGCGCTCAAGACCTACGAGCCGCGCCCGGAGTCGCTGGTGGGGCGGACGCTTCAGGAGGTCGGGCGCCGGGGCAAGTTCGTCGTGTTCGACTTCGGCGGCCCGCGCCTGCTCGTGCACCTGTCCCAGGGCGGGCGCGTCGACGTCGAGCAGCCCCCCAAGCGCACGAGGCCCAAGGGGGCGATCGTGCGCCTGCTGTTCGAGGGCCGTCCGGGCGTGCTCGTGAAGGAGTACGGGACGCAGCGCAAGGCGGCGTGGTGGGTGCTCGCCGCGGGCGACGAGGGTCCTCTCGCGGCGCTGGGACCGGAGCCCTTCTCGCCCGAGTTCGAGCAGCTCGTGATGACGTCGCAGGACGGCCGCAGGGTCCACACGCTCATGCGCGACCAGCACACGGTCGCGGGCGTGGGCCGGGGCTACGTCGACGACATCCTCCACGCGATCCGCGTGTCGCCGTACGCGACGCTGGCGTCGCTCGCCGAGGGAGAGCGGCGCGCGCTCGTCGACGAGACGCGCGCCGTGCTGGAGCGCGGCCTCGCCAGCGAGCGCCGGCGCACCGGCGGTCTTCCGACCAAGATCAGCGGCCGCTTCGTGATCCACGGCAACCACGGCCGCCCCTGCCCCCGGTGCCGCTCCGACCTTAGGCGCGTGTCCTACGACGACTACGAGATCACGTACTGCCCCGCGTGCCAGACGAACGGCAAGGTCCTCGCCGACCGCAGGCTGTCGCGCCTCGTCAAGTGAGAGGGCGCGTGCGCTCGTGCTGAGGGGCGACCGGGTCACCCTGCGCGCGGTCGAGCGCGACGACCTCGACGCGCTGTGGCGCTCGACGAACGACCTCGAGGTCGAGGTCCTCGGCGGCGGCTTCCCGCCCGGGCCCCGGTCGCGCGCGGCGATCGAGGCGGAGTTCGACCGCAGCCACGAGGACACCTCCAAGATCGAGTTCGCCATCGAGGCCGACGGCAAGGTGATCGGCTTCTGCGGGCTGCGCGACATCGACACGACCGCGCGCCACTGCGCCTTCGGCATCTCGATCTTCGAACGGGACTACTGGGGGCGCGGCTACGGCCGGGAGGCGCTCGAGCTGCTCGTCGAGTACTGCTTCCACCATCGCAACCTCAACCGGGTGTGGCTCGACGTCCTCGAGGACAACGAGAGGGCGCGCCGGGCGTACCGCGCGGTCGGCTTCGTCGAGGAGGGACGCCTGCGCCAGGACGCGTGGAACGACGGCCGCCTCAAGGACAGCATCGTGATGGGCCTGCTGCGCGAGGAGTGGTCCGGGCGCGCGGCGGGCGAGCGCGCCCGAGCGCGCGCCTCTGGCCGAGGCTGACCTAGGCGACCCGGCGGAACGGGACCACGACGCGGTCGGGGTCGTGCGGGACCCGCTCGGGGTCGGGGTCGAAGCCCTCGCCCGTCGTCCACGCCTCCGCCTGGCCCCGGTTGTAGCCGAGGTTCCACCCCGCGACCGCGCCCAGGGCGCCGGCGACCACAACCGCGAGTACGACGGCGAGGTCAGCGCCCATCCGAGATCCCCCGCGCTGCGCGCGCGCAACCCCCATGGCTCTGCACGTCTGTCTCCCCCTGTGTCCGGTACCTACTGTGGGAAACGCCGCCCGGGCGCGGGTTGTTACCGGCTCGGGCGGGCTCTCCGCAGCTCTCTGGGCCGCATATAGGGCCCTTCTCTCAAGCCCGGCGCGCCAGCAGCCTCGTCAGCAGCGTGACGTACTGCATGAGGTGGCGAGGCCCGAGGAACCCCTCCCGCACGGACGCCTGGCCGGCGTCCCCGAGCCGGCCTGCGAGCTCCCGGTTGAGCACGAGGTTGGCGACCGAGTCGCCGAAGGAGGCGAGGTCGCGCGGGTCGTCGACGAGCCACCCCGTGCTGCCGTGGGAGATCTGGTCCTGGATGCCCCCGATGCGGGTGGCGACGACCGGGCGCGCCTTCCACATCGCCTCCGCCACGGTGAGCCCGAAGCCCTCCGCGATGCTCTTCTGCACGACGACGTCGGCGCGCCGCTGGAGCGCGTTGACGATCGCGGCGTTCTCCTCTCCGTCCTCCATCGGCAGGCACGCGAGGTGGACGCGCCCCGCGGTGTGACGGTCGAGGCGCTCCCACAGGGCGCGCGCCTCGTCGAGGACCTCGACCCCCTCGGGGTCGTCGCTGACCGCCTCGACCGCGGGGCCGGCGAGCACGAGGTGCGCGTCGGTCGCGGGCGCGACGTGGGCGGCGAACCCCTCGATGACGCCGAGCGGGTCCTTGAGCCGGTCCCAGCGCGACACCTGGACCACGAGCGGCGCGCCGGGGGGAGGAGGCTTGCCGCCGTCGTAGAACACCGTCTGGCGGTCGACGCGCCCGGGGCTCCCGTCCTCGCGCAGGAACGTCGGGTTGGCGCCGTCGCCCTCCTCCATCACGCCCGTCGCCCGCAGGATCGAACGGGTCGTGGCATCGTCGAGGCCTTGGTTCTTGGGCGAGAAGGCGTCTATGGACGGCGGGATGACGTGGATGCGCTCGTCCTCGAGCCGCTCCCACGCGAACGCGCGCCGCGAGAAGATGTACGCGTCGGCGGGCGCGACGTAGGGGCGCAGGAAGTCCCACGCCCCGCGCGCGAGGGCGTTGGGCGTGTCGAGGCCGACGTGGCAGCGCCAGATGACCGCCTGCGCCTGCTGCCGCAGCTGGGCGCACAGCCCCGCCGTCTGGGGATCGTGGAGGATGACGACGTCGTCCTGCCCGACGAGCTCGCGCAGCCCGAGGAGATTGCGCTCGAGCGTGGACTCGTAGATCTCCTTCTCCTCCTCGCCGAGCTCGCCTCCGTCGCCCGGCGCGCCGTGCAGATGGTTGTGGATCCGCTTCGTGACGCGGAAGAAATCGGGCTCCCCCTCGATCACGAGCCAGCGCGCGTCGACGCCGGCGCCGCGCGCGTAGGCGAGAAGCGAGCGCAGCATCTCGGCGACCCCGCCACCGCGCGCGGTCGAGTTCACGTTCCACACGACGCGGCCGTCGAACAGCTCTCTCGCCTCCGCTATCGAGCGCGAGAACCGTTCGTACTGCTCGGTCGAAAGGACCTCTTGGAAGCGCTCCGGGAGGAGGCGCTCGACGGGCACCTCTGCAGGTTGGATCATCTGTCCCTTCTATCCCCATAGCGGCCACAACGGGCGTCTTTGTGGCCGGATCCGCCGCCTTTGTTGTCTGCCAATATTGCGCCATGCCGCGGCTGTTCGGTACCGATGGGATCAGGGGTGTGGCCAATCGCGACCTCACCCCCGACCTCGCGCTCGCGCTCGGGCGCGCCGCGGGAGCGGTGCTCGCCCCGGAGGGCGGGCCGATCGTGGTGGGGCGCGACACGCGTCCGTCGGGTCCGATGCTCGAGGCCGCGCTCGCGGCGGGGCTCTGCTCCGCGGGCGCGGGCGTCCGCGCGGGTGGGATCCTGCCCTCGCCCGCGGTCGCGTGGCTCGCGACCCAGGAGGGCGCGCGCGCGGGGGCGGTCGTGTCCGCGTCGCACAACCCCGTCGACGACAACGGCATCAAGTTCTTCACCTCCGGGGGGATGAAGCTGAGCGGCGATGCCGAGGAGGACATCGAGGCGCGCCTCTCCGAGGCGAGCGTCGAGGAGCTCCCCGTGGGAGCGGGCGTCGGCACGATCGGGCCACTCCACGACGCGAGCAACCGCTACCTCGACCACCTCCTGTCGACGCTGTCGGCGGACCTCGACGGAGTCAGGGTCGTTCTCGACTGCGCCTTCGGGGCCGCCTGGGACGTGG
>DATADD010000160.1:0-1563 GCA_036258675.1 Actinomycetota bacterium | reverse complement strand
CAACAAGGACATCCTCCAGGCGGCGGCCGGCATCTTCGGGACCGAGGAGCGCCACGCCGCGATCGTCGCCAACCTGCTCGGCCTCCCCGCGGAGGGTGGTGTCTACGTCGGCGCCGTCGACCGTCCGGAGACCCGCGCCAGAGTCGAGGCGGCGATCGAGCCCTTCCTCGTCGCGTCGGGGGCTGTGTCCGAGGACACCGCGATCACCCTCTAGGTCGATCTCGAGGCCCTGCGACCCGACCCCGGGTCGACGCGCGCGCCGGGCTCCGTCTCCGACCCGATCTCGAGCCTCGCTCCGAGCCCGACGACCGCGATGTCGTCCCCATCCACGTCCGGGCCCCGGCGCGGGGCGCCGACGCGTGCGTCCCGACCGATCTCGGCTTCCATGTCCACGATGGAGCACTCGACGCGCGCGCCTCGGTCGATCACCGTCTCGTGGAGGACGACGGAGTCGCGTACGACCGCGCCCTCCTCGACCACGACCCCGGGGGAGAGCACGCTGCGCTCCACGGCGCCGGCGACCCTGCATCCGGGCGACAGCAGCGCCCGGTCGATGCGGGCGCGTCCCTCGACGCGCGCCGGGGGCCGCTGCCCTCCGTGCGTGCGGATCGGCCACGCGGCGTCGTCGAGGTCGAGCGGGGGGTCGTCGGCGAGCAGGTCCATGTGGGAGGCCCAGTAGCTCTCGATCAAACCCAGGTCGCGCCAGTAGCCCTCGAGCCGGTACTCGTATGCGCCTCCGTCCTCGACGAGCCGCGGCAGAAGCGCGTCCCCGAGGTCCTCGAGTCCTTCGTCGTCGTCCTCCTCGTGGAGCCGTTCGAGGCTGGCAAGGAGGTGCGCAGCGTCGAACACGAACACCTCTGTCGTGACGATGTCGCTGACGGGCTCTTCCGGCTTGTAGGCGAAGTGCGTAACGCGGTCGTTCTCGTCGACCCGCACGTTGCCGAAGCGTGTCGCCTCCTTCCGCGGCACCGTCGTGGTCACCAACGTGGCGCGCGCACCCCGCTCGCGATGGCGCGCGAGCGCCTCGCGGTAGTCGAGCTTGTAGACGTGGTCGGAGCTGAGCACGACGAGGGTGTCGGCTCCGGATTCCTCGATGAGGCTCTTGTTGCGGAAGATGGCGTCGGCGTTGCCCCGGTGCCACCCGGACTCCTTGCCCCCCCGGTGAGGCGGAAGCGTGCGGAGCCCTCCGTACGTGCGGTCGAGGTCCCAGGGGCGCCCGTTGGAGACGTGGTCGTTGAGGGAGTGGGGTTGGTACTGCTGGATGATCCACACGTCGGGTATGCGGCTGTGCATGCAGTTGCTGAGCGGAAAGTCAACGAGCCGGTAGACGCCCGCGAAGGGCATCGCGGGTTTGGCCCTCTGCTCCGTGAGGACGTCGAGGCGGCTCCCGGCGCCTCCCGCCATCACGAGCGCGAGCACGGCGGGGCGCGGCATGGGGCTCCTCTCGGACGGCGGGGCGGGGGAGCGAGGGTAGCAACGACGGGCGAAGTGGAGCGCGGTCCGCCGGCGCTCGGGCCCGCGGCCTAGGAGGCCGCCGCCTGAGGCGCGGCGCCGGCGGTCCAC
>DATADD010000159.1:0-3942 GCA_036258675.1 Actinomycetota bacterium | reverse complement strand
GAGGCGCGCGCGCCGCCGGCGGCGCAGGGCGTCGGCGCGGGCCCCGTCATCCACGCCGGGACGCTCCCCGATCGCCTCTCCAGCGCGCTCGCCGGCGCGCTGCGCGCGCCTCCGCGTCCCCCGTCGTCACGCGCGCGAAGTGATGGGCGACCCCGGCGCGCAGTGCCGCCGCGGTGGGGGGACCGGGGATGACGGCGTCCGCGATGCCGAGCCGCACCAGCTCGGGCGCCGTCAGCTTGAGCGCGCGCGCCGCGTCGGGGGCTCGGCGCGCGTCGCGCCACAGGATCTCGGCGGCGAGCTCGGGCGCGATCACGGTGAAGATCGCGTCCGAGAAGGCGACGACAACGTCCGCGGTGGCGAGCGCGAGCGCGCCCCCACTGCCTCCCTCGCCCGTGACCACCGCCAGCGTGGGGACGGCGAGGCCGAGCATGGCTTCCATCGTCTCGGCCACCGCCCACGCGATGCCCTCCGCCTCCGAGCTCTCCGAGGGGTCGGCGCCGGGGGTGTCGATGAAGGAGATCACGGGCAGGCCGAGGCGCTCCGCGATGCGCAGGCAGCGCACCACCTTGCGGTAGCCGGCCGCGCGGGGCCGGTGCCTGCGATCGGTCGCGACGAGGAGGGCGCGCCGGCCTCCGACCCTTCCCACCATCGTCGCGATCGCGGGGTCGTCGCGTCCGGCGCGGTCGCCCCGGAGCGCGACCGCGCCCTCGCTCACGGCCTCGATCACCCGCCCCCCCGAGAGCCGTCCGGGGGCGCGCGCCGCGACCACGGCGTCCCAGGCCTCGACCTCCCCGGGAGCGGGCGGCGGGGGGCCCGCGGCGGGTTCGGGCGTGTCGGGCCGGAGAGCCTCCAGGAGGGCGACGACGTGGCGGCGCACGTGGCGACGCTCCGCGACGGCGTCGACGAGCCCGTGGGCGAGCGCGTTCTCGGCGCGGTGGGAGCCCACCGACAGCGGTCGTCCGGTGACCTGTTGCACGACGCGCGGGCCCGCGAACCCCACCGTCGCGCCCGCCTCTGCGATCGTCGCGTCGGCGAGCGTGCACAGGGCGAGCAGGACCCCGCCCGTCGTGGGGTTGCCCGCGACCGCGATCAACGGCTGGTGCGCGCGCGCGAGCTCGCCCCGCGCGACGACGATCTTGGGCAGCTGGACGAGCGCGCGCATGCCTTCCTGCATGCGCGCTCCACCCGACGCGATGTAGACGACGACGGGCGCGCCGCGGCGTGCGGCGCGCTCCAGGGCCCGGGCGACGCGTTCACCCGCAACCTCTCCGAGGCTCCCGCCCATGAAGGAGAACTCGAACGCGACGAGCTCCACCGCGTGGCCTCCGACCGTCGCCTCGCCCGCCACGACGGCCTCGTCCTCGGCCGAGGCCGCGCGCGCCCGCCTCCACGTCGCGAGATAGCCGCCCCAGCCGAGCGGATCGCGTTCCTCCGCCGCGTCGCAGCGGGAGGTGAACGTGCCCTCGTCGATGATGTGAGCAGCTTGCGTGTGCGCCTCCTTGCGCCGGCTTGGCTTCGGCCACCTGCTAGTCTGCGCGTTTCAACCGTAGCAACAGCCCGCATCCGCAAGGAGAGACCCGTTGCCATCGGCACGGCCTCGCATACTCGTCGCAAAGCCGGGTCTGGACGGGCACGACCGCGGCATCAAGGTCGTGGCTCGTGCGCTGCGAGACGCCGGCATGGAGGTCGTCTACACGGGCCTCCATCAGACGCCCGAGCAGATCGCGTCCGCCGCGATCCAAGAGGACGTCGATGCGGTGGGGCTGTCCTGTCTCTCGGGAGCGCACATGACGCTGTTCCCGCGTGTGGTCGAGCTGTTGCGCGCTGCCGGGGGCGAGGACATCGTCGTCTTCGGAGGCGGCATCATCCCCGACGCCGACATCCCGAAGCTCGAGGAACGGGGGATCGCCGCCATCTTCACACCGGGGACGACCACCAAGGCCATCATCGAGTGGGTCGGGGCCCACGTCGGCGGGACGTCCCGCGCGGAGGCCGGCGGCTAGCCCTCGGTCACGAAAGAGAGGCGACGTGGATCTTTTCGAGTACCAGGGCAAGGAGCTGCTGCGCAGGTTCGAGGTGCCCGTCCCCGAGGGGAGGGTCGCGGCGACTCCCGAGGAGGTCGCGGCGGCGGCGCGCGGGCTCGGGGGGCGCGTGGTGGTGAAGGCCCAGGTGCAGGTCGGCGGGCGGGGCAAGGCCGGAGGGATCGTCGTGGCGGATTCGCCCGAGGAGGCCGAGCGGGTCGCGGGCGACATCCTCGGCATGGACATCAAGGGCCACGTCGTGCGGCGCGTGCTCGTCGAACGAGCCGGCGACATCCGCTCCGAGTACTACTTCGCCTTCCTCGTCGATCGCTCCACGCGGTCCTTCCTCGGCATGATGAGCGCGCAGGGCGGGATCGACATCGAAGAGGTGGCGGAGAAGGATCCGGACGCGATCTCGCTCGTGCACGTCGACCCGCTCCTCGGCATCTCCGACTTCCACGCGCGCCGGCTCGTGTTCGGCGCCGGGATCGACACCGACGCCCGCAAGGAAGCGATCGCGATGATCCCGAAGCTGTACCGCGCATTCGTCGAGCTCGACGCGTCGTTGATCGAGATCAACCCGATGGTGCTCATGGGCAACGGCAGGGTCGTCGCGCTCGATGCGAAGGTGACCCTGGACGACTCCGCCGACTACAGACATCCGTTCTTCTCCGAGCTCAAGTCGGTCCACGAGGTCCCCGACCAGGAGCGCCTCGCCAAGGAGAAGGGGCTCAACTTCATCAAGCTGTCGGGGGACGTGGGCATCATCGGCAACGGGGCCGGTCTCGTCATGTCGACCCTCGACGTCGTCAAGGCGGCCGGCGGCGAGCCGGCCAACTTCCTCGACGTGGGCGGAGGCGCCGGCGCGGAGCTGCTCTCCAACGCGCTCGAGGTCATCACGTCCGACCGCGCCGTCAAGAGCATCCTCGTCAACATCTTCGGCGGCATCACGCGCTGCGACCTCGTGGCGGAGGGGATCATCGACGCCATGGGGCGGCTCGACGTCGAGGTCCCGATCGTCGTCCGCCTCGACGGCACGAACGCGGAGCAGGGACGCAAGATGCTCGCCGACGCTCCCCACCCCAAGCTCGTCGCCTCCGACACGATGCTCGGCGCGGCGCAGAAGGCGGTCGAGCTGGCGCACGCGGGAGGGCAGTGATGGCGATCCTGGTCGGCGACGACACGCGTCTGTTGGTCCAGGGCCTGACCGGGCGCGAGGGCTCCTTCCACGGCAAGCGCAACCGCGACTACGGCACGAACCTCGTCGCCGGGGTAACACCGGGCAAAGGCGGGACCGACGTCGGCGGGGTCCCCGTGTTCGACACCGTGGCGGAGGCGGTCGACTCCACGGGCGCGAACACCGCGATGGTGTTCGTTCCCCCCCGGTTCGCGGCCGACGCGATCCTCGAGTCATACGACGCAGGGATCGAAGTGATCATCGCGATCACCGAGGGGATCCCCGCCATGGACATGGCTCGCACCGTCGGGTACCTGCGCGCGGGAGGGCGGGGCGCCCGGCTCGTGGGTCCCAACTGTCCCGGCGTCATCTCCCCGGGCAAGGCCAACGTGGGGATCATCCCGGGTGAGATCTGCGAGCCCGGGCCGGTGGGCCTCGTGTCGCGCTCGGGCACCCTCACCTATCAGATCGTTCACGAGCTCACGCAGCGCGACATCGGGCAGTCGACGTGTGTCGGGATCGGAGGCGACCCGATCCCCGGCTCGGACTTCATCGACGTGCTCGAGCAGTTCGAGGCGGACGAGGCGACGAAGCTCGTGGTGCTCGTGGGCGAGATCGGCGGCGACGCCGAGGAGCGCGCCGCAGCGTGGGTGAAGGAGAACATGAGCGTGCCGGTCGTCGCCTACATCGCGGGCTTCACCGCGCCCCCCGGCAAGCGCATGGGCCACGCGGGGGCGATCATCT
>DATADD010000158.1:0-5846 GCA_036258675.1 Actinomycetota bacterium | reverse complement strand
ACGCAGAACGCGCGCGAGAACAAGCTCGATCCCGTGATCGGGCGCGACAACGAGATCGAGCGCGTCATGCAGGTGCTGTCGCGCCGCACGAAGAACAACCCCGTCCTCATCGGCGAGCCCGGCGTCGGGAAGACCGCGATCGTCGAGGGGCTCGCGCAGCGCATCGTCAAGGGCGAGGTTCCCGAGACGCTGTCGGGCAAGCAGCTCTACACCCTCGACCTCGGCGCGCTCGTCGCCGGGTCGCGCTACCGCGGCGACTTCGAGGAGCGGCTCAAGAAGGTGCTCAAGGAGATCCGCACGCGCGGCGACATCATCCTGTTCATCGACGAGCTTCACACGCTCGTTGGAGCCGGCGCGGCCGAGGGGGCGATCGACGCAGCCAGCATCCTCAAGCCGATGCTCGCGCGCGGCGAGCTCCAGACGATCGGAGCCACCACGCTCGACGAGTACCGCAAGCACCTCGAGAAGGACGCCGCGCTCGAGCGGCGCTTCCAGCCGATCAAGGTGCCCGAGCCGACGGTCGCGCACACGATCGACATCCTCAAGGGTCTGCGCGACCGCTACGAGGCGCATCACCGCGTGCACATCACCGACCGGGGTCTCGTCGCCGCGGCGAACTTCGCGGACCGCTACATCTCCGACCGCTATCTGCCCGACAAGGCGATCGACCTCATCGACGAGGCGGGCTCGCGCCTGCGCATCCGGCGCATGAGCGCGCCGCCCGACTACCGCGAGCTCGAGGAGCGGATCGCCGAGGTTCGCCGCAAGAAGGAAGAGGCGATCGAGGCGCAGGACTTCGAGCGCGCCGCGGCGCACCGCGACGAGGAGAACACGCTCGTCGAGGAGCGCTCGCAGAAGGAGGTCGAGTGGCGCGCGGCCGAGATCCAGGCGCTCGCGGAGGTCGACGAGGAGCAGATCGCCGAGGTCCTGTCGTCGTGGACCGGCATCCCCGTGACCTCGCTCACCGAGGAGGAGACCGCCAAGCTCCTGCGCATGGAGGACGAGCTGCACAAGCGCATCGTCGGGCAGAGCGACGCGATCGCGGCGGTGTCCCGCTCGATCCGCAGGACGCGCGCGGGGCTCAAGGACCCCAAGCGGCCGGCCGGGTCGTTCATCTTCCTCGGGCCCTCGGGGGTCGGCAAGACGGAGACGGCCAAGACGCTCGCCGAGTTCCTCTTCGGCGACGAGGACGCTCTCATCCAGCTCGACATGAGCGAGTACATGGAGAAGCACACGGTCAGCCGGCTCGTCGGCTCGCCTCCGGGCTACGTCGGCTACGAGGAGGGCGGTCAGCTGACCGAGGCGGTGCGGCGCCGTCCCTACTCGGTCGTGCTGCTGGACGAGATCGAGAAGGCCCACCCAGACGTCTTCAACACGCTGCTGCAGATACTCGAGGACGGGCGCCTGACGGACGCGCAGGGCAAGACCGTCGACTTCAAGAACACGGTCATCATCATGACGTCGAACCTCGGGACGCAGAACCTGCGCCGGCCCGCGCTCGGCTTCGGCCAGGCGAGCGAGGAGCTCACCTACGACAAGATGAAGGAGCGGGTCACCGAGGAGCTCAAGCGGCACTTCCGGCCCGAGTTCCTCAACCGCATCGACGAGGTCATCGTCTTCCACGAGCTGTCGCGCGAGGAGGTCAAGACGATCGTCTCGCTCATGACCCGCCGGATCGCGGAGCAGCTCGAGAGCCAGGACGTCGGCATCGAGCTGACCGACGCCGCCGAGGACTTCCTCGCCCGCAAGGGCTACGACCCCGCGCTCGGCGCGCGTCCCCTGCGGCGTGCGATCCAGCGCCTCGTCGAGGACCCGATCTCGGAGAAGATCCTGTGGAAGGAGTACGAGGCCGGCGACGCGATCATGGTCGACGTCGGCCGCGACGACCTCGGCGAGGAGTCGCTCGTGTTCCGCAAGTCTCCGCGTCCGCCCGACCATCCGCCGGTGGAGCTCGCCGGCGTGTCGGAGGGCGACGGAGAACCCCTTCCCGAGTCCTAGTTCCATAGACGGCGACGGGGCCCGGCTTCGGCCGGGCTCCGGCGCGCCGCGGGACGGCGTCATCCTCGTCGCCTCCGGCGTGAGGAAGGTCTACCGGACGGGCGCGGAGAGCGTCGAGGCGCTGCGCCATCTCGACCTCACCGTGGCGCGCGGCGAGTTCCTCGCGGTCATGGGCCCGTCGGGATCGGGCAAGACCACGCTGCTCAACTGCCTCTCGGGCCTCGACGACATCGACGGCGGCTCTGTGATCGTGGACGGGCGCGACATCCACAAGATGCGCGACTCCGAGCGGAGCATCTACCGCGCCCGCAAGATGGGTTTCATCTTCCAGTCCTTCAACCTGATCCCCGTTTTCACCGCGGCCGAGAACGTCGAGCTCCCGCTTCTGCTGGCGGGGGCCGCGCCCGGCGAGGCGCGCCGGCGCGCCGAGGCCACGCTCGAGCGCGTCGGCCTCGGGCACCGCCACAGGCATCGCCCCGCGGAGCTCTCCGGCGGCGAGCAGCAGCGTGTGACGATCGCGCGCGCCCTCGCGGGCGACCCGGCGCTCGTGTGGGCCGACGAGCCCACCGGCAACCTCGACTCCGAGACCGCGGGCGCGATCATCGGCTTGCTCGCCGAGCTCAACCGCGAGGGCCTCACGCTCGTGCTCGTGACCCACGACGCGGCCATCGGGCGCATGGCGGGGCGCCTCATCCGCATGCGCGACGGCGCGATCGAGTCGACCGAGTCCCCCGCCGGGGTCTAGGGGTCCGTGGACCCGTCGGGACTCCCCCCGCTGCTCGCGCTCGTCGGGCTCGCGCTTGCGGTCGCGGCCTACCAGGCGGTCCGCCGCCCCGTGCAGCGCCGGCTCGCGCTGCGCGACCTCGCGCGCCGCCGCGGGGAGACGCTGCTCGTCATCGCCGGCAGCCTCCTCGGGACCGCGCTCATCACGGGGAGCTTCATCGTCGGGGACACCCTCGACGCGTCCATACGCGCGACCGCCGTCACCCAGCTCGGCCCCGTCGACGAGACGATCACGACGCCCGACCGCGCCCGGGCGGCGGACATCGAGGAGCGGGTACGCGCCCTCGACGACCCCCGCATCGACGGTGTCGCCTCGCTCGTCGCGGTCTCGGCGTCGTTCTCCGCGGGCGCGGGCGGCGACCGGCTCGCGGAGCCCGACGGGCAGCTCCTCGAGCTCGACTTCGCCGAGGCACGCGCCTTCGGCGGCGATCCGGACGCGACCGGGATCAGCGGCGCCACGCCCGGCCCCGGGCGGGCCGTGGTCACCGAGGACCTCGCCGCGCGCCTCGATCTCATGCCCGGGGACGAGTTCGCCGGCTACCTGTTGGGCGGCAGGGTGTCGCTCGAGGTCGACCGCGTCGTGCCGACCGTCGGCCTCGCCGGCTACTGGCGCGGCGTCGAGACCACGTCGCCGAACGCGTTCGTGGCGCCGGGGACCATCGCCGGGCTCGCGCGCGCGGGCGCGCCCGCGGGAGCGGTGCCGCCCCAGACGACCGTGCTCGTGTCCAACCGCGGAGACGTGGAGTCCGGGGCAGCCCTGACGCAGGCGGTGACCGCGGCGATAGAGCGGGACGTCATCGGGGAGCGCAGCCTGCGCGTGGAGCCGGTCAAGAAGGACACTCTCGACGCCGCCGACGTCCAGGGAGACAGCTTCTCGAGCCTGTTCGTGTCGATCGGCTCGTTCGCGATCATCGCCGGTGTGCTGCTGCTCGTGAACATCTTCGTGATGCTCGCGGAGGAGCGCAAGAACCAGCTCGGCATGCTGCGGGCGGTCGGGATGCGGCGCTCCGATCTCGTCAGGACGTTCTCCATACAGGGCGCGGTCTACGCGCTCACCGCGGGAGCGCTCGGCGCGATCGCCGGCATCGGCGTGGGCTGGGCGATCGTGAAGCTCGCGGCGCCGATCTTCTACGGCGCGGGCGAGTTCTCGCTCACGCTGCTGTTCGACATGGAGCCCCCCAGCATCGTGGGCGGCTTCTGCGCCGGCGTCCTCATCTCGCTCGCGACCGTGTTCGGCACCAGCGTGCGCATCAGCCGCATCAACATCATCCGCGCGATCCGCGACCTGCCCGAGCCCAGGGCAGGGCGGGTGCGGCGACGGACGATGGCGGCGGGCGTCGTGCTTGGCGCCGCGGGCGCCGCCTGGTTCATCCCCTCGCTCGGCGACGACCGCGCCTGGGCCCCGGCGATCCTCGGCCCGGCCTTCGTCGCGTGGGGCATCGTCCCGCTTGCCGCCCGGCTCGTGGGACGGCGGGCTCCCGTGCTCGCGGCGTCGGCTCTGTCGTTGGCGTGGGGCATCTTCGGCAACGACCTCACCGACGGCCAGTTCTTCGACGCGGGCGAGATGGCCTCCTTCGTCTTCCAGGGACTCCTGCTGACGTTCTCGGCCGTGGTCCTTCTGAGCCAGACGCAGGAGGTGCTCGAGGGAGCGTTCCGCAGGCTGGCGGCGCGCCGCCTCTCGCTGCGCCTCGGGCTCGCCTACCCGCTGGCGCGGCGCTTCCGCACGGGCCTCACCCTGGGGATGTTCTCTCTCGTCATCTTCACGATGGTGTTCATCGCCGAGATGTCGGTGATCTTCAGCAACCAGGTGTCGGTGGCGACCCGTCACGCCGGCGGAGGCTTCGACGTCTTCGCATCCGCCAGCGACGCCAACCCCCCGCGCGAGAGCTCCCTCGAGGACGTGCGGGGCGTCGCCGACGCCGCCACGCTCGTACACGGCACGCCACTGTTCCAGCCGGAAGGCGCGCCCGCGCCCGAGCCCTGGTTCGTGTCGGGGATCGACGAGGGGCTCGTCGCGGCGGGAGCTCCCTCGCTCGAGGAGCGCCTCCCGGCCCTGAGCAGCGATCGGGCCGCGTGGGCGCGCCTGCTCGAGGACCACCGGGCGATGATCATCGACCCCTTCTTCCTCACCGCCGGCGGTGGGTTCGAGGCGATCGTGACGCTCGGCGACGAGGTTCGCATGATCGACCCGATCACGGGCGCGGCGGCGACGCGCGAGGTGATCGGGATCGCGTCGAGCGGCGTCGCCTTCACGGGCGCGTTCATGGCGCGCCCCGCCGTGGAGCAGGTCCTCGGAGAGCGGGCTGCGGCCGCCCGCTTCTACGTCGATGTGGAGGACGGCGCGGACGCCGCCGCGGTCGCGCGCCGCATCCAGGGCCGCTTCCTGGAGGAGGGCGTCGAGGCGAGGACCTTCCGCGCGCTCGTGGAGGACGACAGCGCGCTCAGCCTGCAGTTCCTCCGGCTCATGCAGGGCTACCTCGCGCTCGGGCTCCTCGTGGGCATCGCGGGGCTGGGGGTCGTGATGGTGCGCGCCGTGCGCGAGCGCCGCCGCCAGGTGGGCGTCCTGCGGTCGCTCGGGTTCCTCCCCCGCCAGATCCGGCGCGCCTTCCTGCTCGAGTCGGGCTTCGTCGCGGTCGAGGGGATCGCGGTCGGGACCGTACTCGCCCTCGTGACCGCCTCGCAGCTCGTGGCCAACGGCGACTTCGGCGAGGGGCTCTCGTTCGCGATCCCGTGGCTCCAGCTGCTGATCATCACCGGCTCGGCCGCGCTCGCGTCGGTGCTCGCGACCGCGTGGCCGGCCCAGCAGGCGTCGCGCATCGCGCCCGCGGTCGCGCTCCGGATCGCCGAGTAGCGCTCCTTTCCTGTCTCAGGCGCCCCCTAGGGTCGGGGCATGGCACGACGGGAGGCAACCGGCGCGCACGAGTGCACGATGTGCGGGCACGCCGCGCCCTCGTGGTTCGGGCGCTGCCCGGAGTGCGGGGCGTGGAGCACGGCCGCGTCCCCCGCCCGCGCGGCGCCGTCCGGCGCCGGGCTCGTCGTCCGCACGCTCGCGGGCGCGGGTCGAG
>DATADD010000157.1:0-5394 GCA_036258675.1 Actinomycetota bacterium | reverse complement strand
CGCGCCGGACGCCGGCGAGCCGCCCGCCCCGGCCCCCCGGTTCGTCGCTCGCTCCGTCTTCTGTCCGCCCGCGGCCGCGGGGACCGAGGAGGCGCGCGCGCTCGCCGTCGCGGCCTCCGGACCGGCGGAGCTCCCGCTTCGGCTCCGCCCCGACCCCGGCCGCTCGTCGCTGCCCGCCAGCGGGGTCGAGATCGCGACCGTGGACGAGCCCGCCACGCTCGTCACCGGCTACGGCGGGGTCCCCGCCGCCGGCGCGCGCACCTCGGGGAGACGTTTCGGGGCCGCGGCCGCCCCCTGCACCGACTCCGCCTCGCCGCGGTGGCACTTCGCCGAGGGCTCGAGCTCGCTGACCGCGGAGGAGTCCCTGCTCGTCCACAACCCGTTCCCCGACGAGGCCATCGTGCGGGTCCTGTTCTTCACCCCTACCGGGGTGCGGGCGAAGGCCAACCTCGCCGATCTCGCGATCCCGCCGGGGGGATCCCGGGAGGTGGTCGTGAACGACTTCATCTTCCGGCGCAAGCTGCTCGCCGCCACGGTCGAGGCCGAGCGCGGTCGGGTCGTGGCATGGCGCCTGCTCGTCGACCGCCGGGAGGACGGCCGCGGGATCGAGGTGAGCGCGGGGGCGCCCGCGGCGGCGACCACCTGGTACTTCCCCGACGCCCCCGCGGGGCCGGGCGCGCGGGGCTCGATCGCGGTCCTCAACCCGTCCGCGGAGCACGAGGCCGCGGTCACGGTCACGCTCGTGACCGAGGACCGCGTCGACCAGCCTCGCTCGCTCGTGGAGGTCCCGGTCGCGCCCGGCTCGGTGCGCCGCATCGAGCTCCCCGGCGGGTCACGGCGCGGCTCCGCGCCCGCGAGCGCGATCGTGACCTCGGCCAACGGCGTCGGCGTCGTCGCCGAGCGCCTCGTCCGCTACACGGGCGACGAGCTCCGCGGGGTGACCGCGGAGACGGGAGCGACCGAGCCCGCGCTCCGGTGGCTGCTCGGGCCGGTGGCCAGAGAGCCTCGATACGACGAGCTCGCGCTCGTGAACCCGGGGCCCCGCCCCGCGCGCGTGCACGTCACCCTGGCGGCCGGCCGCCGCCTCCTGTCGCCCGGCGCCCTCGACGGCGTGCGCGTGCGGGCGGGGCTGCGGGCGACGATCCCGCTCGGCCGTTGGACGAGAGGCGAGGAGGCCCTGGCCGCGCTCGTCGAGGCCGACGAGCCGGTCATCGTGGAGCGGCGCGCCTTCTCGACCCGGGACCGCGACGTCGCGGCCGCGATCGGGTCGCCCCTGCGGACGCCGCGCGGCTAGCGCGCGGCCGGCCGGGGCGCCGGCTTAGCGGGAGCCGGTCGCGAGCCGGGCGCCGATGCGGGCGAAGCGCCCCGAGGCCTCGACCAAGGCGCGGAAGATACGGAGCTGGGTGTCGTCGAGCGGGACCATGGCCTCGGGGTGCCATTGCACTCCCACGACCCAGGAGTGGGCGTGGCTGACGACCGCTTCGAGGACCCCGTCCTCGGCCCGCCCGGCCTCCTGGAGCCCCTCCGCGATCACGTCGAGGCCCTGGTGGTGGTGCGAGTTGACCGGGACCCGCTCGCCGAGCCAGTCGGCGAGCCACGTGCCGGGCCTGAGGTGGACCTCGTGGGCGGGCTCGGCGCGGGTGCGGTCCCGGTAGTGCTCGAGCCTCCCCGCGGTGTCGAGGAGGTGCTGCTCGAGCGTCCCGCCGAGGTGCACGTTCAGCACCTGCATCCCGCGGCAGATGGCGAGCACCGGCATGTCGCGCGAGAGCGCCTCCTCGAGCAGGTTGAACTCGAACGTGTCGCGCCGGCGGCTGATGTTGTAGGAGCGGGGGTGAGGCTGCTGGCCGTAGAAGGCGGGGTCGACGTCGCCTCCGCCGGTGAGCACGAGCCCGCTCGCTCCCTCCAGGTCGGATGTCTCCGTCACCTCGAGGCCGTCGATCACCTCGAGGCCCTCGGGGCGACGATCGTCCTCGCAGATCTCGTACGTGGACACCACGTAGGGCTCCCCGCCGGCGCGCCTCACCGCGTCGACATAGTCGACGGGAACGCGCGCGCAATCGCGGTCGCGCGGCTTGGGGGCCGAGATGGCTACACGCGGAGGTGGTGCGTCTGCGGCTTCGTCGGCATGTGTCGCCAAGGGATCGAGATCGCTCACCGTGTCTTCACTCTTTCATAGGATGGATCCGCCATGGCCGATGGTATGCGTTTCGAGACCGCCGCCGTCCACGCGGGGCAGGATCCCGAGCCCGCCACGGGCGCCGCCATCGTGCCCATCTATCAGACATCGACATTCGTGCAGCCGGCTGTAGGGGAGCCGCGCGGATTCGAGTACGCGCGCACCGACAACCCGACCCGGAGGGCGCTGGAGACATGCCTCGCGGCGCTCGAGGGTTCGTCGGCCGCGGTCGCGTTCGGCTCCGGGATGGCGGCCATCACGACGCTGGCGATGGCGGCGGACACCCGGCGCGCCCTCATCCCCGACGACGGCTACGGCGGCACGTACCGCCTCTTCGACAAGGTCCTCGGCCGTCTCGGGATCGCCTACGACGCCGTCGACATGACCGATGCCGAGGCGGTCGGCAAGGCGCTCGAGCAGGGGGTCGACCTCGTGCTCGCCGAGACGCCGACCAACCCCCTTCTCAAGGTGCTCGACCTCCGCGCCCTCGCGCGCCAGGCGCACGAGGGGGGCGCCCGCCTCGTGGTGGACAACACCTTCGCCACGCCGTACGTGCAGCGTCCGCTCGAGGCGGACGCGGACGCGGTCGTGTACTCGGCCACGAAGTACCTCGGCGGTCACTCGGATCTCGTCGCCGGCGCGGTCACGACCTCCGACGAGGAGCTCGCCGAGCGCCTTCGCTTCCTGCAGAACGCGGTCGGTGCGATCCCCGGCCCCTTCGATTGCTGGCTGCTGCTGCGAGGCCTCAAGACGCTCGCGCTGCGCATGGAGAGGCACTGCGCCAACGCCGCCGTGGTGGCGGAGTGGCTCGACGCCCACGGCGAGGTCGAGGTGGTCCACTGGCCCGGACTCCCCTCGAGCGCGGGCCACGAGCTCGCACGCGCGCAGATGGCGGCCGCGGGCAGGCCTCTGTTCGGGGGGATGGTCTCGTTCGAGCTCCCGTCGGAGGAGCGCGCGCTCGAGGTCTGCGCGCGCACGCGCCTGTTCTTCCTCGCGGAGTCGCTCGGCGGCGTCGAGTCGTTGATCGAACACCCCGCGCGCATGACGCACGCGAGCCTGGCGGGCTCGGGCATCGAGGTCGCTCCCTCGCTCGTCCGCCTCTCGGTCGGGATCGAGCACCCCGACGACCTCGTCGCCGACCTCGCCGCGGCGCTCGGCTGAGGGCGGCTAGTCCCGCCTCTCGTGAGCGAGGAACTCGAGGAGATCGGCGCGCGTCAGCACTCCCGACGGGCGCGCGCCGTCGACCACGACGATCGCCTCGGCCCCGCGGGAGAGGTCGGCGAACATCTCCTCGACGCCGGCCGACCCCTGCACCACCGGCAGGGGCGGGTCCATGACCTCGACCACGTCCCGCTCGATCGCATCCCGGTCGCGGAAGACGCGGTCGAGGAGGCCGCGCTCGTGGATCGACCCCAGGATCTGCGCCACGTCCTCGGGGGCGTCGCTCTTCGCCACCGGCAGCTGCGAGATGCCGTAGGCCTGCAGGATGTCGATCGCGCGCCCGACCTTCTCGTGCGCGGGGACCGCAACCAGCGCGGGGATCGCCTGCTCCACCCGCCGCTTCTCGAGCAGCACCTCGCCGATGCGCGCGCGCGTCCCCGGTCTGTCGATGAAGCCGTGCTCGAGCATCCAGGAGTCGTTGTAGACCTTCGAGAGATACCCGCGCCCCGAGTCGGGCAGGACGACGACGACGCACGCACCCTCGTCGAGGTCGCGCGCGACATCGAGGGCGGCGTGCACCGCGGTGCCGCAGGAGCCGCCCACGAGAAGACCCTCCTCGCGCGTCACGCGCCGCGCGGTCAGGAACGAGTCCCGGTCCGACACGGTGACCCACCGGTCGACGATCGCGCGGTCGAGGGACCCCGGGATGAAGTCCTCGCCGATGCCCTCGACGAGGTAGGGGCGCGCCTCGGCACCGGTGTACAGCGATCCCTCGGGGTCGGCGCCGACGACCACGACGCCGGGGTTGCGCTCCTTGAGGTAGCGGCCCGTGCCGGTGATCGTCCCCCCCGTCCCCACGCCGGCGACGAGGTGGGTGACGCGTCCGTCGGTCTGGTCCCATATCTCGGGCCCGGTGGAGTGGTAATGGGCGTCGGGGTTCGCGTCGTTGAAGTACTGGTTGGGTTGGAACGCTCCCGGGATCTCCTCCGTGAGCCTGTCCGCGACCCGGTAGTAGGACTCGGGCGACGAGGGGGGGACGGCCGTCGGCGCGATCACGACCTCGGCGCCGTAGGCGCGCAGCAGGGAGATCTTCTCCTGGCTCATCTTGTCCGGCATCGTGAAGATGCAGCGGTAACCCTTGGTCGCGGCGGCGATGGCAAGGCCCGCGCCCGTGTTGCCCGACGTCGGCTCGATGATCGTGCCCCCGGGCCGAAGGACCCCCGCCGCCTCCGCGGCCTCGATCATGCGCCATCCGATCCTGTCCTTGACGCTGCCGCCGGGATTGAGCATCTCGAGCTTGCCCAGCAGGTCGCACTTCAGGAAGCGCCCCACGTGCCCGAGTCGAAGGAGGGGAGTGTTGCCGATGAGGCTGGAGAGGGAGTCGTGAACGTCCACGGAGCGATGGTAATCGGCCCCAGGGAGGGGTCCCTGCAACCGGGTGGCTCCGTCGGGAGTCATAGCGGTGGAGCGCGGGCCGAGGCCCGCGACCGGAGAAAGGGAATATCGCTACGATGACCGGTTCATGATCGACGAGAGCACGGAGATGGCGAAGACGGACGCGGGCCCGCCTCCCCGGCGCGGCTGGTCCAAGGGGAAGTGGGCCGCGATCGCGCTCGCCGTGGTCGTCCTCCTCCTCGCGTTGGGGGTTGCGGGGATCGCCTACGCCACCTACGACTACGCGGCCGAGTACGAGGGGCGCATCCTGCCGGGCACGGTCATCCAGGGGGTCGACGTCGGTGGGCTGACGGAGAGCCAGGCCCTCGAGGTGGTGCGGGCAAGCGTGGCGCCCCGGCTCGACCGCCGCATCAGGGTGACGTTCGAGGGGCGCAGGTGGGTCGTGACCCCGCGCTCTCTCGGAGCCCGCAGCAACGCGCGCCGGGTGGTCCGAGCGGCCCTCGCTGCGAGCGCGTCCACGTCGTTCATGGACAAGATGCGCATGAAGGTCCTCGGCGACGAGATGGGTTTCGAGCGCTCGGTCGCGATCGACCATCCCCGGGCGGGCGTGCGCGACTTCGTCGACGAGCTCGCGGCAGAGCTGCGCGTCGAGCCGCGCGACG
>DATADD010000156.1:0-8621 GCA_036258675.1 Actinomycetota bacterium | reverse complement strand
GCCGCGATCGCGGCCGCGGGGTCGGCCCGCCCCGTGCCGGCGAGGTCGGGGGCGGACCCGTGCACGGGCTCGAAGAGGCCGATGCAGCGGGTCGGGCGCGTGGCGGGCTCGGGGTGGAGGTTGGCGCTCGCGGCGCGCCCGATGCCGTCCCCGACGCCCGCGGCGACGTCCGAGAGCAGGTCGCCGAAGAGGTTGTCGGTGAGCACGACGTCGAAGCGCGCGGGATCGCGCACGAGGTGGTACCCCGCTGCGTCCGCGTGCTCGTAGCCGAGCGCGACGCCGGGGTGCCGCGCGGCCTCCTGCTCGGCGACCTCGCGCCACAGGCGGCCCGCGTGCTCGAGCACGTTGGTCTTGTGAACGAGGGTCACGCGGCCCGAGCGGCCCTCGGCGAGCTCGAACGCGAAGCGAGCGCAGCGACGTACGCGCGCCGCCGTGTTGATGCTGGTCTCCACCGCGACGTCGCCGCGGTAGCTCCCGGCGCCGCAGTAGAGGCCCTCGGTGTTCTCGCGCACGAAAACCAGCCCGAGCTCCGGGAACGGGCGCAGGTTGACGTAGAGGTCGAGCTCGCGCCGGAGCCGCAGGAGGATGCCCCGCTCGAGGACACCGTCGGGGACGCGCGGATCGCCCACGGCCCCGAGCAGTACAGCGTCGCAGGCGGCGATCCGGGCGACCTCGTCGGTCCCGAGGACCTCGCCGGTGGCGAGGTAGCGGCGCGCTCCGGCGTCGACCGGCACGATGTCGGCGTCGCGCGGCAGCTCCTCGAGGGCCCGCTCCACGACCTCGGGCCCGATCCCGTCGCCGGGCAGGACCGCGATCCTCGTCACGGGCCGGCCGCGAGCCGCGCGCGGACCCACGGCACCAGACCGCCGGCGCGCGCGATCTCCTGCGCGATCGCGGGGAGGGGCTCCGTCGACCACGTCGCGCCCCGCGACAGGTTGCGCACGGTGCCCGCGTCGAGGTCGACCTCGACCTCGTCTCCGGTGGACGTCCCGCGCGCCGCCTCCGGGCACTCGAGGACAGCCAGGCCCACGTTGATCGCGTTGCGGAAGAAGATGCGCGCGAACGAGGCCGCCACGACCGCCGCCACCCCCGCTCCCGCGAGGGCGAGCGCGGCATGCTCGCGGCTCGAGCCGCATCCGAAGTTGGAACCGGCCACGACCACGTCTCCGGGGCGGACCGCAGCGGCGAACCCGGGGTCGAGGTCCTCGAGGGCGTGCGCCGCGAGCACGTCGACGTCGAACGTGGTCAGGTGGCGCGCCGGGATGATTACGTCGGTGTCGACGTTGTCGCCGTATACCCACGCCCTACCCACGGGCGCCCACCGCCTCCTTCGCCCGCACGTCGGAGGGGTGCACGATCTCGCCCGCGACCGCGGCCGCCATCGCGACCGCCGGGTTGGCCAGGTAGACGCGCGCGCTCGGATCGCCCATGCGCCCGACGTAGTTGCGGTTGGAGGTGGACACGCACACCTCGTCGGGGCCGAGCACGCCCATGTGCGCCCCGAGACATGCTCCGCACGTCGGGGTCGAGACGCTCGCCCCGGCGTCGGCGAAGCGCTCCAGTAAGCCCTCCTCGTTGGCCTGCCGCCACACGCGCGCGGTCGCCGGGATGACCATGGCGCGCACCTCCGGCGCGATGCGTTCCTCGCCGAGCACCTCGGCCGCGACCCTCAGATCCTCGATGCGCGCGTTCGTGCACGACCCGATGAAGACCTGGTCGACCCTCACCGGCTCCACCTCGCTCACCGGGACCGAGCGCGACGGGAGCGACGGCCTCGCCACCATCGGCTCGAGGGCCGACGCGTCGACCTCGACCGTGCGCGCGTACGCAGCGCCCTCGTCCGAGCGCAGCACGACGGGCTCCCGGGCCCGGCCCGTGGCGCGACGGCGGGCGTCGACGTAGGCCAGGGTCACGCCGTCGGGCGCGATGATGCCCGACTTCGCGCCGGCCTCGATCGCCATGTTGGTTAGGGTGAGGCGCGAGTCCATCGACAGGTGCGCCAGGGTGTCGCCGGTGTGCTCCATCGCCATGTATGCGGCGCCGTCGTCGCCGATCGTCGCGATCACGGCCAGGATGAGGTCCTTGCCCATGACCCACCGCCCCGGCGCGCCGCGGTAGACGATCTTCATCGTCTCCGGGACCCGCAGCCAGATCTCGCCGGTCGCGAGGACGGCGGCGAGGTCGGTGGAGCCCACGCCCGTCGAGAAGCAGCCCAGCGCGCCGTAGGTGCAGGAGTGGGAGTCGGCGCCGATCACCACGTCGCCCGGCAGCACCAACGCCTCCTCGGGGAGCAGGATGTGCTCGATGCCGCCGCGGCCGACGTCGAAGAAGTGAGCGATGTCCTGCTCGAGCGCGAACGCGCGCATCGTCGACATCAGGGAGGCCGAGGCGATGTCCTTGGCCGGCACGAAGTGGGATGCCACGAGCGCCACACGCTCCCTGTCCCATACCCTCGCCGCGCCCATCTTGCGGAACGCGGACACGGCCGCGGGCGCCGTGACGTCGTTCGCCATCGCGAGGTCGACGCGGCATACGACCACCTCGCCCGGGCTCACCTCGGACCGGCCGGCGCGCGCGGCCAGGATCTTCTGCGTGATGGTCTGGGGGATCGCGCTCACGCCCCGGCCACCGGCGCCGGCGCGACGGGCGCCCGGGCAAGGCGGTTGGCCGCCGAGAGGTAGGCCCGCGCGGATGCCTCGACAACGTCGGTCGAGACGCCCCTGCCCGTCGCCCGCCGTACCCTCCCCCCGTCGCCGCCGTCGAGCGCGAGCATCACGGTCACGTCGCCGAGCGCGTCGATCCCCTCCGTGACGCTCGACACCGCGAAGGACTCGAGGCGCGCCGGCAGCCCCGTCGCTCGCTGGATCGCGCCGCACGCGGCGTCGATCATCCCGTCGCCGATGGCGGACTCGTCGATCACCTCGGTGCCGCGGCGCAGCCTCACGGTCGCCGTGGGCGACAGGTGCGTGCCTCCGGCGACCTGGAGCCCCACGAGCTCCCACTCCTCGCCGTCCGAGGAGATCTCGTCGACGACGATGGCCTCGAGGTCGGCGTCGGTGATCCGGATCTTGCGATCGGCGAGCGTCTTGAAGCGAGCGAAGGCCTTCCCACACCGCTCCTCGTCGAGGTGCAGCCCGAGGTCCTCGAGAGCGCGCGCGAACGCGTGGCGTCCCGAGTGCTTGCCGAGCACTATGCGCGATCCCTCGAGGCCGACATCCCGCGGGTCCATGATTTCGTAGGTGGTCCTCTCCGCCATGACGCCGTGTTGGTGGATGCCGGCCTCGTGCGCGAACGCGTTCGCGCCCACGATCGCCTTGTTCGGGGGCACGGGGTAGCCGGTGAGCATCGAGACGAGGCGCGACGTGCGCGCGATCTCCCTCGACTCGATCGCGGTGTCGAGGCCGACGGCCCGGGCGCGCGTCCGCACGGCCATGACCAGCTCCTCGAGAGAGCAGTTCCCGGCGCGCTCGCCGATCCCGTTGACCGCTACCTCCACCTGCCGGGCGCCGGCGGCCACCCCGGCGAGGGCGTTGGCGACCGCGAGTCCGAGGTCATCGTGGGTGTGCACGCTCCACACGACGTCGTCGCTCACCTCCTCGACGAGATAGGACACGAGAGCGCCGTACTCGGCCGGGAGCGCGTACCCGACCGTGTCGGGGACGTTGAGGGTGGTGGCCCCGGCCCGGACCGCGGCCGCGTAGACGCGCGCCAGGAACTCGGGGTCCGACCGCGTCGCGTCCTCACAGGAGAACTCCACGTCTGCGACGTGGAGGCGCGCCCGTTCGACCCCGGCGGCCGCGGCCGCGACCACCTCCTCGGGGGACATGCGCAGCTTCGAGCGCATATGGATATCGCTCGTCGCGATGAACGTGTGTATGCGCGGCTTCTCGGCCGGTGCGAGAGCCGCTGCGGCGCGGTCGATGTCGCCTGGCTGCACGCGCGCGAGAGCGGCGATGACGGGGCCCCTCACGGCGCCCGCGATCGCCCGCACCGCCGCGGTCTCCCCCTCAGACGAGATCGGGAACCCGGCCTCGACGACGTCGACGTTGAGACGCGCCAGCTGCTCGGCGATCTCGACCTTCTCCTGCAGCGACAGCGCGATCCCGGGCGACTGCTCGCCGTCGCGCAGGGTCGTGTCGAAGACCGCTACGCCGGCGCCCGCTACGTCGCCATCCACGACATCATCTCCCTCAGCCGCGCCCCGACCTGCTCGATCGGATGCTCGGCCTGGCGGCGGCGCTCGGCTTCGAGCACCGGCGTCCCGGCTCTGTTCTCGAGCACCCACTCGCGCGCGAACGCGCCGGAGCGGATGTCCTCGAGCACGCGGCGCATCGCCGCCTCGACCTCGCTCCCGACGACGGCGCGCCCCCGCGTGAGGTCGCCGTACTCGGCGGTGTCGGAGATCGCCCGCCGCATGTGCTCGAACCCTCCTTCGTAGAGGAGGTCGACGATGAGCTTGAGCTCGTGGAGGCACTCGAAGTAGGCGATCTCCGGCTGGTAGCCGGCCTCGACGAGCGTCTCGAAGCCGAGCTGGACGAGGCGCGACATGCCCCCGCACAGGACGGCCTGCTCGCCGAAGAGATCGGTCTCCGTCTCCTCCGCGAACGTCGTCTCGATCACCCCCGCGCGCGTGCACCCGAGGCCGTGCGCGTACGCGAGCGCCCGCTCCAGCGCCCTCCCCGTCGCCTCGCGCGCGACCGCGACGAGCGCCGGCGTCCCGCTGCCGGCCTCGAACGTCCGGCGCACGAGCGGGCCCGGCGCCTTGGGGGCGACCATGACGACGTCGGCGTCCTCCGGCGGTCGGACCTGGCCGAAGTGGACGTTGAAGCCGTGCGCGAACAGCAGCGCCGCGCCCGGCGCGAGGGCGGGCCGGACGACCTCCTCGTAGAGCCCGGCGGCGTGCTGATCGGGCACCAGCATCGCCACCGTGTCGGCCTCGGAGCAGGCCTCGTGCAGCGCGGCTACCTCGGCGCCGTCGTCGACCGCGCGCCCCCACGTGGGCGAGTCCTTGCGCAGCCCGACGACGACGTCGAGGCCCGAGTCGCGCAGGTTGAGCGCGTGGGCGCGGCCCTGCGAGCCGTATCCGAGCACGGCGATGCGCCGGCCCCGCAGCGGGTCGAGGGACGCGTCGCGGGCGTAGAAGACGCGTGGCGTCATGAGGTCCTCCTTCGCTGGGCGGTCATGCCGATCGCCGGGTCATGGGGACGGGGCGCAGGGAGGGCGGACGCAGCCCCCGCCGGCCGCGCCCGAGGGCGACGCGCCCGGTGCGGGCGATCTCGACGATCCCGTAGGGACGGAGCAGCTTCTCGAACGCCGCGACCTTGTCGGGCGCGCCCGTGGCCTCGAGGATCAGCGCGTCGTTGTCGACGTCGACGACCTTTGCGCGGAAGATCTCGGCGACCTCGAGCACCTCGGCCCGGCGGCCGGCCGCGGCGGAGACCTTGATCAGCGCGAGCTCCCTCTCGACGGACTCGTCGTGCGCCAGCTCCGTGATGCGAAGCACGTTGACCAGCTTGTGGAGCTGCTTCGTGATCTGCTCGAGCGGCTTCTCGTCCACGGACACGCAGATCGTCATGCGCGACAGCGCGGGGTCCTCGCACCCACCGACGGCGAGCGAGTCGATGTTGAAGCCCCGGCGGGCGAAGAGCCCGGCGATGCGCGCCAGCACCCCCGATTTGTTCTCGACCAGAACCGACAGGTTGTGGGTTGCCACGTCTACACCCCTCCCACCGCGACGTCCGCGGGCCGGAACCCGGAGCCCACGGGCAGGCGGGGATCGAGCATGATGTCGTCGTTTGACGCGCCCGCGGGCACGATCGGAAAGCACATCTCGGCGGGGTCGACGCGGAAGTCGATCACGCACGGCCTGTCGTCGACGTCGAGCGCCTTGTCGAGGACCGCGTCTACCTCGTCGCGCCCACAGGCGCGCAGTCCGACCGCACCGAGCGCCTCGGCCAGCCGCACGTAGTCCGGGACCTCGGCACCGAGATGGACCTCGGAGTAGCGCTCGCCGTAGAAGAGCTCCTGCCACTGGCGCACCATCCCGAGGGACGTGTTGTTGATCACCGCCACCGTCACGGGGATGCGTTCCACCGCCGCGGTGACGAGCTCCTGAGCGGTCATCTGGAAGCAGCCGTCGCCGTCGATCGCGACGACCCTGTCGTCGGGCCGGCCGATCTTGGCGCCGAGGGCGGCGGGGACCGCGAAGCCCATCGTGCCGAGCCCCCCGGACGACACGAACGAGTAGGGCTTGTTGAACGAGATGAGCTGCGAAGCCCACATCTGGTGCTGGCCGACCCCCGTCACCACGACCGCGTCTCCCCCGGTCGCCGCCGCTATGCGCTCCACCACGGCCTGCGGCTTGAGCGGCCCGGCGTCGTCCTCGGTGTAGGCGATCGGGTGGGTCCTCTCCCAGGTTGCCACCTCCTCGCGCCACGGCGACAGGTCGAGCCAGCCGCGCGACGCGACGTCGTGCAGCACGGCCCGGGTGAGCTCTGCGATGACGAGCTTGGCGTCCCCCACGATCGGCACGTCCACGGCTCGGTTCTTGCCGATCTCCGCCGGGTCGATGTCGGCGTGGATCACCTTCGCCCCCGGCGCGAACGACTCCAGCTGCCCGGTGACGCGGTCGTCGAAGCGAGCCCCGAGGCACACGAGGAGGTCCGCGCGCTGCATCGCGGTCACCGCCGCGTAGGAGCCGTGCATGCCCGGCATGCCGAGGCACTGGGGATGGTCGTCGGGGAACGCGCCGCGCGCCATCAGCGTCGTCACCACCGGCGCGCCGGTGGCGAGCGCGAGCTGGCGCAGCTCCTCCGCGGCGCGCGCCTTGATCACTCCTCCGCCGACGTAGAGGACGGGCCGGGCCGCGCTGCGGATGAGGTCGGCCGCGGCCCGCACCTGCCGTCGGTTCGGGCGGGTCGTGGGGCGGTAGCCGGGCAGCTCCACAGAGCTCGGCCAGGAGAACGTCGCGGGGGCCTGGAGGACATCCTTGGGCACGTCCACGAGCACCGGTCCCGGCCGTCCGGTGGACGCGATGTGGAACGCCTCCGCGATCACCGTGGGGATCTCGTCGGGGTCCATCACCTTGTAGTTGTGCTTGGTGACAGGCATCGTGATGCCGCAGATGTCCGCCTCCTGGAACGCGTCGTTGCCCATCGCCGGCCGCGGCACCTGACCCGTGATCGCGACCATCGGGACGGAGTCCATGAACGCGTCCGCGAGGGGGGTCACGAGGTTTGTCGCTCCGGGACCGGACGTGGCGAAGCACACGCCGGGCCGCCCGGTGACGTGCGCGTACCCCTCGGCGGCGTGCCCCGCGCCCTGCTCGTGACGCATCAGGACGTGCCGTATCGGCGAGTCCCGCAGGGGATCGTAGGCGGGCAGGATCGCCCCTCCGGGGATCCCGAAAACGACCTCGACGCCGGCGTGCTCGAGCGACGCGATCAGCGACGATGCGCCCGTGGTCACGGCCGCCGCCTCTTCGGACGCCGGATCCTGATCCGCACGGCGCTCACCCGGCCCCGCGCTCGGGCGGGCCGGCCTCGTCCCGCACCCTGTACGAATAGGCAGCCAGAGCGCGCGCCGCGCGCGTGAACGCCGCCGGCGAGGAGTCCCGGCGCTCGACCGAGATCTCCTCGCATCCGACGGAGCCCGACAGGAACGAGTCCTCCGCCTCGAAGTAAGCGGCGAACCACCGCCGCTCGTCGTCGTCGTCGACGTCGAGCGTGACGTGACCGGGGCCCGCCCATCCGACGGTCCCCACGTACTCGCCGTTGTAGATGGCGTAGCGCATCGCGCGCCTCCCCTCTGCTCCCTGTGGTCTCGATCGGCCTTGCCGCTGTGTCTGGTCCATGTGGATCACCTCCGCTCGTGGAAACGAAAAAACCCTCCGGGGTCCGGAGGGTTTGCGCACGACCTTGCAGCCGAGAGGGCTGGAAGATCGCGCGCTAGGTGATAAGTACGAGGCCGAACAGGCAGGCGCGGGCGCGCCGAGCCGCCATCGGGGACATCGCTCCGTGTCTGCCCGTGGCAACCATGCGGCCTGCTTCGCCCTTTCGCTGAGGGAACATCGCGCCCGCTGCGCGATGCGTTTGGCGGAGTATACGCATCGATCCCGCGAGGTCAACCCCTGAAGTACATTGGGGCGCCGTGACCCGCCCGGCCTCTCCCTCCCACCCCGCCAAGCGCCGCAGCTCGGCGCTCACCGACGGACCCGACCGAGCCCCGGCGCGCGCGATGCTCAAGGCGGTCGGCTTCAGCGACGAGGACCTCGCCCGTCCGCTCATCGGCGTCGCGACGACGTGGATCGAGACGATGCCCTGCAACCTCAACCAGCGGGAGCTCGCCGCACGCGTGAAGCAGGGCATCCGGGGCGCGGGCGCCACGCCGATGGAGTTCAACACGATCGCCGTCTCCGACGGGGTTTCCATGGGCACGGAGGGGATGCGCGCGTCGCTCGTGAGTCGAGAGGTCATCGCAGACTCGATCGAGCTCGTCGCGCGCGGTCACCTGTTCGACGGCCTCGTGTGTCTGGTGGGTTGCGACAAGACGATCCCCGCGGCCGCGATGGCGCTGTGCCGGCTCGACCTTCCCGGGCTCGTCCTCTACGGCGGATCGATCGC
>DATADD010000155.1:0-4344 GCA_036258675.1 Actinomycetota bacterium | reverse complement strand
GGGTGAGCGCACGCGCGCGCTCCTGGCGCTGTTGAGCGCGGAGCGCGCCAACCTCCTCCTGCTGGACGAGCCCACGAACCACCTCGACCTGC
Organism: Actinomycetota bacterium; assembly: GCA_036258675.1. Classification (GTDB taxonomy): domain Bacteria; phylum Actinomycetota; class CADDZG01; order CADDZG01; family WHSQ01; genus DATADD01. The sequence goes on along the minus strand of DATADD010000155.1, from coordinate 4,252 downwards.
CCGCGACCGAACAGCTCGAGGGGGCGCTCGCCGGGTTCCCCGGCACCCTCGTGATCGTGAGCCACGATCGCCGCTTCCTGGGCAACGTGGGCATCACACGCACGGTGGCGCTCGGCGACCGGAGGTAGTCTCCCGGCCTTGCGGCTCCCAGGAGATGCGGTGACGGAGACGTTCCAGTGGATCCCGATGAGCGACGGCGCGCGCCTCGCGGCCACTCTGTACCTCCCCGCCACCGAAGGACCCCAGCCCGCGATCCTCGAGGCGCTCCCCTACCGCAAGGACGACGTGACCGCGTACAACAACCCCGAGTACCGGCGGCTGCGCGACGAGGGCGGTTACGCGGTCTGCCGGGTCGACGTGCGCGGCACCGGCTCCTCGGACGGGCTCGCGGTCGACGAGTACCCCGCGCAGGAGCAGCGCGACATGTGCGAGGTGATCGCCTGGCTCGCGGCGCAGCCGTGGTGCTCGGGCCGAGTGGGGATGTACGGAACGTCATATTCGGGCTTCAATTCGATCCAGGTCGCGATGCAGAGACCGCCCGCGCTGGGGGCCATCTGCACCATCTTCTCGACCGACGACCGCTACACCGACGACGTCCACTACGGAGGCGGCATCCGGCGCGCCCTCGACCTCGTCGACTACCCCCTCTACATGGTTGCGATGAACGCGCTTCCGCCGGTGCCGCGCGTCGCGGGCGAGGGGTGGCGCCGGACGTGGGCGGAGCGGGTCGAGAACCTCGAGCCCTGGATCCTGCGGTGGCTCGAGGAGCAGGTCGACGGTCCCTACTGGCGCCACGGCTCGCTGCGTCCTCACTACGACGCCATCCGATGCGCGACCCTGATCGTCGCGGGGTGGGCGGACGGCTACCACAACATGACGTGGCGCACGTTCGAGGGTCTCCGGTGCCCCAAGCGGATGCTGATCGGTCCGTGGGCGCACACCTCGACCGAGACCTCCAAGCCGGGGCCGCGCATCGACCTCGTCCCCGAGATGATCCGGTGGTGGGACAGGTGGCTGCGGGGCGCGCGCAACGGGATCGACGACGAGCCGCCGATCACCGTCTACGCGCGGCGCTCGACGAGACCTGCGGGCGACCTCGATCGTGTGCGGGGCGTGTTCCGCTTCGAGGCGGGGTGGCCGCTGGAGCGGGCGCGCGCGGACGTCATGCCCCTATCGGACGCGATCGCGGTCGGGCGCGGCGACGCCCCCGCCGACGACCTCTGGGTGCGCGGCGACGTCGGCGCGACCGCGTCGATCTGGTGCGCGGGAGGCGGGCCCTTCGGCCAACCCCTCGACCAGCGCCCCGACGAGGCGCTGTCGCTCGTCTACGACTGGCCGCCGCTCGAGGAGGAGCTCGAGATCCTGGGCTACCCCCGCGTCGAGCTCAGGCTCTCGTCGAGCGAGCCGGTCGCGTTCGTGTCGCTCAAGCTCTGCGACGTGTTCGAGGACGGCACCTCCGCGCTCGTGAGCCGGACGGCCTTCAACCTCACCCACCGGCGCTCCCACGCGGAGCCCGAGCCACTCGAGCCCGGAGCCCCACACGAGGTCACCGTCGAGCTGGACGCGACCTCGTGGACCTTCGAGCGCGGGCACAGGGTCCGCCTCGACGTCGCGGGGGCCGACTGGCCGAACGTGTGGCCCCCGCCCGCGGCGGGCCGGCTCACGGTCCACCGGGACGGCTCGGCGCTCGTCCTCCCGGCGGTGGGCCCGCCGCCCCCCTCGCCCGAGCCCTCGCTGCCGCCGTCCCGCCCGGGCAGGGACCGCCCGCCGCCGGGCCCCGAGCCGACATGGCGCATCGAGCACGACGTCGTCGCCCGCGTCAGGAGGGTCGTGATCGCCCAGAGCGCGGACTCCGAGCTCGAGGTGGGGGGGCGTCTGACCGAGCGGTACTCGGGGCACGCGGGGGTGTCGACCGAGGACCCGGCCGACGCCTGGGTCGAGGGACGCGCCCGCTACGAGCTCAGCTGGCCGGAAACCGCCGTGACGAGCGAGTCCCGCCTCGTCGTGCGCAGCGACAAGGGCGTCTTCCGGGTCGAGCTCGACCTCGAGGTGGGCGAGGGCGGCGCGCCCCGTTGGGCGCGCCGCTGGGAGCGCACCATCCCGCGCCGGCTCGCGTGAGCTCTGCTCCGTCGCGAGAGATCCTCCCCGAACCCCTCTAGGTAGGTGGGGGCGAGGCGCGCCGGCCCGCGCGCGCGGCCGCGAGGTGGCACGCCGCGAGGTTGCCGGGGCGCAGCTCTGCGAGCCCCAGGTCGTCGTTGCGACACGCGTCGTCGACGCCGGCTGCGGCCGCGTCGCCCCCGTTGAGGGCAGGGCAGCGCGGGTGGAAGCGGCAGCCGCCGGGCACGCGGGTCGGATCGGGCGGCTCGCCGGCGAGCACGGGGCGCTCCAGCCCTCCCGCCTCGGGAACGATGTCGAGCAGCGCCCTCGTGTAGGGGTGGAGGGGTCGGGTGAGGACCTCCTCGGCGGGTCCTTCCTCGACGATGCGCCCGAGGTACATGACCGCGACCCGATCCGCCACCGTCCACGCCAGGCCGAGGTCGTGGGTGACCACGAGGAGGGCGAGGCCGAGGTCGTCGCGCAGCTTGAGCAGGAGCTGAAGGATCTCGCCCCGCACGGACGCGTCGAGCATCGACACGGGCTCGTCGGCGACGATGACGTGCGGGTCGAGCACGAGCGCGCCGGCGATCACGGCGCGCTGGCGCTGGCCGCCGGAGAGCTCGTGGGGATAGAGGAGGAAGAAGCGGCGCGCCGGGCGCAGGCCCGCGCGCGTGAGCGCGGAGGCGACGAGATCCTCCTCCGAGCCGGGGACCTTGTGGATGCGCAGACCCTCCGCGACCGACTCGTAGATCGTCTGGCGCGGATTGAGCGCGCCGGCGGGGTCCTGGAAGACCATCTGGACCCGCCGCCGGTACGCCTTGAGGTCGCGCCCGATCGGGCGGCCCTCGAACAGGACCGAGCCCCGCTGCGGCTTCTGCAGCCCCATGATCGCCCGGGCGAGCGTCGTCTTGCCGCATCCCGACTCGCCCGCGAGCGCCACCACCTCTCCCTCGTGGATCCCGAGGTCGACCCCGTCGACCGCCCGGGCCTCGGCGGCCGAGCCGCCGGCGAGGCCCGCCAGCAGGCCGGTTCGCTGCGAGAACGACACGCGGATCCCGCGCGCCTCGAGCAGGGGCGGATCTCCCTCGGGGCGCGACCGCGGGGGCGCGTCCGCGGCCGCGTCGCTCATCGCACCCCTCCGCTCGGGACCCGGTCCGGCACGAGCAGGCACGCGGCGCGGTGGCTCGGACCCGCGTGGAACAGGGGCGGGTCCTGGTGCGGGCACGCGTCGAACGCGAGCGGACAGCGCGGGTGGAAGGGGCACCCGCTCGGGATCGCCTGGGGATAGGGAGGGTCGCCGCCGAGCCCCGAGGGGGCGCGGCGGAAGGCGGGATCGCCGATCGTCGGGAACGCGGCCGCGAGCGCCTTCGTATAGGGGTGCGCGGGCGCCTCGAACACGCGCTCCGAGGGCCCCTCCTCCACGATGCGGCCCGCGTACATGACCGCGATCCGATCGCACACCTCCGCCAACACGGAGAGGTCGTGGGTGATGAACAGCATCGCGAGCCCGAGCTCGACCTGGAGGCCCTTGAGCAGGTTGAGCACCTGCGCCTGCACCATGACGTCGAGAGCCGTGGTGGGCTCGTCCGCGACGAGGAGGCTGGGATCGCACGCGAGAGCCATCGCGATCATCACGCGCTGGCGCTGGCCGCCGGAGAACTCGTGCGGGTAGTCGCCGCCGCGGCGCGCCGGCAGTCCGACGTGCTCGAGCAGCTCCTCCACGCGCGCGTGAGCGTCGCGCTCGCTCACGTTCTGATGGAGCATGATGGGCTCCGCGATCTGATCGCGCACGCGCCGGACGGGGTTGAGCGCGTGCATAGCTCCCTGGAACACGATCGCGGCCTCCGTCCACCGCACCGCGCGCAAGCGGCCGAAGCGCATCTCGAGCACGTCCTCGCCCTCGAGGCACACCGTTCCCGACGTGCGGGCGCCGTCGGGGAGCAGACGGAGGATCGCGTGGGCGATGGTCGACTTGCCGCACCCCGACTCCCCGGCAAGCCCCAGCACCTCGCCCCGGTCGAGGTCCAGGTCGACCCCCCGCACCGCCGGCACCATCCCGCCCTGCGTGCGGTAGGCGACGTGCAGGTCGCGCACTTCGAGCAGGCTCACCGCATCCCGCCTGCCGGCGCCCCGGGCGCCTCGGCGACCGCCGCGC
>DATADD010000154.1:0-3254 GCA_036258675.1 Actinomycetota bacterium | reverse complement strand
GCCCCGTGGCTCGTCATGCGGCTCGCCCGCCGCTGCTCCGACGAGGGCGCCGTCGAGGAGGTCGTCCAGGACACGTTCGTCGCCGTGTGGCGCGGCGCCGCCGCCTACGCCGGCCGGGGCGAGGTCGCGGCCTGGATCTGGGGGATAGGGATCCGCCGCCTCGTCGACCGTCTTCGGCGCGCCCACCACCTGGCTCCGCCCGCCCCGGCGCGCCCCGAGGTCGTGGTCTCGGCCGAGGACCAGGTGCTCCTCGGCGTCGAGATGGGGGATCTCGCGGGCGCTCTGGGACGTCTCTCGCCCGAGCTCAGGGCCGTGGTCCAAGCGACCGTGATCGACGGGCTGACGACATCGGAGGCCGCCCGGCTGCTCGGCATCCCGGCCGGGACCGTGAAGACCCGCATGATGCGCGCGCGGGCGCGCCTCCGCGAGGAGCTCGCGTGACGGGCCCGGGACGAGACGCGACCTGGCACGTCGGAGAGGACGTCCTCGACCTCTACGCCCGCGGGGCTGTCGACGACGTGCGGGCCTTCTCGGTGGAGACCCATCTGCTCACGTGCGGCGAGTGCCGCGGCGCGCTCGCGGCGCGCGCCGATGCGGCCCGTCTCGAGGCGGTGTGGTACCGCATCGACGAGACCGTCCGCGCATCGCGGCGCGCCCCGGTGGAGCGACTGCTGCTGCGCGCGGGCGCGCCCGAGCACATCGCTCGTCTGCTGGCCGCGACGCCGTCGCTGAGCGTGTCGTGGCTCGGCGGGGTCGCGCTCGCCCTCGGCTTCGCGGTGCTGGCGGCGCGCGCGGCCCCCCAGGGGTTCTTTCTCTTCCTCGTGCTCGCGCCGCTGCTGCCGCTCGCCGGGGTCGCCGTCGCCTACGGCCCCCGGGTCGACCCGACCTACGAGGTGGGGGTCGCCGCGCCGATGTCCAGCTTCGGCCTCCTGCTCGTGCGGGCGGGAGCGGTGCTCGCCGCGACCACGGCCATCGCCGCGCTCGCCGCGCTCGCGCTGCCCGGCCTCGGATGGACGGCGGCTGCGTGGCTGCTGCCGTCGCTCGCGCTGGTCACGACGAGCCTCGGGCTCGCATCCTTCGTCGGCTACCTGCGCGCCGCGGCCGCGGTGGCGGGCGCGTGGATCTCGTTCGCGCTCGCGGCGTGGTGGATGGCGCTCGGGCCCACGGACCTGCGCGCGCTCTTCGGCGCGCCGCTGCAGCTGTGCGTCGCGGCGGCAACCGTGGCGGCCGCCGTACTCCTCGCGCTCCGGCGCGACACCTTCGAGAGAGGAGGGACCGCTTGAACGGAGTGATGGTCGAGGGCGCGGTGAGGCGCTTCGGTCTCACGCGCGCGCTCGACGAGGCCTACCTGCACGCGCAACCAGGCATCACGGGACTGCTCGGACCGAACGGAGCGGGAAAGACGACGCTGATGAAGGTCGTCGCCACCGTCCTGGCGCTCGATCGCGGACGCATCGAGGTCCTCGGGCGCAACCCCGGCTCTCCCCGGGGCCGGCTCGAGATCCGCCGCCGTCTCGGCTACATGCCCCAGGAGCCCGGCTTCCACAGAAGCTTCACCGCATACGACTTCATCGACTACGTCGCGATCCTCAAGGAGATGACGAACCGACGAGACCGCCATGCCGAGGTCGAGCGCGTCCTGCACGTCGTCGGACTCGACGGTGTCGCCCACAAGAAGATCAAGGCGCTCTCGGGCGGCATGCGGAGAAGGGTCGCATTGGCGCAGGCCCTGCTTGGTGAGCCCGAGCTGCTCATCCTGGACGAGCCCACCGCCGGGCTCGACCCGGAGCAGCGGCTCCGCTTCCGGGAGGTGATGTCGCGTCTCGGGGAGGACCGGGTGATCCTGCTCTCCACGCACCAGACCGAGGACGTCGCGGCGCTCTGCCCCCGCGTCGTCGTCATGCACCGCGGCCGGACGCTGTTCACGGGGACGCCGCGCGAGCTTGCGGGGGTCGCACTCGGCTCGGTGTGGCTCAGCGAGCAGCGCGCCGCGGAGGCGCGCCTGTCGTGGCGCACGGGCGACGGCCTCTACCGCAACATCGGGTCCGCTCCCTCGGGTGCCCGCCTCCTCGATCCCTCCGTCGAGGACGGCTATCTCCTGCTGCTGGGAGACGACGCTTTCGTCGAGGCCGCGTGAGCGCGGCCGCCGGCGCCGCGCCCGGGGTCGGGCTCCGAGCCGGGCGCACGGTGCCGGTCGCGCTCGCCATCGCGCGCGTCGAAGCGAGGCGCATGCTCCGGCACCCCGTCGCGATCGCCGGCGCTCTGCTCGGGACCGGACTGCTGGTCGTTGCCACGTGGCGGGACGCCCCGGTGCTCAACCGTCACGACGCGCTCGTCTCCGAAGCACAGATCCCGCTGGCGGCAGCGTTCCTCGTGGTCGCCCACCTCGCGACGATCAGGCCGGCCCGCCATCACACGACCGAGCTGCATGAAGCAGCGCCCTCGACGGAGAGGGTCGTGACCGCGGGGCTCCTCCTCGCGGTCGCGCTCGCCGGTGTCGCCGTGCTCGCGCTCGTGGGCGTCCACCTCGCCTTCCTCGAGGCCGTGGGGGGCGTGGGAACACCTCGCCTCGCCGCGCTTGTTACGGGCCCGGCGACCGTCGTCCTGGCCGGGGCGATCGGCGTCGCCCTGGGACGGTGGGCCCCGTGGATCGCAGCAGGGCCCCTCGCGATCGTCGCCCTGGTCGCCGCGACGGTCGGCCTGCTCACCCGCGGCGACCCGGAGCAGGCCGGCGCGATCTTCTATGTCTCGCCCGTCCTGCCGAGCGAGACGTGGGCCTACGCGGTCACCGAGCTGTCACACAAGCCTCTGGGGTGGCACCTCGTTTACGTCGCGGCCCTCGCCGTGGCCGCGGCCGGGGTGGCTCTGTGGCGCCACCCCCGGCGCGCCGTCGCGGTCGGGCTGGTTGCCTGCGCGCTTGCGGTCGCGGTCGTCGCCGTGCGCCAACAGGCCAGACCCACGACCCGAGGGGAGGAGCTCGCGCGCGCGGCCCTGATCCTCGACGCCGATCGCCACCGCGTGTGCGAGCGATACGCCGGCGTGCGCTACTGCGCCTACCGTCACTACGCCCCGTGGATCGGGCTCTGGAGGGCACCCGTGGAGGGCGTGCTCGACCGTCTCCCGGCGGCGGCGCGCCCGGAGGGCCTGTCCGTGGAGCAGCTGCCCGGGCTCGACGAGGTGTACGCGAGCGATGCGTGGAGGCTCGGAAGGCGCTACGAGAGGTGGCGCCGCCGGGGCATGGTGGGTTCGCCGAA
>DATADD010000153.1:0-2832 GCA_036258675.1 Actinomycetota bacterium | reverse complement strand
CCTCGCCCCGGATCGTCGCCACGAGGTTGCGCGCCAGCCGGCGCGCTTGGCGGATCGCGTACTGCGCGGTCGGGGGGCACACCTTTCCCGTCACGAGGTCGGGCACGGCGGCGCAGTCGCCCGCCGCCCACACCCCCTCGGCGCCCACGACGCGCAGGAACTCGTCGGTCACGAGCCGCCCGCGCTCGTCGCGCTCCAGGCCCAGCCGTTCCGTCAGGGGATCGGCGTGGATGCCCGCCGTCCACACGAGCGTGTCGGTGTCGAACTCCTCCCCGTTGGACAGCACGATGTGCCCGCCCTCCGCCGACAGCAGCGTCGTGTCGAGCAGCACCTCGATGCCGCGCGCCCGCAGGGCCTTGACCGAGTAGCGGCCCGCGCCCGGAGCCATCTCGGGCAGGATCTCTCCCGCGGCCTCCACGAGCACCCAGCGCATGTCGGCGCGCGTCACGGACGCGTACTTGCGCACCGCGTCGCGCGCGAGGTCCTCGAGCTCGGCCAGCGCCTCCACGCCCGCGTAGCCTCCTCCCACGAACACGAACGTGAGCGCCCGCCGGCGCGCCGCCTCGTCGGGTGACGCCTCCGCCGCGTCGAGCCGGGAGATGACGTGGTTGCGGAGGTGGATCGCCTCCGCAACCGTCTTGAAGCCGATGCCCGCTCCCTCGAGGCCCGGGATGGGCAGCGTCCGGGACACGGACCCGACCGCGATCACAGCGTGGTCGTGGGCGACCTCGATCCGGTCCCCCTCGCGCGTGACGAGCGTCGCGACCCGGTCGGTGTGGTCGAGCGAGTGGGCCTCGGCAACCACGAGCCTGGTCCTCGACAGCACGGAGCGCAGCGGCACGACGACGTGGCGCGGCTCCACGTTGCCGGCCGCCGCCTCGGGCAGGAACGGCTGGTAGGTCATGAACGACTCGGGGCTGACGAGCGTCACCTCGGCCTCCCCCGGCCGCAGGTGCTTCTCGAGCCCGAGCGCGGTGTAGAGACCGACGAAGCCGCCGCCCACGATGAGCACACGGGGCGTACCCGAGGTCCTCGTCGACGCGCTCACGACCGCCTCCTCTCGCTCGACCCGCCTTCCTCATACCACCGGCGTCCGTCTCCGGTGTGCGCGGCGACTCGGGATACTGGGGCGTCTCGAACCGGTGGGAGGAGGAGCGACATGGGTCATCGGACGAGCTACGCGCCGGGCACGTTCTCGTGGGTCGACCTGGGCACGACCGAGGCCGGCGCGGCCAAGGGCTTCTACGGCGCCGTGTTCGGGTGGGAGGCGCGCGACACGCCCGCGGGGGAGGACCGGAGCTACACGATGCTGTTCCGCGACGGGGACCTCGTTGCCGGCCTCTACGAGATGGACGAGCACCAGCGCGGGGCCGGGATGGTGCCCAACTGGCTCTCCTACGTCACGGTCGAGTCGGTCGACGATGCCGCCCGGCGCGCGGCCGAGCTCGGCGGCACCGTGGTGAGGGCGCCCATGGACATCCAGGACTCCGGGCGCATGGCCGTGGTGGCGGATCCCACCGGCGCCGTCCTGGGCCTGTGGGAGCCTCGAGCTCACATCGGTGCCCAGCGCGTCAACGACGTCGGGGCGCTGTGCTGGAACGACGTCGTCACCCCCGATCCCGCGGCCGCGGCGAGCTTCTACACGGATCTACTGGGGTGGGAGATCACCGAGCTCGACCAAGCGGGCGGGTACCGGCACATCAGGAACCGCGGCGCGAGCAACGGCGGCCTCATGCCGTCGGCGATGGCGGGCAACCCGCCGCCGCACGTCCTCCCCTACTTCAATGCCGGCAGCATCGACGACACCGCGCGGGTCATCCACGACCGCGGGGGGCGCCTCGTGACGCAGCCGATGCAGGTCCCCGCGGGCCGGTTCGCGGTCGCGCAGGACCCTCAGGGCGCCGCCTTCGCCCTCTTCGAGGGCGACGTCGACGACTGAGGCCAACCCTCCGGGCGGCCGCTACGGGATCGTGACCCTGCCGTCCTCGCCGATGGGGAAGTTCGGGTTGAACGCGACCTCCCAGGGGTGGCCGTCCGGGTCCGTGAAGTAACCGGAGAAGCCGCCCCACTCCGCTCGGACGGGGGGTTTGACGATCTTCGCGCCGGCCCTCGAGGCCGCCTCGATCGCCGCGGTCACGGCCGCCTCGCTATCGACGCAGATCGCGAGCGTGACGCCCCCGAAGGGAGCGCGCGGCTCGGCGGGCAGGTTCGCGTCGCGCGCGAGCTCCTCGCGCGCGAAGAGACCGACGTAGGAGTCGGCGGTCCGGTACCAGCAGATGGACTCCTGGCTCGACGAGGTGCGCTCCCACCCGAGGGCGTCGTAGAAGGCTTGGGACCGCCCGAGGTCGGACACGCCGAGCGTGACGATGATGAGCCGGGCCGGCACGCCGTCGGAGGCGGCATCTCCCTCGGCTCCGCCGAAGTCGCGCACGAGACGCTCGTCGAGGCGCGCCCGCAGCTGCCGGGCGACTCCGGGCATCGCGGCCTCCATCGACCCGAACTCCCGCCTCGCCATCACGATCAGGCGCATGGGCGACGTCGCGACGACGGTCGCGGTTCGAGGGACCCTCTGCAGGAGGCCGAGCTCGCCGAAGAAGTCGCTCGGGCCGAGCGTCCCTACGGGGGCCCCGTCCCGGGTCACGTCCGCGGTTCCGTCCTCGATGACGAAGAACTCGAACGCGGACCGGCCCTGCCTGATCAGCTCCTTGCCCTCCGGGACGTCGACCTCGTCGGCCCATCTCCCGAGACGTTCGAGGTCCTTGTGGGAGAGCCCTTCGAACAACGCCACGGACTTGAGTCGTTTCGGATCCACGGCCGCTCTCCTCTCTGCGC
>DATADD010000152.1:0-15440 GCA_036258675.1 Actinomycetota bacterium | reverse complement strand
CGGGGGCGGCGGCGCCGGCGGGACCGGAGGCGGGGACGACGGAGGCGGCAGCGACGGCGGCGGAGGCGGCGCGGCCCCGGAGCCCATCTCGCCTGCCTCTGTCGTGGAGAGCGTCGCTCAGCTGCTCTGACCTCCCGGCGGGCGTGTGACAATCCCGCCGACGCCGACAAGCCTTTCTCGCCGAGGTAATCGCCACATGACCGGTCCAGGGGCGCCCACGGCCCCCGCCCCAAGATCCTCTCGACGCCGCACTCGGGCCGTGGTCGTGACAGGCGTCTGCGTCGCTCTCGTCCTCGGGCTCGTTTCCGCGGCGCCGGGCGCCGTCGAGCGGGTTCCCGTCCTCACCAAGCCCAACGTGGGCGAGTTCCAGCCCGCCCGCAAGTCGGGATACCTCGGGTGGGAGCAGAACAGCGCCGGCGACCTCCGCGACCTCGACGTCTTCGCGCGTCGCGACGGGGGCTCCGCGTTCAAGGTCAACCCCCGCCGCACGCAGGCCGCGATGGGTGGCATCGACGGCGACCTCCTCGTATACCAGCAGTACCACGGGACGAAGACGTCCGACATCAAGCTCTTCAACCTCGAGACGCGCCGGCGCTTCTCACCGCAGATCTTCGTCAACACCCGCAAGTGGGAGTACTGGCCCGATCTCGACGGGGACTGGCTTCTGTTCGGGCGCCGCAACCTGCGCGGCGACAAGCGCAAGATCCTTCTCTACAACCGCAACACGCAGAGCCACCGCATCCTCGACATCACATCTTCGTTCGAGACCTTCCTCGCGCCGGGTCAGGTCAACGGGAACTGGGTCGTGTGGCACCGGTGCAAGCCGCCCACGAAGTGCGACGTCTACCGCTACAACATCGACCTCCGGATCGCCAAGAAGGTGCCCAACGTGAAGAACCGGTCGCAATACGCGCCCTCCGTCACTTCGGACGGCATCGTGTACTTCGCCCGCGGGCGCCGCCAGTGCGGGCGCTCGGTCAAGTTCTTTCGGTGGCGGCCCGGGGCCAAGCCGCGGGCCCTCCTGCGGCTGCGGGACAACCGCGACGTGGGCGACAGCTACGTGAGCACGACTCCGTCGGGGAAGTCCGAGGTCTTCTTCGAGCAGAACGTGTGCAACGCGGTCGCGCGCCGCTCCGACATCTACAAGATCCGCTTCCTGTAGCGGGGGCGTCTATCTAGAGGTCGCTGCCCGATGCGTCGGCGCCCGCGAGGGCATCGTCGGCCGCGACGGGAAACGGAAGCGCGATGGGATCGGTCGCGAGGCGCGAGCGGCCGCTCTCGTCGAAGCGATCGAGCCCGAGCGGGTCGCAATCGACGACGTCGCTGCGCCCGGTGAGAGCGAGGTCGGCGGCGGCCGCAGCGACGGCGGGGCCCCACATCATCCCGTGTCCCCCCGCAGACGCGACCGTGAGGCCGGCGATGCGCTCGCCTTCCGGCTTCACGCCCGGCCCGATGATCGGCAGGTGGTCCGGGGTGTAGTCGATCGTCGCCGCCCACACCTTTCGAAGCTCTAGGCCGCGGGTAACCGGGACGAGGCGGCCGAGCCGCTCTCGCATGCGGCCGAGGTAGTCCCAGTCGACCGCCCGCGCGGGGCCCGGGGCCTCCGTGGGGTTGCTCATGCCGAACAGCAGTCCCCCTTCCTCGAGGCGCCAGTAGAGCCCCGCGCCGACGTCGAAGACCATCGGCATCCTCTCGACGTCGAACGCGGGATCGGGCTCCGTGACGGCGACCTGGTGGCGCGCGCCTCCGACCGGGATGCGCAACCCGGCGAGCTCGCCGAGCGCGCGCAGGCCGGGTCCCCCGGTGAGGACCACGTTGCGCGTTGCGATCGTGCCCGACGGCGTGTCGACGCCCTCGACCCGGGCTCCCTCCGACGTCGTGCTCGTGCGGAGACCGATGCAGGGGGTGCGCTCGCGGAGCTCGACGCCGGTCTGCTGCATCGCGAGCAGATAGGCACGCACGTTGCGGGGCGGGTCGATCGCCCCGTCGGAGGCGAGGTAGCTGCCGCCGGCATGCCCCTCGGGCGCGAGCACCACGCAGCGCGCCGTCGCCTCCGGCGCATCGAGCCACTCGACATCGAGCCCGAGCGCGCGCTGCATCTCCACCCGCTCGCGTCCCGCGCGCACCTCCGCCTCGCTGGTCGCAAGCAACAGATAACCGAGCTCACGGAAGCCGGAATCCGTCCCCAACAGAGACGCCTGACGTTTGTAGAAATCGATCGACCAGCGCCCGAGCCGGACGGTCGCCTCCGTGCCTCCCTGCGCTCGCACGATGCCCGCGGCGCGCGACGATGCGCCGTAGCCGGCCACGTCCCTCTCCACCACAACGACCCGCTCGGCGCCGGCGGCGCGCGCGAAGTAGGAGGCCCATCCCCCGATCGCGCCCGCCCCCACGATCACGACGTCGGCGACATCCGCGGCCAACTCGTCTCCCCTTGTCCGTTGCGGCGCGCCGCACGCTAGCAGACGCAAGCCACGACACGACCTTCGCCGTCCTGAAGCTGACGCTGCACCCCACCGGATACGACTTCGAGTTCGTCGTCGACCCCCGCGGCGCCTGCACGGACGCGGGGTCGGCCTACTGCCACTGAGGCCGAGGCTCCGTCCGGCCCAGAGCCGATGCGGGAACCCTCGCCGCCCCTCTGGTGTAGTGAGGGCGAAACGGGTCAGTGGAGGGCCGACCACTGGACGATGCCGAACTGGACGATGCCGAACTGGTCGACCGAGCCCGGCGCGGCGAGGTGGATGCATACGAGATGCTCGTCAGGAGATACGAGGGCGTCGCGTTCCGGACCGCGCTCTTCATCGCGGGAGACGCTGCCGAGGCGCAGGACGCGGCCCAGAGCGGTTTCATCAAGGCTTACTACGCGCTTGCTCGCTTCCGCCGAGGCGCCCCATTCCGGCCCTGGCTCCTCAAGATCGTGGCCAACGAGGCGCGCAACCAGCGCCGCGCCGCGGGCCGGCGCGCCGGTCTCGAGCTCCGTCTCGCCGAGGACCGCCCCCGGGACGATGCGGCCCCATCTCCCGAGGCGGCGGTCCTCGGTCGCGAGCCGCTCGACGAGATCGTCGCAACCCTGAACGGCATGGCCGATCAGGACCGGGAGGTCATCGCCCTGCGCTACTTCCTCGAGCTCTCCGAGGCCGAGATGGCCGCGGCGCTCGGGTGTGCGCCCGGCACCGTCAAGTCACGGCTCTCTCGGGCCCTCGGCCGCCTGCGCCAGCGGCTCGGTGAGCCCGCCCGCGCCGCGGGAGCCGGGGATGTCTAGGCCGGACGACCTCCTCGAGCGGCGCCTCGAAGAGGTCGGGCGCCGCCTCGAGCTCCCTCCCGACCCGTCGCTCGCCTCCGCGATCGGCGCGCACCTGCGTCGGCGGCCCCGCAGGGCGCCGTGGTCCGCGCTCCTGAGAGCGCCGCGCTCGCTGGCGGTGGCGGGGGCCGCGCTCCTGCTCCTCGGGGGAGGCCTCGTGGCGCTGCCCGGCGTACGCACCGCGGTCGCGGGCTGGCTCGGGATCCCGGGGGTCCGCATCGAGGCAGAGCCCGGGAGGCGTCCGCCCGGCGTCGCTCGCGCAGAGCTCGACATCGGCCGGCGCGTGAGCCTCGAGGAGGCGGCCGCGGCGGTCCCCTTCGAGGTCCTCGAGCCGACGCTCGCGGGCCTCGGCGCGCCGGACTCTGTCTTTTTGGACGAGCGCTTCGAAAGCGGGCGGGTGACGCTCGTATACGACGCGGGAGCGCGCTTGCCTCGCGCCGCGGAGACCGGGGTGGGGTTGCTGCTGACCGAGTTCGAGGCGACCCTCGACGAGGACCTCGTCAAGAAGCTCACCTTCGAGGGCACCGTCGTGGAGCCGGTCGCGATCGGCGACGACCGCGGCTACTGGCTCGGAGGCGAGCCTCACGTGATCCTCTACGGCCGGCCGGGGGGCGAGGTCCTCAGCGACACCGTGAGGCTCGCGGGCAACACGCTCGTGTGGCAGCACGACGGCCTCACGCTGCGCCTCGAGTCGGCGCTGGGCAAGCGGCAGGCGCTGCGCGTCGCCCGCTCGGTGCGTTAGCGCGCCTCCCTCAGGCCCACAACTCCTCGAGGAACGCCTGGACCGTGCTCGCGCCCTGCGCCGGCGAGGCGGCGTCGTCGTCGGCCGCACTGCCCGCCGAGGTCCGCTCGAAGCACTCCTGCACGCTGGAGGGCAGGAAACGAGTCAGCTGAGCGAGGCCGTGCCCATCGTCGGAGCCGTGAGGGCGGAGATAGAGGCGCAAGGGGAAATAGACGTGCAGGGCGCGCCGGGCGCGGGTCAGCGCGACGTAGAACAGCCGCAGCTCCTCGTCGAGGCCGTCCTCGTCGGTCAGCGCCATGTCCGACGGGATCATGCCGTCGGCCGCGTGGATGACGTGCACGACCTCCCACTCGCACCCCTTGGCCGAGTGGATCGTGGAGAGATTGAGATGGTCCTCGTCGAGAGTGGGCCGCCCCGCGAGATCGGCGGTGGACGTCGGCGGGTCGAGCGTCAGCTCCGCGAGGAAGCGCGCCCGGGTCGGGTAGCCCGCTGCGATCGCGGCGAGCTGGTCCAGATCCGAGAGACGGCTCGAGACCGCGTCGTAGACGCGCGCGATGACGGGCTCGAAGAAGGCGCGGGCGCCGTCGATGGCCGCGCTCGGATGAGGGTCGGCCGCGGCGGCGTCGGCGACGCATCCCCGGAGCGCCTCGAGATCCGCGCGCGCCGACTCCGGCACGCTCGGGGGCGCGGAGATTAGACGGGCGAGAGGACTCTCCACGGACGGATCGCCCACACCGACGTGGGCGAGGACCCGTCGCGCCGTCGCCGCGCCGACGCCCTCGAGCAGCTGCACGACGCGGAACCAGGCGAGCTCGTCGTGCGGGTTCTCGAGGATGCGCAGATAGGCGACGAGGTCCTTCACGTGCGCGGACTCGAGGAAGCGCAGTCCCCCGTACTTCACGAAGGGGATGTTGCGGCGGGCGAGCTCGAGCTCGAGCGCGGCGCTGTGGTGTCCGGCGCGGAACAGTACCGCCTGGCGCTCGAGCGCGACCCCCGCTTCCCGATGCGATAGGACGCGCGCGCAGACCTCGTCGCATTCGCTGCGCTCGTCCGCGCACGTCACGAGCGTCGGCCGCTCGCCGCCCGTGAGCGTGCACCACAGCTCCTTGACGTGGCGCCTGCGCGCCTGCGCGATGACCGCGTTCGAAGCGCGCAGGATCGGCTCGGTGGAGCGGTAGTTGCGCTCGAGCTTCACGGTCTCGGTGCCTTCGTGATCGTCGGCGAAGTCGAGGATGTTGGTGACCGTCGCGGAGCGGAACGAGTAGATGGCCTGCGCGTCGTCGCCCACGACCATGATGCTGTTCGCCGGCGACCGCATCCGCATCAGGATCTCGGCTTGGAGCCGGTTCGTGTCCTGGTATTCGTCGACGAGGATGTGATCGAACATGTCCCGCAGAGCGCGCCCTCCGGCGCCGGTGCGCGCGAGCGCGTCCCAATACAGCAAGAGGTCGTCGTAGTCGAGCACGTTGTGGCGCGTCTTGCGCTCGACGTAGCCGCGGAAGATGTCGCGGATGCCGCCGGCGTTGTCGACACACCACGGGTACCAGCGCTCGAGGACCTCGGTGAGCGCCGTGCGGGCGTTGACGGTGCGCGAGTAGATCGAGGCGAGAGTCTCCTTGCGGGGGAAGCGGCGGCCGCTCTCCCCCGCCCGGAGCTCGGAGCGCACCATGCCGACGAGGTCGGCGGCGTCGGCCGCGTCCAGGACCGTGAAGTCGCTCCCGAGCCCCACCGAGCGCCCGTGCGCGCGCAGCAGCCTGTTGCCGATCGAGTGGAAGGTTCCCGCCCACACGCGCCCCGAGGCGGGGTCCCGGGTGAGCCGTTCGGCGCGGTCGATCATCGTGCGGGCGGCGCGCCGGGTGAAGGTGAGGAGCAGGATGCGCTCGGAAGGCGCCCCGCGAGCGACGAGGTGGGCGACCCTGGCCGCGAGCGTCCTCGTCTTGCCCGTCCCCGCGCCCGCGACCACGAGCAGGGAGGGGGCGGGGGAGGTGGCGGCGCGCCGCTGCTCCTCGTTGAGTCCCTCGAGCCAGGGCTCGTCGATGCCGGAATCGAACATACGTTCGCAGTATAGGAGAGGAGGCCGGCCGGTGCGCCCGATGGGACGGCTAGCCTGGCCGAAGTGACCTCATCATCCGCACGCCGCATCTTCCTGGGGGCCTTCGCGTCGGCGCGCCCGCTCCTCGCTGCACCGGAGGCGGCGGCCCGGTGGGGAGAGCCCAGCGCACTCCCCGGGCTCACGGTCGGCGGGCTCGCCGCCCACCTCGTGCGGTCGGGGCAGAACGTCGTCCGCTACCTCTCCGTGGAGCCTCCCGACGGTCCCCCGATCGACGCCCCCGAGTACTACGCGACCGTTCTCGAGGGTATGGACGCGGCGGACCACGCC
The DNA here is from genome assembly GCA_036258675.1 of Actinomycetota bacterium. Classification (GTDB taxonomy): domain Bacteria; phylum Actinomycetota; class CADDZG01; order CADDZG01; family WHSQ01; genus DATADD01. The sequence continues at coordinate 9,014 of DATADD010000152.1, read as the reverse complement.
GACGTGGTCGAGCGCGGCGAGGAGGGCGCGCGGGCGGGGCCGGGTGCCCTCCTGGAGGCCTACGACGAGGCCCTCGCACTGTGCCGCGACGCGCTCGACCGTGAACCCGAGGATCGCCTCGTGGCCGTCTTCGGCGGGCTCGTCATGCGCCTGGACGACTATCTCGCCACGCGCACGGTGGAGGCGCTCGTGCACGCGGACGATCTCGCGGCGAGCATCGAGGTCGAGCTCCCGTCGCCTCCTCCCGGCTCCCGGCGCGCCGCTATCGACCACCTCGTCGAGGTCGCGCTGCGCCGCCACGGCGAGCGGGCCGTCCTCGTGGCGCTGACGAGGCGCGAGCGCGACGCGGCCGACGCTCTGCGCATCTTCGACGCGGTTCCGCAGGAGCGTCAGCCGGAGACGGGCGAGGGCTCGGAGCCCGGCCACGCGACGAGGTAGTCCTCGGCGCGCCCCGGCTCCCGCAGGGCGGCGCAGGCGTAGCCGGCGGCCTCCAACATCGCCCGGCAGCGGGCCTCCAGCGAACTGCTGTGGGCTTCGATCACGAACACGGTCGCGCCGGCCGCGAGCGTATCCCGCGCCCCCTCGAGCACTCCCACCTCCCTGCCCTCGACGTCGATCTTCACGAGCCGGGGGCGGCCGAACTGACGCACGATGTCATCGAGGACCATGACCTCCACGTCGTGGTCGCCGCGGTCCGACACGAGCTTGCCGCGCGACGTCTCGCGGCCCTCCACGAACCCGGCCCGGCCCGAGGTCGCGTCGACCGCGGCGGGAACGAGGACGAGCTCTGCCTGGGTCGCGGCGCCGTTGCGCCGCGCGTTGCGGCGGAGCCCCTCCATGACCGACGGGTCGGGCTCGAAGGCGACGACGCGTCCCCGCGCGCCCACGCGCTTCGCCATCATCAGCGTGAAGTAGCCGAGGTGGGCGCCTATGTCGAAGGCGAGGTCACCCCCGGACAGGACCCGTTCCACGACCCCCCGTACGCGCTCCTCGTAGCGGCCCACGACGATGTCCATCTGCGTGCGCGGGTCGAGCTCGAAGACCATCCCGGCGAGGGGCCCCTGCTGGACGCGGAAGAGGACGAGGCCCCGATGCGGGACGGTCGCGTCGAACAGTCTTCGCACCACGGCGCCGAGGACCGGGAAGCGGCGCGCCCGGTGGTAGAGGGCGGGCGACACGACCCGAAACAGCCACGCGGGGAGATGGGCGGCGCGCTCGGGCGGGGACGCGACGTCCTCGGCGCTCACGAGCCGCGACGAGCGGATGTCTGCGGGTCCAAGTTGGCTCCTTGCTTTGCCATAATCGTCGGGCCGCCCCTAGCTTGCCTTGAGGCGCCCCCCAAAGCAGCCATGAGAGTCGAATCATCCGTCACATCGCTCACGTGGATCCCGAAGGGCGCGGTCGCAGGCATGACCGCGCTTCCGTTCCACGTCAGCGTCGCGCACTACGACATGCCACCTCCGGACGTGCTCGGAGATGTTCAGGCGCTGCTCGAGGCGGATGCGATCCGGTTCGCCAACGAGCTGCGGGGGTGGATCGAGGTCGAGGACGGACGCATCGTCGACAGCGGCCGATCCGGGGGCGGAAGCATCGGGGCCACGACCCTGCGGCTCGGCTCGCGCGGCATGGTCTTCCCCGCCATTCCCTATCCCGACATCCGGCCCCAGCCCCAGGTGCGCGAAGACTCCGTCACGTTCGTGCAGACGGCCGGCGGACGGACCGGCGTGGCCGTCCCCCGGCGCGTCCGACGGCCTCCGTTCGTACAGGTGGCGGCCCCGACCGCATGGACGACGCTATCTCTCAGCATCCGGACCGACGGGAGCTCGGAAGCGGCCGTGGTGGGGGCGAGCGCCTTCCCTCGCCATTGGATCTACGACGGCGAGGGACGCCTCTTCGCCAAGACCGGGGTCATCGACTACGAGACGTGGATCAGAGAGTCCTTCGGGCAGCACACGCCGTGGGGCCGGCGCGACTCGCGCGCGATCGTGACCGCGGTCGAGAGCGCCCTCGAGCGGGAGCTGTCGCTTGCGATCATCGGCTCCAACCCGCCTTTCCGGCGCCTCCGCACGGGCGAGACGCTGGTCGAGCAAGGGGATCCGGGAAACGACGTGTTCCTGCTGTTCGACGGCGTCCTCCAGGTCGAGATCGACGGCGAGCTCGTGACCGAGGTCGGCCCCGGCGCCATCCTCGGGGAGATGGCGCTGCTCGAGGGGGGGCGACGGACCGCGACGCTGCGCGCCTCCACGCCCTGCCGCGTCGCGGTCGTCCCGGGCGATCGCATCGACAGGAGCGCGCTCACCGAGGTCGCGCGGACGCGCAAGCCGCACGCCTACGAGCCACCCCCTCCGGCCTAGAGCTGCTGCGGATCCCGTCACGCGGGATAGAGCTCGACCTCGGATGCCTTGACCGACGCCCACAGCTCGTCGCCCGCGCGCACCTCGAGGTCCGCAAGGGCGGCGGCGGTCACCTCCGCGACGACGGGCAGGGGGTCCCCGAGGTGGACGCGCACGCTCTCGCGGCCGACGTCGAGGGCCTCGACGCGCGCTCGCCACACGTTGCGCGGGCTGCCCTCGGGCCGAGAGCGATAGAGGGCGATGGCGCGAGGCGGGAGCGCGACGAGGACGTCGCCCTTGGCGCGCGCCGCCGCGGTGAGGACCGCTCCCGAAGCCAGTTCGACGACGTCGCCGTCGGCGCGCCCGCGGGCGAGGTTGAGACCCACGAGCGTCGCCACGTAGGGCGACCGTGGCCGCCTGCCGAGCTCCTCGGGCGCGCCCTCCTGTACCACGCGGCCGTGCTCGATCACGACCAGACGGTCGCCGAGGGCCACCGCCTCGACGGGGTCGTGGGTGACGAGCAGCCTCGTTCCGGGGAACGAGGACAGATGGCGGCGCAGCTCACGGCGGACCTCCCCGCGGGCGCCCGCGTCGAGCGCTGCGAGCGGTTCGTCGAGCAGGAGGAGGCGAGGCGATATCGCAAGGGCCCGTGCCAGTGCCACCCGCTGGGCCTGTCCTCCCGAGAGCGCGGAGGGCCGCGCCGCGGCTTTGTCGCCGAGCCCCACCCGCTCGAGCCACGCTCTTGCCTCCCGGCGCGACGTCTCCCTGCCGGCTCCGCGCGCCCGCAGGCCGAATGCGACGTTGTCCTCGACCGACATGCGCGGGAACAACAGATAGTCCTGGAACACGAACCCGATCGGTCGGCGTTCCGTGGGCACGCGCACCCCCGCGGCGCTGTCCTCGAGCGTCTCGCCGTCGAGCACGACCCGCCCCCGCAGGGGCAGGAGCCCGGCGAGGCTGCGCAGCAGCGTCGTCTTGCCCGCTCCGTTGGGCCCGAGGACGACGAGCGTCTCGCCGGTCGAGACCCCGAGGCGGACGTCGAGATGCAGCCCGTCGAGGCGGACTTCGATCGAGGCGCTGAGGCTCACGGGGCCGGGAACCAGCGATCCCGCAAGCCGACGAGCACGGCGAGGGACACCGCCACGAGGACGAGGCTGAGCACGATCGCGTCCTCGATCCCCTTCTGCAGCTCGACGTAGACGGCGATCGGGACCGTCTGGGTGCGCCCCGGGAGGTTGCCCGCGAACGTGATCGTGGCCCCGAACTCGCCCAGGGCGCGCGCCCACGCGAGCACTCCGCCGGCGACGAGGGACGGCGCGAGCGCGGGCAGCGTGACGCGCCGGAACGCGTACCACCGGCTCGCGCCGAGGGTCGCGGCCGCGTCCTCGTAGCGGCGGTCGAAGGCCCGCAGCGCGCCCTCTACCGTCAGCACCAGCAGCGGCAGGGCGACGAAGGCCTCGGCGATGACGACGCCCGCGGGCGTCCCGAACAGACGGACCCCGAAGAGGCTCTCGAGCCACCGCCCCACGAGGCCGAGGCGTCCGAGGGCGAGGAGGAGCGCGACACCCCCGACCACGGGAGGCAGCACGAGCGGCAGCGTCGCCACCCCCCTCAGCAGACCGCGCCCGGGGAACTCGGCGCGCGCAAGCACCCAGGCGAGGGGAACCCCGAGCACCAGGCACACCAGCGTGGCGGTCAGGGAGCAGACGAGAGAAAGGCCGAGGGCGGAGCGGACCTCGGCCGAGGCGAGGTGGCTGCCGAGGGCTCCCCACGGCGCCCGCACCAGGAGCCCGAGGAGCGGGAGCGCGAGGAAGGTCGCTGCGAGGCCCCCCGCGGCCAGCAACGGCCACGGAGGCGGGCGCGAGGCCGCTCGGGCGGCTGCCGGCTCAGCGCGGCCGGAAGCCATAGCGGGCCAGCACGCGGCGTCCCTCGGGAGACGTCACGAGGTCGACGAAGGCGCGGCCCGCCGCGGGCGCGCTCTCGAGCACGACGATGGGGTAGGTGGCGATCACGTTCTCGCCGGGCGGGATATCGACCCCCTCGACCTCCCCGTCGGCGGCGATCACATCGGTCGCGTAGACGATCCCCGCGTCGGCCTCCCCGGTGGCGACGCGCGTGATGACCGCTTTGACCTCGCTCTCGAGCGAGTCGGGCTCGACCTCGACCCCGGCTGCGTCGAGAGCCGCGCGCGCGTACTGGCCCGCAGGGCACTCCCCGTTGCACAGCGACACGACCAACCCCTCGTCGGCGAGGTCGGCTAGCGACCCGATCCCCTCCGGGTTGCCAGGACGGACCGCGATCGCGAGGCGGTTGCGGGCGAATACCTCCGGGGCGCCCTCGGCGACTCCTGCATCCACGACACGCTGCATGTTGGTCTCGTCGGCGGACGCGAACACGTCCGCCGAAGCGCCCTGCTCGATCTGGGTCGCGAGGTCCGACGACGACAGGAAGTTGAAGCGCACCTCGGCCTCCTCGTCCTCCTTCAGCATCTCGCCCAGCTCGCTGAAGGGGCCGGTCAGCGACGAGGCCGCGAACACCATCGCGATCTCGGGCGCGCCGGGGGCTCCGTCCTCGCCCCCGCACGCCGCCGCGAGGAGGGCGACGGCGAGGAGCCAGCCGCCGCCTCTAGGGCTCATCGGGCGCCTCGCCGGGGGTGCGCGCCGCCTCGGCGGGAACCTCGACGACCACGTTCGTCGCCTTGACGGCGGCGACCGCCAGCATCCCGGGCTCGAGGCCGAGCTCGTCTGCCGCCTCGCGCGACATGAGCGAGACGACCCGGTACGGGCCCGTCTGCATCTCGACCTGGGCCATGACGGTGTCTTTGACGACCTTCGTCACGATGCCGCGGAAGCGGTTGCGGGCGGACTCCGCGGAGATCGCCTCGGCCCTTCGCTCACCTCCGAGCTCCGCGGCGAGGCGGGCGAGATCGGCGCCGTCGACGAGCCGGTGACCCCCGCTCGTGCGGGTCAGGGCGAGACGGCCGGTGTCCGCCCAGCGGCGAAGGGTGTCGGGGCTTATCCCCAGGAGCTCCGCGGCGCGGCCGACGCGATAGGCGGGCATGCCAGGATACTAGCGCTGTAGATTGGCATCTGCGCCATTCTCCACGCAGAAGCCTCGCGTCGGCTAGTGAAGCTCTAGCGTCGCCCCCTCTGCGGCGGCCTCGACCACGACCGACGACCCCGCCGCGGCGCGCACGAGCGCGTCGATCTCGTCGTCGCTGCGGTTGGGATCGTGGTGGAACAACAGCAGGCGGCCGACGCCGCCGAGCTCGGCGAGCCCGACCGCGTACTCGATCGCGGAGTGGCCCAGGAAAGAGAGGCGCTCGAACTCCGCAGACGTGTGCTGGGCGTCGTGGAGGAGGAGGTCCGCCCCCTTGACGAGCTCGAGCGCGGCGTCGTGGAACGCTCCGAGGCCCTCGCCGGGGCCCGCGCCGACCGGGCTGTGGTCGGACATGTAGGCGATCGTGACGCCGTCGTCGACGATCCGGTAGCCGAACATCCGCCCTCCCTTGTGAGGGATCTCGACGGCGCGGACGGAGAACCCCTCGATCGTGTGGTCGCCCGGCGCGATGCGCTCGAAGGTCCAGCGGCCCCTGAACTCGCGCGGCCCGATGGGAAAGTACGGCGGGGAGATCATGCGCTCGAGGAGCCGCACCGGCTCCTCCTGGGCGGGCATCAGCAGCCTCACCTCCGAGGCCTCGTTGTCGCCTCCGCCGAAGAACGGCAGGCCCTGCGTGTGGTCCCAGTGGAGGTGGCTGAGAAGGATCGTGCCCCGGAACGGCGCGCCCCCCAGCAGCGCGGTGACGTTGCGGATGCCCGTCCCGGCATCAACGACCAGAGTGGGGGCCTCGCCGTCGTGGGCGAGAGCGAGGCACGAGGTGTGGCCCCCGTAGCGCACGAAGGCGGGCCCGGGTGCCGGTGTGGAGCCCCGCGTGCCGCAGACGTGCAGCCGCACCTAGCGCACCTCCGGGCCGGTCCCCGACACGACAGAGCGAACCTGCACGCGCTAGCCCCCTGCCGATCGCATGGCGCCCCGAGGGTAGCGCGTCCCGTCCGCCCGCTCTTATTGCAACGAACTGCAACTGAAATAGGATGCGGCGGGGGCGAGAGGAAAGAGACGACGATGCACATCCCCGACGGCTTCATCGACGCCGGCACGTCGCTGGGCGCGGGGATGGTCGCGGCGGGCGGCATCGGTGTCGCGGCGCGCAAGACCGCCGCCGCGCTCGACGACCGGGGCGTCCCCCTGGCGGGGCTCGTCGCCGCCTTCGTCTTCGCCGTGCAGATGCTGAACTTTCCGGTTGCGGCGGGCACCAGCGGCCATCTGCTCGGCGGCGTGCTCGCGGCCGTGCTCGTGGGTCCGTGGGCGGGCGCCCTGTGCATCGCCGTGGTGCTCGGGGTCCAGGCCCTGTTCGCGGACGGCGGGATCACCGCGCTCGGCCTCAACGTCTTGAACATGGCGCTGGTCGGCGGGCTCGGCGGCTACGCACTGTTCCTCGCCCTTCGCAAGCTGACCGGCGGGCGCCGCACGGCGATCCCCGTCGTCGCCGGTGTCGCGGCCGGTCTCTCTGTCGTCCTCGCGGCCGGCGCGTTCACCGTCGAGTACGCGCTCGGCGGCGTCGGAGGCGCCTCCGTCGGGGCCGTGGCCGCCGCCATGACGTCCGTCCACGCCCTTATCGGGATCGGCGAGGGGCTGATCACGGCGGCCACGGTCGCGACCGTGCTCGCGGTCCGGCCCGACCTCGTCCACGGCGCGCGGCACGAGGCGCAGCTCGATCTGCGCCCCGTCGATGTAGCGGTTGGGAGATAGGCGTGGGCGCGAACGCGAGGCGGTTCGTGATCGCCGGCCTCTTCGTTGCGGCAGGCCTGGCCCTGCTCGCGAGCCCGTTCGCGAGCCGCGATCCCGACGGCCTCGAGAGGGTCGCGCGCGACGAGGGGATCCTCGACGAGGCGGGCGCACACGGCCTCGCGGGGAGCCCCGTGGCCGGCTACGCCGTGCGCGGCGTCGAGGAGGAGCGGCTGAGCACGGGGTTGTCGGGGCTGGTCGGCGTGCTGCTGACGTTCGGGGTCGGCACCGCCGCGTTCGCCCTCCTGCGGACGGCGCGCCGGCGACGATCGCGCGAGAGGCGCCCGGCCTGAGCGGCGGCCACGCCCACGGCCTCTACGTCCACGCGCACAGCCGCGCTCACCGGCTTCCTCCGGAGTGCAAGCTCGTCGCGTTGCTCGTCTTCGTGTGCGCCGTTGTCGTGACGCCCAAGGAGGCGATGTGGGCCCACGCGCTCCACGCCGCCCTGGTGCTCGGCGCGGCCGCCAGCGCGCGCATCCCGCTCCCCTTCCTTCTCCGGCGCTTGGGTCTGGAGCTGCCGTTCATAGCGTTCGCGCTCTTCCTGCCCTTCGTGAGCGGGGGCCCGAGCATCGACATCGGCCCGCTTGCCGTGTCGCGCGCCGGACTGTGGGGAGCCTGGGGTGTGATCGTGAAGGCGACGCTGGGACTCGCCGCGTCGATCCTTCTCGCGGCGACGACATCTTCGACCGAGATCCTGCGGGGTCTCGAGCGGCTGCGCGTCCCCCGCGCGCTCACCGCGATCGCCGGCTTCATGGTGCGCTACGCCGACGTGGTCACCGGAGAGGTGAGACGCATGAGCGTCGCGCGCCAGTCCCGTGCCTACGACCCCCGCTGGCTGTGGCAGGCGCGCGCGGTCGCCGCATCCGCTGGAGCGCTGTTCATCCGCTCCTTCGAGCGGGGGGAGCGCGTCTACCTCGCCATGGTGTCGCGCGGATTCGACGGGACGCTGCCGTCGCCGGCCGTCCCGGCCGCCCCCGCGCGCGCGTGGGTCGCGGCGCTCTCCGTCCCCGTGCTCGCCGTTCTCGCCGCCGCGGCGGCCCGGTGGGCGGTTTGACGGTGGAGCAGGTGACCCCCGCGCTCGAGGTTCGAGGCCTCGCGTTCACCTATCCCGACGGGCATGGCGCGCTCTTCGGCTGCGACGTCACGATGGCGCGCGGCGAGCGGGTCGCGCTGCTGGGGCCGAACGGAGCCGGCAAGACAACCTTCGTGCTCCACCTCAACGGCGTCCTCACGCCGGGCGCAGGGACCGTGCGCGTAGCCGGGCTCGACGTGCGCAAGGAGAACCTGCGCGAGGTCAGGCGCCGGGTGGGGATCGTCTTCCAGGACCCCGACGACCAGTTGTTCATGCCGACGGTGTTCGAGGACGTCGCCTTCGGCCCCCGGAATCTGGGACTGCCCGAGACACAGGTGAGCGCGCGCGTCGGCGCCGCGCTCGAGGCCGTCGGCATGGGTCACGCCGCGGACCGGCCGCCGCACCACCTCAGCTTCGGCCAGCGGCGCCGCGTCGCGCTCGCGACGGTCCTTGCGATGGACCCCGAGGTCCTCGTCCTCGACGAGCCGTCGTCCAACCTGGACCCCTCGGGACGGCGGGAGCTGGCCGACATCCTCGAGGGCGTCGACCTCACGATGCTGATGGTGACGCACGACCTCCCCTACGCGCTCGAGCTGTGCCCGCGGGCGCTGCTGATGAACGCCGGCGTGATCGTGGCCGATGGCCCGACCCCCGCACTGCTCGCCGACGAGGCGCTCATGGCGGCGAACCGCCTCGAGCTGCCGTACGGGTTCGATCCCTCGTTCCTGGAGCGCGCGGCGCGCCGCTGACTCGTCGCTCTGCGG
>DATADD010000151.1:0-7511 GCA_036258675.1 Actinomycetota bacterium | reverse complement strand
CCCCCGTCCGGTTCGTGGGCGACGACCTGTGGCTGCGCCGTCGGGGCACCGTCGCTCCCGACCTCGCGGGATCCGACCCGGGGATCGCCGTCCGCCTCGCGCGCGCTCTCGCGACGAAGCCGGAGGAGATCGGTCTCGAGGCGCGCGAGCTGGGCCGCCCCGGCCGCCTCGAGCCGGCCTACGCGGACGCGGGCGAGCGCATCCTCCTCGTCCCGCTGCGCGACCTCGCCGCGCTCGAGTCGTGCACCCCTCGGGCCGACCTGCTCGCGGGCGTGGGTCTCGGCGCCTATTGCTTCACCGCCGCGGGGGCCGGGCGGCTGCGGGCGCGCGGCTTCTTCCCCGCCGCGGGCATCGCCGAGGACCCCGCCACGGGCGCGGCCGCAGCTGCGCTTGGCCTCTTCCTCGCAGACCGGCTCGGCGCCATCGAGGCGCGCATCGATCAGGGCGTCGAGCTCCGGCGACCCTCCCGCATCTCTCTGAGGGCGCGCCCGGGAGAGGTCGAGGTGGGGGGGCGCTGCGGGCCCGTGCTCACGGGGGAGCTGGCGTCCGGATGAGCGCGGCCCGGTCCTTTCCGCGCCCGTTGGAGGCGCCCCCCATCGTCCGCGTCGGCATGCTCGGATGCGGCGTCGTGGGAGCCGCGACCGCGCGCATCCTCCAGGATCACGCCGAGGACATCGCGCAGCGGGCCGGAGCAGCGATCGAGCTCCGCCGTGTGGCGGTGCGCGACGTGACGAAGGTGCGGCCGGTCGCCCTCGACCGGAGCGCGTGGACGGACGACCCCTATGCGGTCGTGCGGGACCCCGAGATCGACGTCGTGGTCGAGCTCATCGGCGGCGTGGACCCGGCACGCGACCTGCTCGTCGAGGCGGCGCGCCGCGGCAAGCACGTCGTGAGCGCGAACAAGGAGGTCCTCTCGTCCTTCGGCCGCGAGGTGATGTCCGCTGCCGAGGAGTCCGGCGTGGACCTCCTCTTCGAGGCGTCGGTCGCGGGCGGCATCCCGATCATCCGCCCCCTGAAGGAGTCGCTCGCGGGCGATCGGGTGCGGCGGGTCATGGGCATCGTCAACGGCACGACCAACTTCGTGCTCACGCGCATGTCGGAGACCGGAGCCTCGTTCGAGACCGCGCTCGCGGAGGCGCGCCGCCTCGGCTACGCCGAGGCGGATCCCTCGGCGGACATCGAGGGCCGGGACGCGGCGGCGAAGCTCGCGATCCTCGCCTCGATCGCGTTCAACGCCCGGGTCGTGATCGACGACGTCGTCCAGGAGGGGATCGCGGGCATCAGGGCGGAGGACGTGGCGGCCGCCCACGACCTGGGATACGAGATCAAGCTGCTCGCGGCCGCGGAGCGCGACGGGGAACAGGTCTCCGCGCGCGTGCAGCCCGCCATGGTCCCGCAGACGCACCCCCTCGCCTCGGTGCGCGGCGTGTTCAACGCCGTGTTCGTGGAGGCCGAGGAGGCGGGCGAGCTCATGTTTCTCGGCCGCGGCGCCGGAGGGCCCGCCACGGGGGCGGCCGTCGTCGGGGACATCGTCGAGATCGCCCGCAACCTCGCCAGCGGCGGCCGCTCCGCCGGGTGCACGTGCTACCTCGACCGGGCGCGCATCGAGCCCCGTGCGCGGACCCGGATGCGCTTCTACGTCGTCCTGGCCGTCGTTGACCGCCCCGGCGTGCTGGCGTCGGTCGCCGGCGTCTTCGCTCGGCACGGCGTGTCGATAGCGAGCGTTCGCCAAGAGGGCTTCGGGGTCGAGGCGCGCCTTGCGATCATCACGCACGTCTCCGACGAGGGCAGTCACACGGCGACCTTCGCGGGCCTCGCCCGGCTCGACGTCGTAAAGAGGATCGAGTCGACGATCCGTGTGATGGGGACGGACGAGGGGTGACGGAGGCACGGACCCGCACGCCCCGGCGCGGCGTCATCCACCGATACCTCGACCACCTTCCGGTTTCCGCGGACACCCCCGTGGTCACCCTCGCCGAGGGCGGAACCCCCTTGATCCACTCGGGGCGTCTCTCCCGCGAGGTGGGCGCGGACGTCTGGCTCAAGCACGAGGGCCTCAACCCCACCGGCTCGTTCAAGGACAGGGGGATGACGGTCGCGATCTCCAAGGCCCTGGAGGAGGGCGCGCAGGCGGTCGCGTGCGCGTCCACCGGAAACACGAGCGCGTCGGCCGCGGCCTACGCCGCCCGCGCCGGGCTTACGTGCGCGGTCTTGATACCGGACAGGAGCGTCGCTCTCGGCAAGCTTGCCCAGGCTCTCGTGCACGGCGCGCGCGTGCTCCGCATCGACGGCAACTTCGACGCCGCGCTGACCTTGACGCGCGCGCTGAGCGAGCGACATCCCGTGACGCTGGTCAACTCCGTCAACCCGTTACGCCTCGAGGGCCAGAAGACCGCCGCCTTCGAGGTCGTGGAGGAGCTCGGACGAGCTCCCGACGTGCACGTCATGCCGGTCGGCAACGCGGGAAACATCACCGCCTACTGGCGTGGCTACCGCGAGGCGCGCGCGGCGGGGTGGTGCGCGACCCTGCCCCGCATGTTCGGGGTGCAGGCGGAGGGAGCCGACCCCATCGTCCGGGGCGAGGTCGTCGCCGAGCCGTCGACGTCGGCGACCGCGATCCGCATCGGGAACCCGGCCTCGTGGAGAGGGGCGATCGAGGCGACGACGTCGTCCGAGGGCGGGGTGCTGTCCGTTCCCGACGAGGACATCGCGGCCGCCTACGACGCGCTCGCGTCGGAGGGTGTGTTCGTGGAGCTGGCCTCCGCCGCGAGCGTCGCGGGGTTGCGCCGCCTGCGAGCGAGCGGTGGCGTCCCGCCGCGAGCGACCGTCGTCTGCGTCCTCACCGGCCACGGTCTCAAGGACCCCGACTGGGCCCTTCGCGCGCGCCCGGAGCCGCACAGGGTGGACGCCGACGTGGACGCGCTGCTCGAGGCCCTGGAGCTGTCCTGACACGGCGCGCCGGCGGCGCGCCGTGTCATCCTTCCGCGGTCCGGATCCGTGCACAGGGGGTGCGATGTCGGCTGCCGTGAAGGTGCGTGTGCCCGCGACCGTGGCCAATCTCGGGCCGGGCTTCGACACGCTCGGCGTCGCGATCCGGATGCACCTCGAGGTCGAGATCGAGCCCCGTCGCGACACGGTCGAGATCATGGTCGAGGGGGAGGGCGCCGAACAGCTGCCCGCGGACGACAGCAACCTCGTCATCCGGTCGATGAACATGTTCTTCGACCACGTCGCGCGCCGCCCGGCAGGGTATGCGGTGCGCGTGCGCAACCCCATCCCGCTCGCGTCCGGCCTCGGGTCCTCGGCCGCAGCCGTCGTCGGCGGCCTCACGGTGGCGCGCGCGATGACGGGCCGGGCGGTGCCCCAGTCCGAGATGGTCGCCCTTGCGACCGAGATGGAGGGGCATCCCGACAACGTCCTTCCCGCCCTCGTGGGAGGTCTGGTCGTCTCCTACCGGGGGGACGCCGGCCTCCGCCACCTCAGGCTCGCGGCGAGCGACCGTCTCGTCCCGATCCTCGTTGTTCCCGCCTCGGGGCTGGCCACCGAGAAGGCGAGAGAGGTGCTGCCCGACACCGTCTCCTTCGCCGACGCGCAGTTCTCGCTCGCGCGCTCCGCCCTCGTGGTGGGGGCGCTGCTCGCGGGGGCGGGGGGCGACACCCTCGCCGACGCCATGCGCGACCGCCTCCACGAGCCGCCCCGTCTGGAGCTCATGCCCGAGACCGCCGCGGTCCACTCCGAACTGCGCGCGGCCGGCCTCCCCGTCGCGCTCGCCGGGGCGGGACCGTCCCTGCTCGCGGTCGTGCCGCGACCCGAGACCGCGACGCGGGCGGAGCAGATCCGCAGGGTGTGCCGCGCCCGGCGGGCGGGGTGGCGCGTGTTCGTCAGCGAGTGGGAGCCGGAGGGGGCCCGGGTCCTCTCGTAGTCGGCCGGCGTCCGGTCGCGATCAGTGGGCCGGGCGCCGGGTCGTCGTCGCGTCGTCCCGGTCGTCTCTCGAGCCGGCCTCGTCGCGGCGCGTCGACGACCGGGCCGGGGTCAGGTGACGCCCCTCGACCTCGTCCGCGGCGCGGCGCTCGAGCTTCGTGTGCCATCTCGCTCCCAGAAGGCCGCCCAGGGCGCCTCCGATGAACATGGCCACGAGCGCGGCGATGCCGAACCCCACGCCCCACTCGACCCGGTAGTCGTCCTGCAGCGGGAGCCGCGCGTTGCGGAAGGGCAGGTTCAGCTCCGCCGAGGCGCCGAGCCCCGCGGCGATCCCGCCGATCACTATCGCGATCAGGATCGCCGCGATCGGCACCAGGATCCCGTTGATGAGGCCCGCGCCGCGCGCCATCCGCCCCGCGGTGTAGCCCCCCCAGAGGTAGGCGAGGAACTGGGCGACGACGAACGCGATGCCGCCCGCCACGCTTGCGTCCACGATCTCGCCGCCGGAGACCTCGTCGAAGCCGGTCACCGTGGCGGCGAGCACGCCTCCGATCAGCGCGGAGAGGAGGAACACCGCTCCGACCGCGACCACCACCCCCGTGAGGACCCCACCCGGGGATACGCCGCCGCGGGCGCGCGGCGCCGTCGCGACCCGGGAGGAGCGGTCGTCGTCCAATCGGTTTCGCTTTACCATCCTGGTTTCCCCCTGTCGGAGCCAACCGGCGTCCCCCTGTTTGTGCCTCGGGGTGGGCCACCTCAAACCCAGCCATGAGGAGGGTCGCGCGATCCGCTGTCTGGTCGTGGTCGACGGCGAGCACTACCCGCCGGTGCTCGAGGACGCCCTGGACGAGCTCGCCGCACGCGGACATGAGTTCGTCGGTGCGGTCTTGGCAGGCGGGGGCGAGAAGCTTCCCCCCGGGGGACTCGTCCTTGCCCGCGCCCCCGTGCTCGGGGGCGCCGACCCCGTCGCGGCGCTCGTGTCCGCTCTCAGAGAGCACCGGCCCGACGCGGTCGTCGACCTCTCCGACGAGCCGGTCCTCGACTACCGGCGCCGACACCTGTTCGCGTCCGTGACCCTCGCCGAGGGGGTCGAGTACCGGGGACCCGACTTCGTCTTCTCGCCTCCGCCCCGGCCCCGTCTCTCGGCGAGGCCCGCGCTCGCGGTGATCGGGACGGGCAAGCGGACCGGCAAGACGGCCGTGTCCGCCTTCACCGCCAGGGCGCTCGCGGACGGGGGCATCCGCCCCGTGGTCGTGGCGATGGGCCGGGGTGGTCCCCGCCGGCCCCAGGTCGTGCGCGGCGACGAGGTCGAGCTGTCCTCCGACGACCTGCTCCGGCTCTCGGCCGAGGGCAGGCACGCGGCCTCGGACTACATCGAGGATGCGATCCTCGCCCGGGTCGCCACGGTCGGATGCAGGCGCTGCGGCGGAGGGCTCCCCGGGGCCGTCGGCAGCTCGAACGTCGCCGAGGGCGTGGAGATCGCGAATGGGCTGCCCGGCGACATCACCCTTCTCGAGGGCTCCGGCGCCGCCATCCCCCCGGTGGACGCCGACGCAACCGTGCTGGTGGTCCCGGCCTCGGCGTCCGACGACCACATCGCGGGCTACTTCGGGCCCTACCGGCTGTTGCTTGCCGACCTCGTCGTGGTTACCATGTGCGAGGAGCCCTTCGGTTCCCCCTCCCGGATCGCGTCCCTTCTCTCGCTCATCCAGAAGACACTCGACGAGACGGAAAGAAGCAGCCGCGGTCCAGAGGAGATCGACGTGGTCCGCACGGTCTTTCGCCCCACCCCCACACGCTCCGTCGACGGGGCGGCTGTGTACGTGGCCACGACGGCTCCTGAGTCGGCCGCCGCGCCCTTGAGGCGCCATCTGGAGGAGAGCCACGGGTGCCGGGTGCTGGGCATGACCCATTCGCTGTCGGACAGGACGCGGCTGATGACCGCGCTGGGCCGCATGAACGAGGGGGCAGACCTCCTGCTCTGTGAGATCAAGGCGGCGTCCGTGGACGTCGCCACTCGATGGGCGACCGAGAGAGGGCTCGACGTGGCCTACCTCGACAACGTGCCCGTGGGCGTGGGAGGAGACGACCCGCGCGCCGCGGTCACGAGCGCCGCCGAGGATGCGATCGCGCGGTGGGAGGCCGGGCGGTGACGGAGGGGCGACGGAAGCAGATCTCGATCGCCGAGAGACACCACGGCCTTCCCTACTCCAAGGGGCTGACGGCCTCCTCTCTCATGGTCACGGGTCTGAGCCCCGCCCGCTCCTATGCGGTCGCCAACCGCGTGGAGGAGGAGCTGCACGCGTCGGGGCGGTCCTCCGTGACCGAGATGGAGCTGGGGGATCTGACGGTCGAGGTGCTGCGGCGGGAGGCGGGGGACAGGTACGCGGAGGCATTGCTCAAGTGGCAGTCGATCGCGCAGCTGGATATGCCTCTCGTCATCCTTATCGGGGGCGCCACGGGGGTCGGGAAGTCGACGATCGCCACGCAGCTCGCGGGACGGCTCGGGATCACGAGGGTCATCTCGACGGACGCGGTGAGGGAGGTCCTGAGGAGCGCCTTCACCGCCGAGATGTTCCCGACGCTGTACGCGTCGTCCTTTGAAGCCGACAAGGCTGTGCGGCAACCGATCCCCCATTCGGGCGATCGCCTCATCATCGGCTTCAGGGAGCAGGCGGCTGCGGTCGCCGTCGGCGCGCAGGCCCTGATCGATCGGGCCATCGAGGAGGGCACGGACATGATCCTGGAGGGCGCGCACCTCGTGCCGGGGTTCCTTCAGAGCGTGGAGAGCGACGATGCCGTCATCGTGTCGTTGCTGCTCACGGTCGAGGACGAGGACATGCACAGGAGCCATTTCTTCAGACGGGGAACGCGCGACGCTCGTCCGAATCAGCGCTACCTCAAGAACTTCCGAAAGATAAGGAGATTGCAGAAGTACATGCTCTCGTCGGCGTTGATCCGAGGGGTGCCCCAGGTCCCGCACGACGACCTCGACACGACGTTGTCGCGCATCATCGATCACGTTCTGGACAAGGCGCTCGAGACCGCCGATCGGCGCCGGGCCGCAAAGGGGCCACAGGGCGCGCCGGCGGAGCCCGAGGCGGTCCCACGGACCGGACCGGCAACCACGAAGGAGGAGAGGAGAGTGACCACTTGAGGCCCGGGCCGCTGCCGGGTTACCATGGGGGAGTCCTCCCGGCACCCTTGCGTCTGTCGCGGCGTGCCGTGGAGGCAGATCGATCGGGCCCGGATACCGCACCCGTGCCCTTCGAGGTCCCTCAGGCGCTCCCGAAGCGTCCGCCAACCGCCGCGGGGATCGACGTATCCCCCGACGACTGGGAAGAGACCGAGCCGCGTTCCGGCGAGCCCCTTCCCTCGATGCAGGAGGCATAGCAAGTGGCCGACACGCTCGACCGCTCCGTTCTGGAGAACAAGGCTGTTTCCGAGCTGCGCGAGATAGCGAGGTCTTTGCAGCTGAAGGTGACCGGGATGAAGAAAGCAGAGATGATCGACGCGATCGCGGGCCAGGGCAACGGCGACCGAAGACCCGCCAGCCCTCCCGGCGCGGACCTGCCCGTCGCCGCGCCGGC
>DATADD010000150.1:0-1641 GCA_036258675.1 Actinomycetota bacterium | reverse complement strand
GCTCGGGCACGACGCGCGCGTCGGTTACTTCGCCCAGCACCAGATCGAGGAGCTCGTGCTCTCGAACACGGTGGTGCAGGAGCTACAACGCGCCGTTCCCCCGGGCGTCGACGTCGTGGCCCGCGACCTCCTCGGCCGGTTACTGTTCTCCGGCGACGACGTCGACAAGCCCGTGTCGGTGTTGTCGGGTGGCGAGCGCAGCCGCCTCGCGCTCGCGCGCATGCTCGTCTCTCCGGCGAACCTGCTGTGCATGGACGAGCCGACGAACCACCTCGACATCCCGAGCCGCGACGCCCTCGAGGACGCTCTCGAGGAGTACACCGGCGCGCTCGTCCTGATCACGCACGACCGGCACCTGATCCGCAGCGTCGCGGACACGATCGTCGAGGTGCGCGGGGGAGAGGTCACCTGGTTCGACGGCGGCTACGACGACTACCTCGAACGCTCCGCGGGCGATCCCGAGCCCGCCCCGGGCCTCGCCCGGGCGCCGAAGACGAGCGCGAAGGAGCGCAGACGCCTGGAGGCGCAGGCGCGTGCGCAGACGAAGGAGCTGCGCGACAAGGTGACGAGGCTCGAACGGCGCATCCACGAGGTGGGGGCCGAGCTGAAGCGTCTGGAGGCCGTGATGGCCGATCCGGAGGTGTACTCGTCCGGGACGGACGTTGCCGCGCTCGTGCGCGACTACGAGTCGGCGAAGCGGCGGATGGCGAAGCTGGAAGGGGAGTGGGAGACGGCTGCGGAGAGCCTGGAGCAGGCGCAGGCCTAGAGCCGGCCCTCCAGCAGGCTCCGGTACTCGCTGTCGAGCGTGTCGAACATCCGGTCCTCGGCGATCTGCATCAGGGCCTCGATAGCGAGGAACAGCGGCGAGTCGAGGGTCTGGCCCAGGATGCTCATCAGGCGCTCCTCGGCCTCGTCGGTCAGGCCGAAGTTGCGGGACCACGGGGTCGACCGCAAGAAGTGGTCGACGGCGGTCTTGTCCGCCAGGCGTCGTTCGTCGACGACGTGGGCAATGGACCGGGCGAGCATGCCCATCTCGAGCGTGGCCCGCATCTCCGTTCGGACGTAGTCCTGGAGGAAGGCCCAGTCCTCGCCGCTCAGGAGGTCGCGCCAGTGGGCCGTGAGGTCGTGGGTCGCCGGGTCGAGCTCACGCAGGACGTGGTTTATCCGTGCATGCTCTTCGCCGGTGAACGAGATACGGGGCACGGGGGGTCCTTGGTCACGATGACGTTTCGAATGGGGTGCTTCGGCATTATCGAGACCGCAGGACTAGTCCTGCAAGGGCTTTGCGAAAACTACGTACCGCGATGTGGCCGCCGCCGGCGGGAACCCCTCGGCCCCCTCGGGCGTGTTCAGGGGCATGGAAGCGCACCTGGGGCACGCCGGCGTGCTGGCGGAGCGGGACTTGTCTAGCTCGCGCAAACAGACCGAGCGGGACCGCGAGCTCGCCGCGCTCTTCTACGAGCATTACGACCCGATGCGCCGGCTCGCCTACGTCATGATCGGCGACGGCGACGCCGCCGAGGAGATCGTCATGGAGGCGTTCGCGAAGGCGCTGTCGCGCTGGAAGAGCTTCCGCAGGGTCGACTGGCCCCCCGCTTACCTGCGCCAGATGGTCGTCAACGCGTGCCGGTCGCGCATGCG
>DATADD010000149.1:0-34967 GCA_036258675.1 Actinomycetota bacterium | reverse complement strand
GTGGCTGGCGTGGTGGTCGGAGGCTTGAGGGCCAGGATACCCAGGGTTTCTCGCCGCATCCGAGGGGCAAACGATGCGAGGCGGGCGCGCGGCGAGTGGGCCGGGCGCGCCGCCGGTGCTCTCGCGGTCCGAGTCCGCTGAGCGCGGGCCCCCCGGAGCAGGAGAGGAGACCCTCGCCGCGGAGGCGCCTCGTCCCCGCTTGCGTCTGGCGTTACGATTGTTGCCTATGGTGGCAGTGTGGTCTAAGAGGATCGGTATCCTGCTCCTCCTCGCGTTCACGGTCGCGTTCGTCGTGACCGCACCGACCCAGGCCGCGGACGTGGTGCGCGACGGGGCCCGCATGCTCGGCGATTGGCTCGCGGCCGCGGGCCGGGCGCTGCTGACCTTCCTGGGCTCGCTCATCCCCTGACGGCGCAGAGACCGTGATGGAGCCCGCGCCGAAGGGCGCCCACTCCCGCTACCTCGCCGCCGGCGAGGTGGCCAAGCTCCAGGTTCGGCGGCACGTGGTCGTGCTCCTGCGCCCACTCGTCGAAACCGTCGCCGTGATCGCCGGCGCATCCGCGCTCGGCGCGGTCGTCACCCCGCGCACGGGGAGCCACCCCCTCGACACCCTGCTGGGCCTCGTCGCGCTCGTAGCGGTCGCTCGGTTCCTCTACCTCGCGCTCGCCTGGTGGCTCGACCGCATCGTCGTCACGGACCAGCGTCTCTTCGAGGTCTCGGGCCTCCTCACCAAGAAGGTGGCGGTCATGCCGCTCGCCAAGCTCACCGACCTGACCTTCACCCGAACACCTCTCGGACGGCTCCTCGGCTACGGCGACCTCGTCCTCGAGACCGCGGGGCAAGAGCAGGCCCTCACTCACCTGGAACGCCTGCCGAACCCCGAGGCCTTCTACCGGGCCTTCTCGACGCTCGTCATGGCTCGCTTCTCCGCAGCCCGCCCCGACGTGGAGGCCGACGAGCACGGCGGAGCCGGGCTCCCGATCGAGGAAGACGACATCCCGTGGCCCGACGACGACGACACGGGGCCCCTGCCTCACGTGATCGTCTGACCCGGCGCGTAATCTGAGCCCATGACCTCGGGCTTCGTGGCCGCGCTCGTGGCCGCGCTCGCACTCGGCTTCGTCGAGGGAGTGGGCCGTTTCTATCCGGCCCGTCGCACCTGGCTGCGGCTGCGCCGGCTGCGGGGGCGGTCCGCGACCCGCGCGATGAGGGAGCGCTTCGAGGCCGCGGGCGGGCGGCGCCCGCCGCGGCTGCTGACGACCCTCCTGCTCGGACTCGCGATCGTCTGGGTCGCGGCCGCGAGCCTCCTCGACAAGCGCTGGTACGAGGTCGTCGCGGACGTGCTGCCGTACGCGTTCGTCCTCGCCGCGCTGTGGCGGACCCCCCACACCCTCGAAGCGGTCGCCGAGCGCATGAAGGGCTTCGAGCGGGAGGCGGGCGAGGACCCGGACGCGGACGAGGGCGACGGGACCGCAGCGGTGGCCCTGTGAGGGCGCTGGAGCAGGCGCGCCTCTACCTCGTGGCGCCCGCACGGCTGCGGGCGGGAGCACTGGCCGAGCTCGTCGGGGAGCTCGCGGACGCCGGTGTCGACCTCGTGCAGCTGCGCGAGAAGGAGGCGGAGGCGCTCGAGGTCATGCGGTCGGGCGAAGGGATCCTGGCGGCATGCCGCGCCGCGGCGATCCCCTTCCTCGTGAACGACCGCCCCGATGTCGCGCTCGCGCTCGGCGCCGACGGCGTTCACCTCGGTCAGGGCGACGTTCCCGTGTGGGTGGCGCGCCGCGTCCTCGGCGACGTCGTCGTGGGGCGTTCCACCCACTCCCCGGCGCAGCTCGAGGCGGAGTGGAGCGCGAGCCCCGCGCCCGATTACGTCTCGGTCGGCCCCGTGCACGCCACGCCGACCAAGCCCGGCCGGCCCGGGGTCGGGGCCGCCCTCGTGCGCCACGCGGCGGCGCACGCTCCCCTCCCGTGGTTCGCCATAGGCGGCATCGACGCAGCCCGCCTCGAGGAGGTCCTCGAGGCGGGGGCGCGGCGGGTCGTGGTGGTGCGGGCGATCACCGAGGCGAGCGATCCGCCCGCGGCCGCGGCGCGGCTGCGCGCGATGCTGGACGCGGCGCCCTTGGAGTCCCGGGAGTCCCGGGAGTCCCGTCTGTGACGACACAGGAGACCGCGCGCGACGCGGAGGACCAGCGGCCGAAGCCCGCCCCCCGCTGGAGGCCGCGGTTGGAATGGCTGCTCGTCCTCGTGCCGATCGCGATCGTGCTCGAGCTCGTCCACGCGGACCCGGTGGCGATCTTCGTGGTCGCCGGCCTCGCCATCCTTCCGCTCGCAGGGCAGATCGGCCACGCCACCGAGGAGCTCGCGGGCCACTCGGGGCCCCAGGTGGGCGGGCTGCTCAACGCCACCTTCGGCAACGTCACCGAGCTGATCATCGCGACCTTCCTCGTCGCCGAGGGGCAGATAGAGATCGTGAAGGCTTCGATCACCGGCTCGATCATCGGCAACGTCCTCGTGGTCCTCGGGCTCGCTTTCCTCCTGGGCGGCTGGACCCGGCCGGAGCAGCGCTTCAACCGGCTGTCGGCGGGGGTTCACTCGACGTCGCTCGTGATCGCGGTGGTCGCGCTCCTCATGCCGGCACTGTTCTCGTTCACCGGCGGCGCGAGCGCCTTCCGCACGGAGGCCGTCTCGATCGGCGTCTCCGTCGTGCTCCTCGGGGTCTACGCGCTCAGCCTGCTCTTCTCGTTCAAGACCCACCGCGCCCTCTTCCGAACGAGCTTCGAGCACGCGCGGCCGCACTGGAGCTTGCGTCGCTCCGTCGGTGTTCTCGGGGGCGCGACGGTGCTCGTCGCGCTCATGAGCGAGTTCCTCGTCGGCGCGCTCGAGCACACGGTCGAGACCCTCGGTGTCTCCGAGCTGTTCGTGGGGCTCATCGTGGTGCCGCTCGTCGGCAACGCGGCCGAGCACTCCTCGGCCGTCCTGCTGGCGATGAAGGACAAGATGGACACCTCGATCGAGATCGCGATCGGGTCGTCCACACAGATCGCGCTGTTCATCGCGCCCCTGCTCGTATTCATCTCGTTGGCCCTGGGCCACCCCATGGACTTCGTCTTCACGGAGATCGAGATCGCGGCCGTCGCGTTCTCCTCGATAGTCCTCGGCTTCATCGCCCTGGACGGGCGCTCCAACTGGATCGAGGGCATCCAACTGCTCGGCGCCTACCTCATCATGGCCGTGTCGTTCTTCTTTCTGTAGGCGCGCGCGAGTGTCTCCGGGGTCGCGACCGTGAGCGCGAGCGCCAGCGCGACGGGGATCGTGACGAGCAGGAAGGCGCCGCGGAAACCGGCCGCGTTGACGGCGGCACCGGCCGCCGCCGGCCCGAGGAAGAACCCGAGGTCGCCACAGAACCGGAACACGCCCACCGCGGCTCCCGACCGGTCGGGGGGCACGACATCGGAGAGGACGGCGGCAGGAGGGACACCCGCCACGCCGGAGGCGAGCCCCAGCAGGGCCATCAGAGCGCCGAAGGCGGCAAGCGACGCGGCCCACCCGAGGAGACCGATCGCGACGAGTAAAGCGGCGAACGACGGCACGAGCACGGCCTTGCGGCCCCTGCGATCGGCGGCCCACCCGGCGGGGTAGAGCACGACCAGCTCCACCGCGAGGGCGATCGCGAGCACGGTGCCGATCGTCGCCGGCGACAGACCGAGCTCGTCGCGCGCGAACAGCGGCACGAGGGTGTCGTAGACCGCCAGGACCATCCAGAGGTAGGAGAAGTTGAGGACGAGCGCGGTCACGAAGCCCCGGAGCGCGAAGAGGTCTATCACCCGGCGCCCGACCCTCGTCCCGACGGGAGCGTCCACGGCCTGCCTCGGCGGGGGGTCGCTCACCGTGCGCAGGAACAGCAGCGCCGCGCACGCGAGCAGCGCGCAGTAGGCCACGAGGGGGCTCGCCAGCCCGAAGCGGTCGGCGAGCCACCCGCCGAGGGGGGCTCCGGCGATGATCCCGGCGTTGAAGGACCCGTAGAAGAGGCCGAGCGTGCGCGCCATCTCATCGGCCGGAACGGCCTTCAGGAGGTAGCTGTAGAGGGCGGCGAAGGCGAGCGCGGAGCCGGCCCCTCCCGCGCCCCACAGGACGACGGCGATCCCGTAGGAGGGCGCGAGCGACGTTGCCAGCGCGCTGACGGCGACGAACGCGAGGCCGGCGGCGCCGCAGGCGCGCTCTCCGAAGCGGTCGACGAGAGGGCCCGCGACGAGGTCGAACAGGAGCCGGCCGAGCCCGAATGCCGAGAGCAGGACGCCGGCGCCCGCGTAGCCGACGCCGAACGAGCGCGCGAACAGCGGCAGGATCGGCGCGATGAGCCCGAACCCGATCATCATCACGAACGTCACCGCGATCACCGCGCGCACGGGCCCCTGCGACAGCATGAGGCGGGCGCTTGGCTTGGGCTCCGGGCTCACGGGGGCTCACGGTAACGTCCGTGCAGCGCAGCCAACCGGGAGGGCCCTCTGGTCAGAGCGATCGACTTCCACGTTCACGCCTCCACGGCGGAATGGCTCGAGGGGTCGATCGGCCCCATGCTCGAGGCGACCTCCCGCTACTTCCGCACCGAGGTGCGCGTGCGCACCCTCGAGGAGATGGCCGCGGAGTACGCCGCCTGGGACCTGATGGGCGTGCTGCTGGCGTGGGACGCCGAGACGGCGACCGGCCTGCCCGCCCTCACCAACGATCGGGTCGCCGAGATGTGCCGCGCCTACCCGGAGCAGTTCGTCGGCTTCGCGAGCGTCGATCCGCACAAGCCCGACCACGTCGACGAGCTGGAACGGGCGGTGACGGAGCTGGGGCTGCGCGGCCTGAAGCTGCATCCCCAGGTACAGGCCTTCTATCCCGACGACGTCCGCTTCGACCCGCTGTGGGACAAGTGCGAGGAGCACGGGCTGCCGATCGTGGTGCACGTCGGCCAAACGGGGCTCGGAGCCGGCGTCGCGGGGGGCTCGGGGATCAGGTTCGACTTCGGACGACCCATGTGCATGGACACCGTCGCGGCTCGTCACCCTGGGCTGACCGTGGTCATGGCGCATTTCGGCTACCCGTGGCACCTCGAAGTGCTCGCGAGCGCGATGCACAAGACGAACGTGTGGGTCGACCTCTCGGGGTGGAGGCCGAAGTACATCCCCGCGGAGGTCAAGCGCGACGCGCGGGGGCGGCTGTGGGATCGGTTCGTGTGGGGCAGCGACTACCCGATGCTGCACCCTCCCCAGCTGCTGGACGAGTTCGGCGAGATGGGGCTGGGCGACCGAGCCGACGCCGTCCTCGTGCACAACGCGGCGCGCCTGCTCGGGCTCAGCACGTAGGTCCCCGCGATGGTGGTGCCGACGCCGTCGAGCTTCGAGCGGGCGCGCGCCCGGGGGCGGCGCAAGCGGGTGCTCGCGACGCTGGTGGGACGCGGCTCCCGCCGCCGCCTGCCCGAGCTCGGGTCCGTGGTGCCCCGCCCGTGGGCGCTGACCGACGTGGGCCGGCGTCTCGTGCCCGTGCGCAGCATCGTGGGAACGGTGGAGGGGACGCGTGACTTCGACCGCGACTTCCTGCCGCGCAAGGACCTCGTGCGAGAGCGCTGGCGCGCGCTCGAGGACGCCTTCGAGTACGCGTCCTTCCCTCCCGTGGAGCTCTACGAGGCCGACGGCGCCTACTTCGTGCTCGACGGCCACCACAGGGTCGCGATCGCGCGCCAGTGGGGGATCGACGCGCTCGAGGCCGACGTGACGCGCGTGCGCAGCCTCGCGTCCCGGTCCCGCTAGGGAACCCCCGGCGCCACGGTCTGCCGGGAGTACCCGCGCGGGCCCGGCTTGAGTGCGGTGAAGCAGAACTGCGTGACCGTGAAGAAGAACTCCCCCCGCTCACCCAGCGCGCGCTGCGCGGCGACCCATGCGCTCGCCTCCTGCTCGGTGATCCCTCGTCGGCCGGCGACGAACGTTCCGATGAAGGGCACGAGCGCAGCTCCGTAGCCGTCGGGGTCGGAGGTGGTTGCGGCGAAGGGGTGGGCCTCCATGCGGACGTCCTCGAATCCCACCGAGCGCAGCAGCGGGGCGAGCGTGCGCGGAAGGGACCGGTGGGCGAGGTGCTCGTCCCACGCCTCGAGGATCCGCCGGGTGAGGGAGGCGTCCTCGGACCGCATGGACAGCGTGGCCCAGTCGATGTCCCACACGAGCACGCGGCCGCCCGGACGCAGGACGCGGTGCATCTCCGCGAGGCCGCGCTCCGGCTCCGCGACGTACTCCAGCACCTGGACGCAGAAGGCGGCGTCGAAGGTGCCGTCCGGCACCCGGAGGTCGGCCGCGTCGCCCTCGTGGAACGCGACGTTGTGGTGGCCGGCGCAGCGACGCGCTGCAAGGGCGAGCATCGCCGCGCTGCTGTCGACCCCGACGACGCGCCCGGAGGGCCCCACCTCCTCGAGGAGCTCCGCGCAGTAGAAGCCGGGGCCGCAGCCGACGTCGAGGACGGCCTCGCCCGGCGCGGCCCCGAGCGCCTCTCTCACAAGACGTCGTCTGCGTGCGGCATCCCCGATGAGGTAGAGGGCCTCGATCCGCCGGGCGGTTTCGTCGTCGAAGGCGAGCTGACCCACCGGTCCTCCTTGCCGCTCTCTTGCCGCTCTCTTGCCGCTCTCTTGCCGCTCTGGGGCGGGTGCGCGCGGGAGCCGTCGCAAGCCTAGAGGCGTCCTCGGGAGCGTGTCCCGCTTACCATGGCTCCATGCCCACGAAAGAGGAGCTCAAGGAGCAGGTCACCGAGGCGCTCGGCGCGGTCGACGACCCCGAGCTGGGCATCGACATCGTCAACCTCGGCCTCGTCTACGAGGTCGCCGTCGACGACGACAACAACGTCAAGGTGGACTTCACGCTGACGACGATGGGGTGCCCGATCGCCCCGCTGATCGACGAGCAGATCAAGCAGGTGACGGCTCCGATCGAGGGCATCGGCGAGGTCACGACCGAGCTCGTGATGTATCCGCCGTGGAGTCCCGAGAAGATGTCTGCTCTGGCTCGCTCGGCCCTCGGCTTCGTCTAGCCCCGTCCGGGCGCTGCCCCCCAGGCCTCCGAGGCGACCGACCGGGGGTTGACGACGCAGACCCCCGGTCTCTAGTATCGAACGTACGTTCGACCCGGTGGGATGGTTCCCCCGGCCGCAGGCGATCCCGCCGCCCGCCGGAACGGACGGATAAAGGGCCCGACGGGCTCGTCGCACCCCGGCGAGTCGGTCGGGCCCCTTGAATCCGGGCACGAGGGCGGACAGGGTGACCAAGCGCTACGACGATCCGATCGACGTGACGGCCGACCCCTTCGACGACGGCGCGCCGCTGCGGTTCAGCTGGCGGGGCCGCCGCTACGACGTCCACCAGCACCTCGCCGCCTGGCGCGAGGCGGGGGAGTGGTGGAACGGCACCGAGCGCCGGGATCGGCACTACCACCGGGTCCTCGCTCGCCCGTCCGATGCGCGCGCCACCGGCGATCTCGACCGGGACGGGTTCATGCCCGCCACGGGAGCCGTGTTCGACGTCTATCTCGACCGGGCCCGCTCGGGGTGGCGGCTCGCTCGGGTGTGGGACTGACGCGTGGCGGCGGAGCCGTATCGTCGCCCGCGTGGAGCGGTCGAGATGGGACGCGGCGCTCGCCGGGTCGGTGCGCATGCCGGCGAACGAGACCCTCGGGTTCCGGGTCGACCCCACCACGGACCCCAGGGACCACGTCTCGCTCTCGTGGACGGTGCCGAAGGAGTTGTGCAACTCGGTGGGCAACCTCCAGGGGGGCGCGCTCGCGGCGTTCGCCGACGCGCTCCTCGGGGGCGCCACCTCGGCGCACCTGCCCGAGGACCGCTACCCCGCGCTCGCCGAGATGAAGATCTCGATCCTCCGCCCCGCCCCCGCCGGCACCGCCCTCGTGGGCCGCGGATACGTCGTCAAGGCGGGGTCCCGGGTCCTGTTCGCGGAGGCCGAGGTGCGCGACTCGGACGGGCGGCTGATCGCGAAGGCGAGCGGGACCGAGATCCCCGCCTCCTGAGGCCCGCGCCCGTCCGCCCCGGCATCGTCGAGGTGCGGTGAGCGGGTTCGCCCATCTCCACTGCCACTCGACGTGGTCGCTCCTCGACGGGGCGATCCCCGCCGAGGCCCTGCCGCACGCCGCCGCGGCGCTCGGCTTCGAGGCGGTGGCGCTCACCGATCACGACTCTCTGCTCGGCGCCGTGCGCTTCACGCGCGCCTGCCGCGATGCGGGGGTGAAGCCGATCCTGGGGGCCGAGCTGACCGTCCGGAGGGAGACGAGAGCGGATGCGGGAGCGCCCGCTCCGGACGAGCACGTGACCGTGCTGGCGCGCGACGCGCGGGGCTACGCGAACCTCTGCCGCCTCATCACGGCTTCGCACCTCGGCAACGAGCGCGGCGCCCCGGCGACGACCGGGGACGAGATCGCGGCGCGCGCGGAGGGCCTCTTCGTGCTCTCGGGGTGCGCCCGGGGCGAGGTCGCCCGCCTCGCCGCCGCGGGGGACCTCCCGCGTGCCGTGGCCGCGGCGCGCCGGTGGCGGGAGGCCGTCGGCGACGGCTACCGGCTCGAGGTCTTCGACCACCGCGGGTACGGGGACCGCGCCCTGCGCGACCGCCTCCTGCGCGTCGCGGGCGAGGCGGGAGTGAGGCCGGTCGCGACGAACGACGTCCACTACGCCGATCCCGAGCACGCCGGCGTCCACGAGCTCCTCCACGCGGTCAAGGAGATCGTTCCGCTGTCGCGGACGCATGCGCTGCGGGGCACCTCGGAGTACTACCTCAAGGACCCCTCCGAGATGCGCGCCCTCTTTCGCGACGCGCCGGGGGCGGTCGACGAGTCCCTCGCCCTCGCGGACGCGTGCGACTTCGAGCTCGACCTCGGTGTGGCCCACTTCCCCCACGTCCCGATCCCGCCGGGAGAGACCCCCACCGGGCGGCTCGCCCGCCTCTGT
Source organism: Actinomycetota bacterium (assembly GCA_036258675.1). Lineage (GTDB taxonomy): Bacteria > Actinomycetota > CADDZG01 > CADDZG01 > WHSQ01 > DATADD01. The sequence continues at coordinate 25,991 of DATADD010000149.1, read as the reverse complement.
TACGAGGGTGCGCGCCGGCGCTTCGGTGTCGTCGGCCGGGCGGTCGAGGACCGCCTCCAGCACGAGCTCGACCTCGTCTTCCGCATGGGCTTCGCCGCGTACTTCCTGCTCGTGGCCGACATCGTCGACCACGTCCGCAACGTCCTCGGCATCCGCTGCGCCTGTCGCGGGAGCGCGGCGGGCTCGCTCGTGTGCTACGTGCTCGGGATCTCCGACGTCGACCCGGTGCGCTACGACCTCCTCTTCGAGAGGTTCATGAACACCCGGCGCGAGGAGCTGCCCGACATCGACGTCGACGTCGAGTCGCACCGGCGCGAAGAGGTGCTCGAGCACATCCTGGGCACCTACGGGGCGGACCAGACCGCGGTCTGCTGCATGGTCGACACCTTCCGGGCCCGCATGGCGATCCGCGAGGTGGGCAAGGCCCTCGGCCTCCCCGCCGGCGAGATCGACCTCGTCGCCAAGGCGTTCCCCCGGGTGCGTGCGGCCGACATCCCGGCCGCGCTCGACCACCTCCCCGAGCTGCGCGGGTCCAACCTCGAGTCGGGCCAGCTCGCCCAGCTGTTCGAGCTCTGCTACGAGATCGACGGCTTCCCCCGCCACCTCGCCCTGCACCCCTCGGGGGTCGTGCTGTCGTCTTCGGACCTGGGCGACCGGGTTCCGATGCAGGAGTCCTTCGAGGGCTTCACGATGCTCCAGGCCGACAAGGACGACGTCGAGGAGCTCGGGCTCGTCAAGCTCGACGTCCTCGGCGTGCGGATGCTGTCATCGATCACGCACGCGGTGGGCGAGATCGAGCGAGGAGGGGGGCGGGTGGACCTCGACGCGGTCGCGCGCGACGACGACGCCGCCTTCAGGCTGATCCGTTCGTCGCGGACGCTGGGCTGCTTCCAGATCGAGTCCCCGGGCCAGAGGGAGCTGCTCGCCCGCCTCCAGCCCCACCGCTTCGAGGACCTCGTCGTCGACATCTCGCTGTTCCGCCCCGGTCCCGTGCGCTCGGACATGGTGACGCCCTACCTCGACCGGAGGCACGGCTTCGCCGAGGCCGCCTACCCCCACGACAGCCTGCGGGCCATACTCGCCGAGACCCACGGCGTGCTCGTGTTCCACGAGCAGGTGATCCGGGTGATCGCCGCGGTCACGGGGTGCTCGCTCGACGACGCCGACTTCGTGCGCCGGCACCTCGACCGCGAGCGGACCGCGCTGCCCGGCGATCCCGACGACCGGCCGCGCCCGCGCGGCGGCTCCGACGAGGGGCCCCGCGCGGGGGTTCGGGGGGCAGCCGCCTCCGGCGGCGAACCCCCGAGAGCAGCGCGGGGCAACCCGTTCGACGAGCCCCGGAAGGTGACGTCGCCGGACACCGAGATCGGGACCTGGTTCCGCCGGCGCGCCGAGGCGAACGGATTCGCTCCCGACCACGCGCTCGCGCTGTGGAAGGAGGTGTTCGCGTTCGCGTCCTTCGGCTTCTGCAAGTCGCACGCGGCCGCCTTCGCGCTGCCGACGTACCTGTCGTCGTGGCTCAAGGCGCACTTCCCGGCGGAGTTCTACGCCGGGATCCTCACGCACGACCCCGGCATGTATCCCCCGCGCCTGATCGTGGCGGACGCCCGGCGCGCCGGCGTCCCGATCCTTCCGATCGACGTCAACCGCTCCGACGCCGTCTACCGGGCGGAGCCCGTGCCCCCCGGGGAGGCGTCCGAACCCGGGTCCTCGGCGCCGGCGACGGGGGTGCGGATGGCGCTGTCGGGCGTGCGCGACATCTCCGACGCCGAGACCGCCTCGATCGTCGCGGCGCGTCGCACGGGCCCGTTCACCTCGCTCGAGGACATGTGGCGGCGCACCGAGCTGTCGCGGCCGGTGCTCGAGAACCTCGTCCACGTCGGCGCGCTCGACTCGATCTCGGGAGGGAGGTCACGCCGCGAGCTGCTGTGGCGGGCGCGCCTGTGCGAGGCGCCGCCGGCGCGCGCGGCGTGCGGCGCGCAGCTGTCCCTCGACCTCGACGAGGGGATCGCGGCGGCGATGCCGGATCTCCCCGGCTACACCCCGGTCGAGGAGACGGAGGCGGAGCTCGCCGTCGCCGGGATCGACTTCCGGCGCCACCTCATGGACCTCTACGAGCCGCTCGCGGCCGAGCTCGGTTGCACGCCGTCCACGGCCCTCGGGCGGACCCGCACCGACACGCCGGTATGGGTGGCGGGCGTGAAGGTCTCGACCCAGACCCCGGCGATCCGATCCGGGCAGCGGATCATCTTCCTCACCCTCGACGACCTCGCCGGGCCGATCGACGTGACCGTGTTCGAGCGGGTCCAACCCCGCTGCGCCCACACGGTGTTCCATTCGTGGCTCCTGCTCGTGTCCGGTGTCGTGCGCAAGCGCGGCGGGGCCTCGCTCGTCCACGAGACCGACCCGGACAACGTGGGGGTCACCGTCGTGGCCGAGGAGGTCTTCGACCTCGCCGCCGTCGCCGCGGCGCGCCGCGGGGGCCTCACCCTCGGGCGGGCCCTCTCGGAGCAGCGCCGCGTGAACGCGGCCCGCGCCCCCGTCGCGGCGGGGGAGGGCTCCGCTCCGCCCGGGCGCCTGTGGCACGCGAGCGGAGGGAGCGCGGGGAGATGACCCCTAGCGCTCCTGGTTGGGGACCGCGGCCATCAGCAGGAGCCCGCCGTCGACCACGAACGACGCCCCGGTGGCGTAGGCGGCCTCCTCCGAGGCGAGGAACGCGATCGCGGCCGCGATCTCGTTCGCGTCGCCGGGACGGCCTGCGGGGATGTCGGGGCGGTCGAGCGCGCGCGGGTCGACGTCCTCGTCCCCCGTCATGGGGGTCGCGATCTCGCCGGGCGCAACCGAGTTCACCGTGATGCCGTGGCGGGCGAGCTCGAGGGCCATGACCTTGGTCAGCATGCCGAGCCCTCCCTTGGCGGCGCAGTACGCAGCCGAGTCTCCGAGCGGGACGTGCTCATGCACCGAGGTCACGTTGACGATCCGGCCGCCCCCGCCTGCCTCGGCCATGCGGCGCGCCGCTCGCTGGGCGCACAGGAAGGCGCCGTTGAGGTCGACGTCGAGGGTGTGCATCCAGTCCTCGAAGGTCAGCTCGAGGAACGGCGCCATGCGGGACGTGCCCGCGTTGTTGACGAAGACGTCGACGCCGCCGAGGGCGTCGGCGAGCTCGTCGACGGCGGCCGCGGCTCCCGGGAGCTCGGCGAGGTTCATGCGGCGGGTCTCGGCGCGCCGGCCGTGGGAGCGCACCTTCTCGGCGGCCTCCCTCGCCCCCGCCTCGTCCCCGTGCCACGTGATGCCCACGTCGCAGCCGGCGCGGGCGAGGGCGATCGCGGTCGCCTCTCCGATCCCCGAGTCCGCTCCCGTCACTATCGCCGCTCTCGCCATGGCGCCTCCTCGTCGCTCGTTCGTTGCGCCCCCTTAGAGTCCCCGGCGTGGCCACCCCCCCGGAAGCCGCGGAGCCGATCCTGCACGTCGACATGGACGCGTTCTACGCCTCCGTCGAGGTGATCAAGGACCCGAGCCTCGCGGGGCGGCCGGTCATCGTGGGCGGCCAGGGCGGCCGGGGGGTGGTCACGTCGGCCTCCTACGAAGCGCGCGCCTTCGGGGTCGAGTCGGCGATGCCCACGGTTACGGCGCGCCGTCTGTGTCCTCACGGCGTCTTCGTGCCCAACGACTTCGCCGCCTACACGGACTACTCCGAGCGGATCAGAGACGTGTTCACCTCGTTCACCCCGCTGGTCGAGCCGCTCTCTCTGGACGAGGCGTTCCTCGACGTGCGCGGCTCGGTCCGCCTCTTCGGCGACCCCGTCGAGATCGCCCGCCGCGTCAAGGACCGCGTCCGGGCGCTCGGGCTCGCCTGCACGGTCGGCGTCGCGCCCAACAAGTTCCTCGCCAAGCTCGCCTCCGCACGGGGCAAGCCGGACGGTCTCCTCGTCGTCCCCTCCGGCGCGGTCGAGGAGTTCCTCGCCCCCCTGCCGGTCGGCTCGCTGTGGGGGGTGGGAGCCCAGACGGCGGAGTCGCTCGGACGGCTGGGGCTCGCGACCGTCGCCGACGTCGCCCGCGTGTCCCGCCGGACGCTGGAGCGGGCCGTGGGAGACGCCCTCGGGGCCCACCTCCACCGACTCGCCCGGGGCGTGGACGACCGTCCCGTGACCCCTCACGAGGCGCCCAAGTCGATCGGGAGCGAGAACACCTTCGATCGCGACCTCGACGCGCGCGACGACATCCTGCGCGAGCTCCTGCGCCTGGCGGACCGCACGGCCACCCGGCTGCGCGCCAAGGGGCAGTGCGGCCGGACCGTGACCGTCAAGGTGCGCTTCTCCAACTTCAAGACGATCACGCGCTCGGCGACACTCGACGAGGAGGTCGACGCGACCCCGGACGTCTACAGGGTGTGCCGAGATCTCTACGAAAGGGTTCATTCGGACAAGATACGCATAAGGCTGTTGGGGGTGACGGTCTCGGGGCTCGTCCCGGGCCCTCCGAGGGTCCAGCTGAGCCTCCTCGGCGCGCCCTCTCGCACCGCGTCGGCCTCCGCCGCGGTCGACTCGATACGCGACCGCTTCGGTCGGGACGCGGTCCGCCCGGCGTCGCTCGTCGACGACATCGCGCGCGACGCGAAACGCGAGCCCGAACCGGGATCCGTTCGCCATGTCGCTCGCTAGAATCACAACAGTGCCCCTTTCGGAACGCGAGCAGAAGATCCTGCAAGAGATCGAAAGGGACCTCTTCAGGGAGGACCCCACCTTTGCGCGCGACGTGCGCCGCGGCCGGAGATGGGACGAGGCCTCCCGGGCGCGGCTCGGCGCCGTCCTGTTCGTCGGCGGCCTCATCGCCCTGCTCGTGTTCTTCGCCTCCCGGCGACTTCCCCTCGGCGTAGCCTCCTTCGGGGCGATGGTCGCCGGGGTGGTGATGGTCGCGGGCTCGTTCCGCTCCCTGTTGTCGCGCCGCACGCCCCAGGCGCACCAGAGACCACGACAGCGGCTCGCGTCGGCGCTGCGGAGCTGGGAGGAGCGCATCCGGCAGCGCTACCGCAAGTAGCGCGCCGCGATTTTTCTTCGCGCACCTCACACAATTCCCGTGGCCCCTTGCCGCCCCGTGAGCCGTCGCGCTAGATTGCCCTTTGCCGCGGGAGGCGGTCTTCCAACACGAGTTCCGGCGACGGGCTCAGTGTTCGGGGGCCGGGCGTCTTTATCCAACGGAAGTTGCGCATCGACCGGCGGGAGGTTCGCGCGCACTCATGGAGGGGTTCTCCGCAGAACAGGCCTCAAGGTTCACCGGCTGCACGTCGCACCAGCTTCGCTATTGGGACCGCATATCGCTCGTGAAGCCAAGCGTCCAATCGACCGGCGGGCGTCCGGGAGTGCGAAGGCTCTACTCGTTCCGGGATCTCGTGGCGCTGCGGGTCATCAAGTCGCTGCTCGAGGGCGGCATGAGCTTGCAGCGGGTGCGCCGCGCCATCGAGTTCCTGCGCAAGAAGGCGGGACTCGATCAGCACCTCTCGGAGCTCAAGCTCGTCACGGACGGCAAGAGCATCTTCAAGATCTGCCGCACGGACGGGGAGCTGCTCGACGCTCTCAGGGAGGGGCAGATGGCCTTCTTCCTCGCCATCGACGACATCGCTCGCACCGTTGACGCGCGGGTGACGCAGTACCTCTACGACCGCGACGAGTTCATCGAGGCCCTCCGGCGGGTCGAGGGGACCCTCGAGAAGGAGCTCGCCGAGGGCGGCCGCACGAGCCTGCGCGCGGTCAACTAGGCGGCGCGCCCGAAGAACAGCCCGCGCGGCGAGAAGAGCCGCGTGCCGCGCTGCCACCACGACGCGCTCGACCACAACGCCGCCCTGAGCTGACGGGCGAGGCTGGCCGCCTCCTTGGCGTCGCCGCCGCTCACCGGAGCTCGCCCGTACTCCGCGGCCTCGTAGATCCTCGCGAGGCCGAGCGCGGCGCGCTCGGGCGCGCGCCGCGCGCGGGCGATGCGAGCGGCGTAGGCGGTCGCCGACTCGGCGCGCCGGCGCGGCTCCACGAGCTCGGCGGCCTCGCGCTGGAAGTGGGCGAACGCGGCGCGCGCCCGGCCGGAGGCCCCCTGCGAACGCCGGTAGAGCCGCTGAACGAGCAGCTCCTTGAGCACGGGGATCGCGACCAGCAGGGCGAGCAGGCCGACCACCACGTAGCGCACGAGCCGGTTGAAGGTCCGCGCCCACGCGAGGTCGACGAAGCCCCCGGGAGAGTCCCCCGCACCGGCGCCGCCGCGGGCCGGCCCCCCGAAGTCCGGGGCGCGCCCGGGGTCGCGGAAGCGGTTGCCGAGCAGGGTCTCGTTGCTCGGCGGACCCTCGCCCCCGTTGCGGTTGCTCACCAGGGTGGCGCTGCGGGGGATCGTGTAAAGGGGCTCGGCCGCCTCCGCCCGGGGCGTCGGCTCGAACGGGACCCAGCCGAAGTCGTCGAAGTAGACCTCGGGCCACGCGTGGGCCTGGTTCCCGCTCACGACGTAGACATCGGGGTCCTCGGGGCTCGGCGTGCCGGGCAGGAACCCGACCGAGACCCGGGTCGGGAAGCCCTGGAGGCGGGCGAGGACCGCGAACGCGGTGGCGAACTGCTGGCAGAAGCCCCTCTTGGTCTCGGTGAGGAACTGGGTGAGGTAATCGGTCGAGTCCTCGCGCTCGACGTCGGTGGCGTACTCGAAGCCGCGCAGCTCCTCCTGGATGGCGACCAGCTTGTCGAAGTCGGTGGGGGCGTCGCGCGTCCATCGTGCGAGCAGGGCGCGCACCCTGTCGGAGACGCCACCCGGAAGGGCCGTGAAGGCTGCGTTGGAGCGCTCGCCCACCGGCGTGTTGCGCAGCGTGCGGTAGGCGCGCACGTCGGGGACGTGAGAGCGGACCCGGTAGGTGAGGCCCTCGAAGGCGCCTCCGTCGTAGCGGAGCTCCGCCGTGTCGGGATCCACCGAGACATCGTCGGAGCTGCCCCCGCCGGTCTCGGCGAACGCGATCGACTCGGGCTGCACCGCCGCCGGAAGGAGCTCGTCGGCGAGCGCGGTGATGCGGTAGGTCTGGGTCAGCCGCGTATAGCGGCGCACGGGGGGCTCGTAGCTCGAGACGTCCCCGTCGACGAGCGCGGTGACGTTGGTCGACGACGAGGGCATCCAGTCGCGCCCGTCGAACTCCGACAGCGAGGTCAGCCGCCAGTACGTGGGGGGCCCGTCGGACTCCACCCGGAACAGCTCCACGTCCGTCTGCTCCACGAGCGTGGGCGCGAGCGACACGAGCAGGTTGACCCCGGCCCCGGCCGCTCCGACGCCGACCCCCGAGCCCGAGCCCGTCCTCCACGAGAGAAGACCGTTGTCGAGCGCGGGCAGCAACAGCGGCGCCACGATGGCCGCGGCCACGCAGGACGCTCCCATCCGGCGCGCGACCGACCCCGTGACCGACTGCGGCTCGTCGCTGTACTGCTCCCACGCCGCGACCCACCGCCCCCACGAGCGGAGCCGGTGTGAGCTCTCGAGGCCCCAGAAGGCGAGCAGAGCGACGAGGAACAGCGACACCCACAGGGTCGCCCCGCCGCCCGTCCCGACGACGAGCACGAGCGAGGTGAGCCCGATCGGGAGCAGGCTCGCCAACAGGGGGCGCCGCCACGAGAACGTCGCGAGCTCTCCGAGCCCGGCCGCGACCCACACGCACGCGACGAGGAGCGCGACGTAGCCCGGCCGCGCGGGGATCGGGGCGAAGTCGACCCGGCTCGCGTCCGCGGCGCTCCCGAGGTCGGCGGCGAGGCCGCTCAGGGCGGCGCCCGTGGGTAGGCCGTAGAGGAGCCGGCCGGATTGGAAGACGACCGCGAGGTACCACAGGAGCGCGGCGCCCGACGCGGCCCACGTCGCCAGGGCCCCGACGCCGAGGCGACGGGCCGCGATCGCGAGGCCCGTGGCCAGCACCGCTCCGAGCAGGCAGGGACCCATGAAGGTGCCGTCCTCGAACAGCTGCGTGTACGCGAGCAGCGTCGCGGCGAGCAGCCCGAAGAAGGCTAGACGAGCTCTGGTCTCCGGCCCCATCCTGCCTCCTGAGCGCGTCCCGGCCCGAGCCCGGCCCATCCCGGCGCGACCGGGTCGTCGGGGCCCAACGCGAGCGTCCTGACGCCCGCGCGCGCGAGCAGCCGGACGGCCTCCATGAGGGCTCTCTCGCCCTCCCAGCGGGACTTGGTCGACTGTCCCGAGAACCTGTGGGCGGGGAACGCGATCACGGTGACCTCGCGGAAGCTGCGGCGGCACGCGCTGATGGCAACGGCATCCCGTCCCCGAAGGGCACCCGTCACGACCACGAGAGCGGCCTCCGCCGTGGCCTCTTGCTCGAGCGCCAGGAGACGCCCCGCGAGTGCGTCGGCGGCCGCGCCCGAGGCCCGGATGGTGGCGAGAAGGTCGAGGCAGCGGGTCCACTGGTCGGAGCCCTTGCCGCTGTTCATCGCCGGAGCGAGGGCGGTCACGAGCCGGTAGCCGTAGCCCGTGCGGTGATAGAGGTCGACGAGCGAGGCCGACGCCTCCACCGCGCGCTCGAACGAGGCGGCCTCCCCGATGCCGTCGTGGACCCCGGCGCGGTCGTCGAGCAGGATCGTGGCCCGGGTCTGCCACGGGGTCTCCTCCTGGCGGATCATGTAGCGCGACCTCTTGGCCGTCGAGGGCCAGTGGATCTTGCGGAGGTCGTCGCCCTCGACGTACTCCCGCAGGGTGTAGAAGTCCTCCCCGCGCGCCCCCGAGGGGTGGCGGAGGCTCGACATCGTGAGCGTGCGGCGGTCCCCGGTGTCGCGCGGCAGCGCGAGCAGCTCGGTCCTCGGATACACGAGGAACGAGGTCTTGCCGAGCGCAACCGAGCGCAGCTGCGCGAGCGCGAAGGGGTCCACGATCGAGATCTCCATGGGCCCGACCTCGTAGGCGCCCCGGCGCGCCGCCTCCACCGTCACCGACGCCTCGCGCTCGCCTCCGGATTCGATGCCGCGGATCGCGAACCGGGCGCTGCCCCGAAGGCCGCGCGGGAGGCGGTCCTCGATCAGCAGGAGCGGCGCCGCGCCGCTGCCCCGGTTGGCCAGGTGGAGGGCGATATGCACGCGCTGGCCCGGGCGGGCGCGCTGCGGCGACACCCGGCGGGTGACGACGAGCTCGTGGCGGCCGAGGCGCACCACGGCGACCGCGATCCCGACGAGGACGAGGAGGCCGACCCCGAGCTGCTCGAGGGGGCGCGCTCCGAAGATGCTGCCCGCCACCAGCATCGCGGCCGCGGCCGCGGCGACGAGCCAGCCTCGCGACGTGGGCACCGGGCTAGGCCTGCTCGCGCGCCGGGATCGGGACCCGGCCGAGGAGGCCCTCGAGGACGTCCTCCACGGCGGCGCCCCTCATCTGGGCCTCGGGGGAGAGCAGGAGCCGGTGTCCGAGGACGGGCACCGCGAGGTCCTGGATGTCGTCCGGCACGACGTAGTCGCGGCCGCGGCACGCGCCGCCTTGAGGAGGTACAGCGACGCGCGCGGGCTCGCTCCGAGGTAGAGGTCGGGGTGGTCGCGGGTCGACTCGGTCAGCTCCACGATGTAGCGGCGCAGCGTCGGTGCGACGTGGACCGCGCGCGCCATCTCGATCAGCTTTGTGACGGTGGGGGCGTCGGCGACCGGATCGAGCTCGTCGAGCGGCGAGTGGCCTCCGTGACGGTCGAGGATCTCGAGCTCGGCGGAGCGGCTCGGATAGCCCATCGACAGCCGCATCATGAAGCGGTCGAGCTGGGACTCCGGCAGCGGGAAGGTCCCCTCGTGCTCGAGCGGGTTCTGGGTCGCGATGACCATGAAGGGCTCGTCGAGGACGTGCGTGTGGCCGTCGACCGTCACCTGGCGCTCCTCCATGCACTCGAGGAGGGCGGACTGGGTCTTGGGAGAGGCCCGGTTGATCTCGTCGCTGAGGCACACGTTGGCGAAGACCGCCCCGGGCTTGAACTCGAACGACCCCGTCGCTCGGTCCCAGACGTTGACGCCCGTGACATCGGTGGGCAGGAGGTCGGGAGTGAACTGGATCCGGCTCCAGGTGCAGCCGAGCGAGCGCGCGAGCGACTTCGCCAGCATCGTCTTGCCCACTCCGGGAACGTCCTCGAGCAGGACGTGGCCCTCTGCCACGAGCGCCACGAGCGTCAGCCTGACGACATCGCCCTTGCCCTGGACGGTGCGCTCGACGTTGGCCGCGATGCTCTCGAAGACGGCTTGGAAGGTGCTCAGGTCACCGACGTCGTCGCTCATCGCAGGCCGCCTCCTCGGACAGCTCCCTCGCGTTCACCACCCGAGGGCGTGCCCGCCCCCGGCAACCCCGGCCGAAGGATGACTATGTTGCCACGAAGCCTGAGGTTCCTCGCGCCGGCCGAGTACGGAACCGGATATAGGGTCGCGGCGCCGAGGACGGGGCGCGAGGCTCGAGGAGGAAGGCGCGATGGCGGGGTGGGGCGACGATCCGGAGCTCGAGCGGCTGCGCGCGCTGATCGAGCAGGGGTGGAGCGTGATCGAGACAAGGGAGGACGCCGACGCTCCGGGGGGCCCGTCCGACACCGTGGTCCTCACCAAGGACGGCGAGACGACCGAATGCACGTCCGATCACCTCGCGTTCCATCGCTACGTGGAAGGGCTGCGGGAGGGCGCGGAGGACTGAGCGCGCCCCGGGGCGGGGGGCTCCGGCTCGTATACTGACGCCACCTTGGGGAGAGCGCTCGTACTCAACGCCTCTTACCAACCGCTGTGCGTCGTCCCGGTCCGGCGGGCGCTCGTCCTCGCCCTGAAGGGCAAGGCAGAGGTGCTCCACACGAACGGACACATGTTTCGCTCCGCCGCGCTCGAGCTCGCGGCGCCGAGCGTCGTCCGGCTCCACTACTTCGTGAAGGTGCCGTACCGCGCGCGCGCGTCGTTGTCGCGGCGCGCGGTCCTCGTGCGGGACAACTTCGAGTGTCAGTACTGCGGGCGTCCCGCGGAGAACGTCGACCACGTCGTGCCGAAGAGCCGCGGCGGCGGCCATACCTGGGACAACGTGGTCGCGGCCTGCAGGCCGTGCAACTCGCGCAAGGAGAACCGCAGCCCTGCGGACGTGGGGCTGCGGCTGCGCCACGCGCCGGCGCCCCCGCACGAGAGCGTGTGGATCGCGGTTGCGGTCGACCGCCTCGACCCCGTGTGGGAGCAGTACCTGCGCGCGCCCCGACGGCGCGCCCCTCGCTCGGCCTGAGCGATCGCCCGCGCCGCGCGCGCGGCTAATTACACCGCCGTAATTGGAGGCCCGAACGTTGACTTGCGCGCGCCGTGTCGATAGTTTCCCTCGAAGTGGAGTGAAAGGGAGGGCTGTGGCGCGGTAGGGAGCCACTCCCCGCCTCGGGGCGGGACCTCCCGGTTCCAGCGGCCGGGGAGAGGGTTGTCGTTCACGGGGGAGTTCCGCCACACGATCGACACGAAGGGGCGTCTCATCGTCCCGTCCCGCCTGCGCGACCAGCTCGAGGGGGACGACGTCGTGCTCGTGAGATCGCCCGACGGCTGCGTGGACATGTGGTCGGGCCCGGGGTGGGAGAGCTACGAGCGCAAGCTCCTCGAGCAGAGGCGCAGCGATCCCGGCAACCGCTCCGTGATCCGGTCGATAGCGGCGAGCGCGCACACGGACCAGGTCGACCGCCAGGGGCGGATGACGATGCCGGCTCACCTGCGGCGCCACGCGGGCATCGACCGCGACGTCGTCGTGATCGGCGCCTTCGACCACGCGGAGATATGGAGCCCCGACCGCTGGGAGCAGGAGCAGGCGCGCGTGGGGGAGGGCCGGTTGAACGAGCTCGTCCAGGCGATGGACTTCTGATGCGCGAGGTGACGAAGGGACTGGTCGTCGTCGGGGTCGCGGGGTCCTCGGTGGGCGGCGTCGTCGGCGTGGTCGCGCTCGCGACCCGCCTGCTGGGGCGCTGAGATGGGGCTGTCGTGGATCACGTGCCCGTCCTCGTCGAGAGCGTCGTCGACCTCCTCGCCCCCGCCCTGGCTACGGGAGGCACAGTCGTCGACTCGACGCTGGGACGCGCCGGGCACGCGGTCGCGCTTCTCGACGCGGCCGGCGACGTCTCTCTCGTCGGCATCGATCGCGATCCCGAGGCGGTGGAGGCGTCGCGCGCCCGCCTCCGCCCCTACGGGGACCGCGCGCGCGTCGTCCGCGGCGGCTTCGAGGAGCTCCCGGCCCTCCTGGAACGACTCGGGGTTGCGGAGGTTCGCGGAGTCCTATTCGACCTTGGCGTTTCCTCCCCCCAGCTCGACGATCCGGGGCGCGGTTTCGGGTACGGAGCCGAGGGGCCCCTCGACATGCGGATGGACCCCTCCGCGGCCCTCGCCGCGCACGAGGTGGTGAACCGCTACCGGGAGGCGGACCTCGAGCGAGTGATCCGCCGCTTCGGCGAGGAGCGGTTCGCCCGCAGGATCGCCCGGGCGATCGCGCGCGCGCGCCCCATCCGTTCGACCACCGAGCTCGCCGAGATCGTGCGCGCCGCGATCCCGGCCGCGGCGCGCCGGACCGGCCCGCATCCCGCGCGTCGCACCTTCCAGGCGCTGCGCATCGAGGTGAACGGCGAGCTGCGCGCGCTCGAGCGGGGGCTCGAGGCCGCGATCGACGTCCTCGAACCGGGGGGACGCGTCGTCGTCATCTCCTATCACTCGCTCGAGGACCGCATCGTGAAGAACGCGTTCGCGAGCGAGGCGCGCGGATGCGTCTGCCCCCCCGACCTCCCCGTATGCCGCTGCGACGCGCGCGCTCGGGTGCGGATCCTCACGCGCCGTCCCGTGCGGCCCTCGCCGGCGGAGGTGGCCGCGAACCCTCGCTCCCGCTCGGCGCGCCTGCGCGCCGCGGCCCGCGTCGCGCCGCAGCGAGGCGACCTCGAGGACGCCGCGTGACGGCGGTCGACCCGCGCGCGCGCGCGGAGGAGGCGGGACCCGGCGCGGTCCGTCTCGGCCTCATCCGCCGGCGCTCGCGCTCGTTGATCCGCAGGCGTCCGGGAACCCGCCTCGCCGCCCTGGGCGCGGTCGCGGCGATCCTCGTGGGGGCCCTGGTCTTCGGGGTCTTGCTCGAGCAGGTCGTGTTGGCCCAGTCGGCGTTCAAGCTGGCGGGCGTGCGGCGGCAGATCGCGCGCGCGCAGGAGGAGAACCAGGACCTCCTCCTCAGGGTGACGAAGCTCGACAGCCCCGCGCGGATCGAGCGCTTCGCGCGGGAGCGGCTCGGGATGGTGCAGCCGCGGCGAGACGAGCTCGAATACATAGTCGCCGACATCGGGGCGCGGGACATGCGTGTGGCGGTCGTCCGCCCGGGCCCCGTGGATCCGGGGGCGGGTCAGGCCGCGGGTCCGGGAAGCCCCGCCCCGGGCGCGCCGTGACGGCGCGCCGCGCGCACGGGCGGGGGGCCGGATCGGTCTCGCCCCGGCGCCTGTCGGCGCTCTTCTGGGTCGTGGCGCTCGCCTTCGGAGCACTGGCCATCCGCCTCTTCGTGCTCCAGACCGTCTCGGGCCCGGCCTACGCGCGCCTCGCGGTCGACCAGCGCAAGGCGGTGGTGTCCTTCCCCGCGCGCCGCGGCGCGATCCTCGACCGCACCGGTCGCTCGCTCGCGGTGTCGATCGACCTCGAGACCGTGTACGCGGACCCGGGCCTGGTGCGGGACCCGGCCGCCGGGGCGCGGCGGCTCGCGCCCGTGCTGGGGGAGCCCGCGCGCGCGCTCGAGTCGCTGCTGGCAGGACAGGAGCCGGGCAGCCGCTTCGTGTACATCGCTCGCCAGATAGAGCCGCGCGTTGCGGACGCGGTCGAGGCCCTCGGCATCCCCGGCGTCTACACGAGGGACGAGGCGAAGCGGTTCTACCCGAACGGCGCGATCGGCGGTCACGTGATCGGCACGGCCGACATCGACGGCAACGGCACCGCCGGCGTCGAGCTCGCCTACGACGAGGTCCTGCGGGGGAGGCCGGGCCGCATGACGATGGAGGAGGACCCCGCGGGCCGGCCGCTGCCTCAGGCGGAGTCGAGCTACGAGGCGCCACGCCCCGGCCGGGACCTCTTCCTCACCCTCGACAAGGAGCTCCAGTACTTCACGGAGTCGACGCTCGTCAGGGCCGCGCGCGCCTACCGGGCGGAATCCGCGTCCGCGATCGTGATGCGGCCGCGCACGGGCGAGGTGCTCGCGATGGCGAACGTCCCCCGTTTCGATCCCAACCATGCGTCACAGGCGTCGCTCCCGCAGATGCGCAACCGCGCGCTCACCGACGTGTACGAGCCGGGATCCGCCTACAAGATCGTGACGGTCGCGGCGGCGCTCGACGAAGGCGTGGTCGATCCCGGCACGAGGTTCACGGTGCCCTATCAGATGCCCTATGCGGATCGCGTCTTCCACGACTCGCATTTCCACGCCACCGAGGTCATGTCGGTCGCCGAGATCATCGAGCAGTCCTCCAACGTCGGGACGATCAAGGTGGGGCTCCGGCTCGGGCCGCGCCGTCTCGACGAGTACGTGCGCCGCTTCGGGTTCGGCTCCGAGACCGGCCTCGGTTTCCCCGGAGAGGAGAGCGGGATCGTGCTCGACCTCGCGCAGTGGTCCGGCTCGACGATCGCGACGGTGCCCATCGGGCAGGGGATCGCCGTTACCCCCATGCAGCTCGCGGCCGCCTACTCGGCGATCGCGAACGGGGGCCGCTGGGTCGAGCCCCGGCTCGTGCTCGGGACCGCCGACGAGGAGGGAAGGGCCGTGTCGCCCTCGCCTCCGGCGCGCCGCCGCGTCGTCTCGCAGCGGACCGCGGCCCAGGTGACCGACATGCTCGTGCGGGTGGTGCGGCGAGGCACTGGGCTCGCGGCCCGGATCCCGGGCTACCGCGTCGCCGGCAAGACCGGCACGGCCCAGAAGCCGCTGCCCGGGGGCGGCTACGGCGACTCCTACGTCGCCTCGTTCGCCGGCTACGCCCCCGCGACCCGGCCCGAGGTCGCGGTGCTCGTCGTCCTGGACGACCCGGAGCCGATCTGGGGAGGAGAGACCGCGGCGCCGACGTTCCGCACGATCATGGAGTTCGCCCTGCGCCGTCTGGGGGTGCCGCCGAGCGGGAACGCCTCCGAGCTGGCGGCCGCGCTCGAGCAGGACCCTCTCGCCGGCTTCGACGCCCACGACTGAGGCGCCACTAGCATCGCGAGGATGGGAGGAGAGGGAGGCTCGGCGCTCGGCGCGCTCGCCGCGGCGGCCGGGGAGCTGGTGGCCGTGCGTCCGGACGGGGACGCGCTCGTGGCGGGCGTCTCCTACGACTCCAGGGGCGTGCAGCCGGGGGACCTCTTCTTCTGCGTCCCCGGGGCGAGGCACGACGGCCACGAGTTCGCGGCCGAGGCCGTGGCCGCCGGAGCGGTCGCGCTGTGCACCCAGAGACCCGTCCACGCGGGCGTGCCCGAGATCGTCGTCTCCGACGTGCGCCGGGCGATGGCGCGCATCGGGGCCGCCTTCTTCGGCCGCCCCGCGGACCGACTCCTTCTCGTCGGGGTCACGGGGACCAACGGCAAGACGACGACGGCCTATCTCGTGCGGTCGATCCTCGCCGCCGCGGGGCACTCGGCCGGGCTCATCGGCACGGTCGAGACGGTCGTGGCGGGGGAGCGGCGCCCCGGCGTGAGGACGACGCCGGAGTCGCTCGACCTCCACGCGCTCTTCGCCGAGATGGTGCACCGCGGAGTGAGCGCGGCTGCGCTCGAGGTGACGTCGCACGCGCTCGCGCTCGGGCGCGTCGAGGGCGTCCGGTTCGCGTGCGCGGCCTTCACGAACCTGTCCCAGGACCACCTCGACTTCCACCGCGACATGGAGGCCTACTTCGCGGCCAAGCGCTCGCTGTTCGTGCCCGAGCGGACGGGCGTGGCGGCCGTCAACCTCGACGACCCGTACGGGCGCCGGCTCGCGGCCGAGGTGGCGGTCCCCGTGATCGGCTTCGGGGCGGCGCCGGAGGCGTCGGTGCGCGCGCTCGAAGTGGTCTCCGCTCCCTCGCGGACGAGGATCGTCGCGCGGACCCCCGTCGGCGACCTCGAGCTCTCGACCCGCCTCGTCGGCGGCTTCAACGTGGCGAACTGCCTCACTGCGTGCGCGTGCGCGCTCGGGATCGGGGTCGGCCCCGACGCGATCGCGAGCGGGATCGAGGGGCTCTCGTCGGTCCCCGGGAGGTTCGAGGCCGTCGACCGGGGCCAGCCCTTCTCGGTGATCGTGGACTACGCCCACACGCCCGACTCCCTCGACAACGTCCTGCGGGAGGCGCGGCGCATGGCGACGGCGCGCGGGGGCCGCCTGCTGTGCGTGTTCGGCTGCGGCGGCGACCGCGATCGGACGAAGCGGCCGCTCATGGGCGCGGCCGCCGCCCGCCTCGCCGACGTCGTCGTCGTCACCTCGGACAACCCCCGCAGCGAGGCGCCCGAGGCCATCATCGAGGAGGTCCTCGCGGGCGTGCTCCGGCACCGACCCGACGGCGCCGACCTCGTGCTCGTCGACCGGCGGGAGGCGATCCAGCGGACCGTCGCCCGGGCCCGCCCCGGCGATGTCGTGCTCATCGCCGGCAGGGGCCACGAGACCGGCCAGG
Organism: Actinomycetota bacterium; assembly: GCA_036258675.1. Classification (GTDB taxonomy): domain Bacteria; phylum Actinomycetota; class CADDZG01; order CADDZG01; family WHSQ01; genus DATADD01. Next base: position 9,403 of record DATADD010000149.1, on the reverse strand, counting down.
AGATCGCCGGGAGGACCATCGCGTTCGACGACCGGGAGGTCGCGGCCGCCGCACTCGACGCGGCGGGGCGGAGGGTCGCGGGGTGATCAACGTCCTCATCGCAGGCGTGGTCGGGCTCGTCGTCACGCTGCTGGGCACGCCGGTCGCGATCAGGCGGCTGCGCACCGTGGGGTGGGGGCAGCTGATCCGGGAGGAGGGGCCGAAGGCCCACTACGAGAAGCGGGGGACGCCGACGATGGGAGGGCTCGTCATCCTCGCCGGCGCGATCGCGGGCTACCTGCTCGGCCACATCGGGCGCCAGGGGATCTATTCGCTGCGCGACAGCGGGGTCCTCGCGATGGGCACGATCGTCGCGCTCGCGGCGCTCGGCTTCATCGACGACTACATCAAGATCCGCAAGGCGCGCTCGCTCGGTCTGCAGAAGCGAGCCAAGTTCATCGGGCAGCTGCTGGTGGCCGCGGTCTTCGGCGTCCTCGCGGTCCACGTCGTGGGCGTGGGGACCGACGTCTCGATCTTCCGCTCGACCGCGCTCAACCTCGGCGTCGCCTTCTACGTCTGGGTGTTCGTCATGATCGCGGCCTCGTCCAACGGCGTGAACCTCACCGACGGGCTCGACGGGCTCGCGGTGGGAGCGTCATCGCAGGTGCTCGCGGCGTTCGTCGTGATCGCGTTCTGGCAGTTCCGCCATCCCCAGTTCTACGACATCGCCAAGACGGGGTCCGATCCCTTCGAGCTCGCGATCCTGTCCGCGGCCCTCTTCGGCGCGTGCGCCGGCTTCCTGTGGTGGAACACCGCTCCGGCGAAGATCTTCATGGGCGACACGGGCTCGCTGATGCTGGGAGGGGCGGCCGCGGTCCTCGCCATCCTTCTGAACACACAGCTGCTCCTGCTGCTGATGGGCGGCCTCTTCGTCGTCGAGACCCTGTCGGTCATCGCACAGGTGGCCTTCTTCAAGCGGACCGGCCGGCGGATCCTGCTCATGGCCCCTATCCACCACCACTTCGAGCTCGCCGGGTGGCCCGAGTTCACCGTCATCGTGCGCTTCTGGGTCCTGTCGGGCCTCTCCGTCGCGTTCGGGCTCGGCCTCTTCTACGCGGACTTCCTGTCCAAGGGGTTGCAATGACGTCCTGGGCCGGGCGGCGCGTCCTGGTCGTCGGACTCGGCGCGAGCGGGCTCGCAGCCGCGCGCGCGCTGCTCGATCTCGGCGCGCGCGTGTGCGTGACGGAGTCCCGATGCAGCGACGAGCTGCTGCGGCGCGCCGACGAGCTGTGTGCGCGCGGAGCGCAGGTCGAGCTGGGGGGCCACGACCCGCGCGCGTGGGACGCGGAGGTCGCCGTGCTGAGCCCGGGGATCCCTCCTCACGCGCCCGTGAGGAGGGCGATCTCGCAGCTCGGGCTCGAGGAGGTCGGAGAGGTGGAGCTCGCCGCAGGGCTCGCGCGCTGTGACCTTCTCGCGGTCACGGGCACGAACGGCAAGACGACCACGACGTCGCTGCTCGCCGCGATCCTGGCGGAGGAAGGCATCCCGACCGCCGCCGCCGGCAACATCGGGGTCCCCTTGGTCGAGGCCGTGGGCGCGATCCCGGAGGGCGGCGCGCTCGCGGTCGAGGTCTCCAGCTTCCAGCTCGAGGCGACGCGCGCGTTCCGGCCGCGCGTCGCGGTCGTGCTCAACGTCGCCGAGGACCACACGGACTGGCACGGGAGCTTCGAGAGCTACGTGCGCGCCAAGGCGCGCATCGTGGCGAACCAACGCGCCGACGACTTCGTCGTCTACAACGACGCCGACGCGCACGCGCGTGCGATCGCGGACGAGGCGACGTCGCGGCCGGTTCCGTTCTCCGCCGCGCGCGCTCTGCGAGAGGGCATCGGGGTGAGCGACGGCGTCATCCGGTGGCGCGCGGCCGAGGTGATGCCGGTGGCCGAGGTGCCCCTGCCCGGGGCCGGCGGGGTCGACGACGTCCTCGCCGCCGCCGGGGCGGCGCTCGCCTACGGCGTCGACACGGGCTCCGTGCGGCGCGCCGTGAGGGCGTTCCGCCCGCTGCCCCACCGCATGCGCATCGTTGCCGAGCGCGACGGCGTGACCTACATCGACGACTCGAAAGCGACCAATCCCCACGCCACTCTGGCCGCGGTCCGGAGCCTGCGCGATGTCGTGCTCATCGCGGGAGGGCGAGCCAAGGGCGTCGACCTGGGAGCACTCAGCGGCGCCGTGCCTCCCGTGTCGGCCGTGGTCGCCCTCGGTGAGTCCGCCGACACCGTGGCGGAGGTGTTCGACGGGCTCGTGCCCGTCGCGGTGGTTGCAACCATGGAACAAGCGGTCGACGTCGCGCGCGAGCACGCGGTGCGCGGAGGATCCGTCTTGCTCTCGCCCGCCTGTGCGAGCCTTGACATGTACGAGGGCTATGCCGCGCGCGGTGACGACTTCGAGCGCGCGGTGCGTGCGGCGTTGGACGACGACGACGGGACGGGGCATGGTCACGCATAGCGGAGCCGTTGTATCCGGGCGGGGTGCGGCCCCCAGGAGCGCGCGGGCGTCCCGGTGGGGACTGGGTCGCGCGACGGTGCTCATCGGGCTCACCGCCGGCGCCCTGGTGCTCCTCGGGCTGATGATGATCCTGTCGGCGAGCTCGGTGTCCTCGTTCGCCAACTACGGCTCGTCGTTCACGTTCTTCCAGAAGCAGCTCGCGTGGGCCGTCGTCGGGATCCTCTCCTACGTCGTGCTCGCGCGGGTCGACTACCGCAAGCTGAGGGGATCCGGCTATCCCGCGCTGACGATCGCGGTCGGACTGCTGTGCGCGGTTCTCGTCCCCGGCGTCGGCGTCGTCGTGGGGGGAAGCGCGCGCTGGATCGGACTGGGGCCGTTGAGCTTCCAGCCCTCCGAGATCGCCAAGCGCGCGCTCGTGGTGTTCGCCGCCGACGTCTTCGCGCGCAAGAGGGAGCAGTCGCTGCACGTCCCGGGACACGCCGCGATCCCGCTTCTGCCCGTCCTCGCGCTTCTGGGTGCGCTCGTGATCCTGCAGCCCGACCTCGGGACCGCGTTGATCCTCGGCGCGATCGGCCTCGGGATGCTGTTCGTGGCCGGAGCCCGGCTGCGATACGTCGGGGCGATGACCATCGCGGGCACCGCCGCGGCCGCGTTCGCGGCGTTCGCGGAGGACTACCGGCGCGCGCGCATCCTCGCCTTCCTCGACCCGTGGAAGGATCCGCTCGACACCGGCTACCAGACGATCCAGTCGCTGCTCGCCCTTGGTTCGGGCGGGTGGCTCGGGGTGGGGCTCGGGGCCAGCCGCCAGAAGTACCTCTACATCCCCAACGCCCACACCGACTTCATCTTCGCCATCCTCGGCGAGGAGGTCGGCTTCCTCGGCACGGCCGCGGTGCTGGGGGCGTTCTGCTTCCTCGCGTACCTCGGGATCCAGACGGCGCGCCGCGCCCCGGACCGCTTCGGGATGCTGCTTGCGGCGGGGGTGACGATCTGGATCTCCGTGCAGGCGCTCGTCAACGTGGGCGCGGTCGCCGCCGCGCTGCCGATCACCGGGGTGCCGCTCCCGCTCGTGTCCTTCGGGGGCACGTCGCTCGTGATGACGCTTGCGGGGATCGGCATCCTGACGAACGTCGCCTCCCAGGCGCGCGCGTCCTCGGGGCAGCGGCGCCGGGTCCCGCGCGCGCAGCGCGGCGCGGCCGCGCGGGGGCGATGAAGGCGGTGGTCGCAGGGGGCGGGACGGCCGGCCACGTCAACCCCGCGCTCGCCCTCGCAGAGGCCCTCGCGGGGGACGAGGTGACCTTCGTCGGGACCGCGCGCGGCGTCGAGGCCCGCCTCGTGCCCGCCGCCGGACGCCGCCTCGAGCTCATCGACGTGCGCGGGTTCGACCGTGCCCGCCCGCATGCGCTTCCGCTCACGGCGTACGTGGCGGCGAGATCGGTGGTCGCGGCGCGGCGCCTGTTGCGGCGCGCCGGTCCCAACGTCGTCGTCGGCATGGGCGGCTACGTGAGCCTGCCCGTGTGCCTCGCGGCGCGTTCGCTGCGCACGCCGGTGGTGGTGCACGAGCAGAACATCGTCCTCGGGCTCGCGAATCGCGTCAGCGCGCCGCTCGCGGCGCGCATAGCGGTGTCGTGGCGCGAGACGTTGGCGCAGACGGGCGGCAGGGGAGTCTTCGTCGGCAACCCCGTGTCGGCCGACATCGCGCGCGCGGACCTCTCCGAGCAGAGGCGCCGGGGGCAGCGCCGCTTCGGCCTCGATCCCGCGCGCCGGACGCTGCTGGTGTTCGGCGGCAGCCAGGGAGCGCGGCGGGTCAACGACGCGGCCGCCGGAGTGGCGCGGGCGTGGGGCGACCGGCGCGACCGCCAGCTGCTGCACGTCACGGGGCCGGCCTACGACCCGCTCCCCGCCGGGGCGGACGGCGCGGGGTTGCTCGTGCGCTCCGTGCCCTACGTCGAGCGCATGATCGAGGCTCTGGCGGCGGCCGACCTCGCGGTCTGCCGGGGAGGCGCCACGACGATCGCCGAGCTGACCGCAGTCGGGCTCCCGTCGATCGTGGTCCCCTACCCGCACCACCGGGACCGCCAGCAGGAGCGCCACGGGCGCGCTCTCGAGGCCGCCGGGGCCGCCATCGTGATCGAGGACGAGCGCGCCGACGGAGAGGAGATCGGGCGCGCCGCCGACCGCCTCCTCGGAGACGAGACGCGGCTCGACGCGATGCGCGCCGCGGCGCGTGCGTGCGGGCATCCCGACGCGGCCGCGCGCCTGGCCCGCGTCGTCCGGGAGGCCGCCGCGTGAGCGGTGGGCTGGGGGATCGCGTCCACTTCGTCGGGGTCGGGGGCGCGGGGATGTCGGCGATCGCCAAGGTCCTGCTGGAGCGGGGCGTCGAGGTGTCCGGATCCGACATCAAGCGCTCGAACGCGGCCGCTCGCCTCGAGGCCATGGGGGCGTCGATCCACATCGGCCACGACGGGGCCCTCGTGGACGGATGCACGGCCGTGGTCGTGTCCTCGGCGATCCCAGGGACCAACCCGGAGGTCCGGCGCGCGCGCGCTCTCGGCACCCCCGTCGTCCCGCGCGGCGAGGCGCTCGCGCGCGTCCTCGATGGGACGAGGTCGATAGTGGTCGCGGGCACGCACGGAAAGACCACGACGACGAGCATGATCGTCTCGGTCCTGCGTCACTCGGGAAGCGATCCCACCTACCTCGTCGGAGGCGAGCTCAACGACGCGGGCACCAACGCGCGCCACGGTGGCGGCCGGTTCGCGGTCGCGGAGTCCGACGAGAGCGATGGCTCCTTCCTTCGCCTGCGGCCCCACATCGCTGTGGTCACCAACGTCGAGGCCGACCATCTCGACTTCTGGCCCTCGCTGGGCGCGATAAGGGATGCGTTCGCGCGCTGGGTGCGACGCATCGACCCCGACGGAGCCGCGGTCCTCCCGGTGGGCGAGCGCGGTCTGGCGGCGGAGTCCGGGGCCCGGGTCTTGACCTACGGCGACGGCGGCGACGTCGAGGCCGCGGGGGTGGAGAGGTCGGAGCACGGCACGTCGTTCGTGGTGCGCGCCGACGGTGCGGCGGCCGAGGTGGCCCTGCGGGTCCCCGGGCGGCACAACGTCGCCAACGCGCTCGCCGCCGCGGCCGCGAGCCGCGCCGCGGGGATCGAGCTCGACGCCATCGCGCGCGGTCTGCGGGAGTACCGCGGGGTCGAGCGGCGCTGGCACACGCGCGGCCGGGCGCGCGGCGTGACCGTGATCGACGAGTACGCGCACCATCCCACGGAGGTGCGCGCGTCGCTCGAGGCGGCGCGGCCGGGCCCGTGGGAGCGCGTCGTGGCCGTCTTCCAACCGCACCGCTACTCGCGCACCGCCGCCCTCGGCGGCGACTTCGGTCCCTCGTTCGCCCCCGCCGACGTCGTGGTCCTCACCGACGTCTACGGGGCCGGGGAGCAGCCCGTCCCGGGCGTCACCGGCAAGCTCGTCGCCGACGCGGTCGCCCACTGTCTGCCGGGACGGCGGCTCGCCTACCTTCCGCACCGCGCCGAGCTCGTCGCCTACCTCGTGCAGACCGTGCGCCCGGGAGACCTCCTGCTCACGATGGGCGCGGGCGACATCAGCGCGGTCGGCGACGAGGTGCTCGCCCGGCTGGAGCCATCGCCGGCATGAGCCTGGGGGCGCTCGAGCGGTCGCTGCGGGCCCGGCTGCGGGGCCGCGTCGAGGCAGAGCGACCGCTCGCCGGGCTGACGACGTACCGTCTCGGCGGCCCCGCTCGGCTCTACGTCGAACCGGCCGACCCCGCCGACGTCGACGCGCTCGCCGACGCCCTGCGGGACGCGCCCGGCGTCCCCCTCCTCGTCCTGGGGCGGGGCTCGAACGTGGTCGTGTCGGACGGGGGGTGGCCGGGGATCGCGCTCCGCCTCGGTCCCGCGTTCGCGTGGATCGAGCCCCTCGAGGTCGCGGACGCGCCCGGCGGACTGCGCGCGGGCGCCGGCACGCCGCTGCCCACCCTCGCCAACTGGGCCGCGCGCCGGGGGCTCTCCGGGCTCGAGTTCCTCGTCGCGATCCCGGGGTCGGTCGGAGGCGCGGTCCGCATGAACGCCGGCGCCCACGGCGGCGCGGTCGCGGACACCCTGTGTGGGGCGCGCGTCGCCGATCTCGCGCGCGCCGCGATCGCGGAGCGCGCGGCCGGGGACCTCGATCTCGGCTACCGGCGATCGAACCTCGCGAGCCATGACGTCGTCCTCGACGCGACCTTCGCGCTGCGCGCCGACGACGGGTCGGCGATCAGGGCGCGCATGGACGAGTACCGTCGGCATCGCGCCGCGACCCAGCCGGGAGCGCTCCAGAACGCCGGGAGCGTCTTCAGGAACCCGCCCGGCGACGCCGCCGGGCGGCTCGTGGAGGCGGCGGGGCTGAAGGGTTGGCGCGTCGGCGGCGCCTGCGTCGCGGACCTGCACGCCAACTTCTTCATCGCGGACCCCGGAGCCGCCGCCCAGGACGTGTTCGACCTCGTCGAGGGGGTGGCCGAGCGGGTGCGATCGCTGTTCGGCGTGGAGCTCGAGCCCGAGATCCGCTTCGCCGGGGCGTTCGCGCGCAGCGGCCGCCCCCTGGAGCCGTCCGGCCGGTGAGCGCGCCGCCCGACGCCGACGGGCGCGTCCCCACCGACCCGCGCCTCAGTCGCAGGCGGCGGGCGGTGCAGCGGGCGCGCCGTCGGCGCATGGCTCTGTGGGGAGCGAGCGGCGCGGCGCTCGCCGCGGTCGCGTGGGTCGCGTTCTGGTCCCCCCTTCTCGCCGTGCGCGGGATCCAGGTGTCCGGCGGCCGGCACATCTCGCGCGCACAGGTGCAGGACGCGACCGCGCTCGTGGGGGACAACCTCCTGCTGCTGTCCACGACGGACGTGGAGCGCCGCGTGGAGCGGCTGCCGTGGGTCAAGAGCGCGGCGGTGGTGCGTCGCCTGCCCGGCACCGTCCGGGTCGAGGTGGTGGAGCGCCGCCCCGCGGCCGTCCTCGCGGCAGAGGGGGCCCGCTGGACCGTGGACGCGCGCGGGCGCGTCCTGAGCGAGGGCGTGGCGGCGCCTCGCCTGCCGCTCCTCGGAGGAGTCGAGGTCGTCGGTGCGCGCCCGGGGGAGCTCGTGCGCGGCGACGCTGCGGCCGCGGGCCTCCGGGTTCTGCGCCGGCTGTCCGGCGATATCGGCGCGCGGGTGAGGGCGCTGTTCGCTCCATCCCCCGAGCGGGTCAGCCTCGCTCTGCGGTCCGGGACCCTCGTGCGCCTGGGCGCCGCGGAGCGGCTCCGGCCCAAGCTCGCGGTCCTGCGCGCGGTCCTGGCGCGCCTCGAGCGAAGGGGCGAGAGGGCTCGCTACGTCGACGTCCGCGTCCCCGAGACACCGGCGGTATCGAGCGCGGCTCCGGCCGAGGGGTGAGCCGGGGGCGCCTTGACGCCCGCGCGGTGCAGCACTATATTCCTCAACCGTTCGTGCAGGTTGACATAACCTAATCCTATGGTTGAAGGTTACTTGCCACCTGCGCTTTCACTGGGCTGGGAACGTCCTCTGGGGAGAACACTCGAGCTTGTCTCGAGAGTTTCGGAGGAGAGGAGAGGGGGCGCAATGGCCGCACGGCCGCAGAACTACCTCGCGGTGATAAAGGTGATCGGCATCGGTGGGGGCGGGGTCAACGCGGTCAACCGCATGATCGAGGTCGGCCTCGGCGGGGTCGAGTTCGTCGCGATCAACACCGACGCCCAGACGCTGCTGATGTCCGACGCCGACGTCAAGCTCGACATCGGACGCGATCTCACGCGGGGGCTCGGGGCGGGAGCCGACCCCGAGGTCGGCCGGCTCGCGGCCGAGGAGCACCGGGCCGACATCGAGGAGGTCCTCAAGGGCGCCGACATGGTGTTCATCACCGCGGGGAAGGGGGGCGGCACCGGCACGGGCGGCGCGCCGATCGTGGCCGAGATAGCCAAGTCGCTGGACGCGCTCACGATCGGGGTCGTGACGCGCCCGTTCGGGTTCGAGGGGCGCCAGCGCGCCGCGCGCGCGGAGGACGGCATCGCTCGCCTCAAGGAGAAGGTCGACACACTCATCGTCATCCCCAACGACCGGCTCCTCGACGTCGGCGACCAGACGACATCGATGCTCGAGGCGTTCCGCATGGCCGACGAGGTCCTGCTCCAGGGCGTGCAGGGGATCACCGAGCTCATCACGACGCCCGGGCTCATCAACCTCGACTTCGCCGACGTGAAGACGGTCATGACCGATGCGGGCTCATCCCTCATGGGCATCGGTCAAGCGCGCGGAGAAGGCCGGGCGGCCGAGGCGGCGCGCGCCGCCATCTCGTCGCCGTTGCTCGAGGCGTCTATCGACGGCGCGCGCGCGGTGCTGATCAACATCGCGGGGGGCTCGGATCTCGGTCTCTTCGAGGTCAACGAGGCCGCCAACGTCATCACGAAGGCGGCCCACCCCGACGCCAACATCATCTTCGGCACCGTCGTGGACGACACCCTCGGCGACGAGGTTCGGGTCACCGTCATCGCCGCCGGCTTCGACCGCTGGGGCCAGCGAGAGGCGGAGGATCTCGTGCGGCCCGACGAGGAGATCTTCTCCGACCGCGCGCCGGAGCCGCCGCGTTCACAGGAGGAGGAATCCGAGAGGCTCGTGTTCGACGCCGCGGACGACCTCGACATCCCCTCCTTCCTCCGCAACGAGTAGCGCGCCGGCCGGCGGGCGCGCCAGCGACCGCGTGCGCGAGCCGCCTCGCCTGACGCGCGGCCGGCGCGGCGCGGTGTGGTTGATCCACGACCGCGCCGCGCGCGCCGGCGGGCTCCTCGTCGCCTTCGCCGATCGACGAGGCGGCGTCAGCCCGGCTCCCTTCGACTCGCTCAACCTCAGCGCGCGCGGGGGAGACGATCCGCGCCGCGCGCGCGCGAAC
>DATADD010000148.1:0-4111 GCA_036258675.1 Actinomycetota bacterium | reverse complement strand
CTGGGCGCGCCCGACAACGCGACCGCTCTGCAGCTCGCGCTGCGGGTCCGGTCGGGCAACCACGTCGGGATGCCCTCGGTGTCCTCGACGCGTGCCGCGCGCGTCGTGATCGACGCCGACCCGCCGGTGGAGTTCAACGTCGACGGCGAGCTGCTCGGGCTCACGACCCCGGCGAGCTTCGAGGTCGCCGGCGAGCTCCGCTTCCGCCTCTAGGGTCAGCCCGCCTCGAAGAGCTCGTAGGCCAACAGCGACCCCACCTCGTGGAGGAGCTCCCGCGCCTTCGTGGAGCGGCTCCGGTGCAGATCGACGTACGAGGCCGGACTCGTGTAGGCCTCCCGGAATCCCAGGTCGTGTGCGATGCGCTTTATGCGCTCGGAGTGCAGCGGGTCGGACACCAGCAGCAGGGAGCGCACGCCGTTGAGACGGGCGAGACGCCGCACGCGCCGGAGGCTCTCCAGCGTGGTCCGGCCCCGCCCCTCCTGCAGGATGCTGCCGCGGGGCAGGCCCTCACCGACGAGGTAGCCCGCCCCCGCCTCGGCCTCCGTGAAGCGATCGCCCTCCTGCTTTCCTCCGGTGACGATCACCGTGTCCGAGAAGCCCTCGCGGAAGAGGTACGCGCCGTGGTCGAGGCGCGCCTTGAACACGGGCGAGGGCTTCCCGTCGTACTGCGCCGCCCCGAGGACGACGATGGCGTCTGCGGCGCGGTTCTCGTCGTGGTGGGACTGCTCCCAGATGCGGAACGCGAGCCAGGCGGGGTAGGCGAGGGCGATCGCCACGACGAGGACGAGGCCCTTGCGCACAAGCCTCATGGAGCCCTCATGGGATCAAGGTTACGGGCGCCGGAGCGAGGCAAGCCCGCCCGGGAGGCCTCCGTCAGGGGGTGGGCGCTTGGCTCGCGTCCGGCGCCGGGTCGCGGTCCGACGCGCCCCCGCAGGGCGAGACGCCCGCGGCCGCGGCTTTCGAGCCGTCGCCGGCCGTGCGCCGGGGGCCGAGGAGGAACCGTGCGGGCGTCGGTCCCTTGCCCTTGAGGTCGACCCACTCGGGGGGCCCGAACTCGAACGCGCCCTCGAGGTGGGCGACGACGCTCTCCGACGCGAGGATCCGGCCCGGTGACCCGTGGGACTCGAGGCGGCTGGCGAGGTTGACCGTGTCGCCCCACAGGTCGTAGGCGAACTTGCGCTGGCCGATGACCCCGGCAACCGCGGGCCCGGACGCGATCCCGACGCGCACCACGAACGGGTCCCCCGACGGCCAGCGCGCGTCGCGCAGCTCGTCCACGATCGCGAGCGCCATCCCCGCCGCCGCCGCGGCATGGTCGGGTCGCGGCCGCGGCACTCCCGCGACGGCCATGTACGCATCGCCGACGGTCTTGATCTTCTCGAGACCGTACCGATCGGTCAGGGCGTCGCAATGCCAGAAGAAGTCGTCGAGCGCGTCCACGAGCTCGTCCGCGCTCGTCTTCGCGGCCTGGACCGTGAACCCGACCGCATCGGCGAACAGGACCGTCACGTCGCCGAAGGTCTCGGCCAGGTGTCCGTCCTGTCCCGAGGCGTGACGAGCCTTCAGCCGCTCGATCACATCGACGGGGAGGATGTTCTCCAGCAGCGAGTCCGAGCGCTGCCGCTCGGACGCGAGCTGCCGCTCCCGCATGAAGAGCCTTCGGATCTTCCACTCGAGGACATAGGCCGCGATCAAGCCCAGCAACAGGAAGGACGCGAGATAGAAGACAGCGAGCAGTGTGCGGATGCCCTGGAGCTGACCGGTCCAGAGGGCGAGACCGAAGTAGAGCGGGGTCGTCAGCAGGTCGAACAGCGCGACGAGCGCGAACGGCAGCCGGAGGATGCTGAAGGCGAACGTCTGGATCAGGATGAGGCCGACGTAGCCGTAGTCCGCAGGCATGCTCCGGAGCTCGGCGATGTAGCCGATCCACGTCAGACCGGTGAACAGCAGCAGACCCATCACCGGCCACTGCCAGATGCGCGGATAGCGGCCCCAGAACGTGAGCGCGAAGCCGGCGGACGTGAGCGGGATCATGAGCCCGTAGCGGATGAGGAGGTCGATGCTGCGATCGGCGTCGTTGAGGTACTCCCGCACGACCGCGCCCCAGAGGACCCACATGACGATGGCGAGAGCGTGACCGACGCGGACGTTTGTCACATTGTGCCTGCCGAAGTGCTCGCGGAAGGCCCGCTCGAAGTCGGGATGGCGGAAGCGGAGACGCACCCGGTCCAGCTCGCCGGTCACCGGCTCGTCGGGCGTCGTGCGCACCGTGGCGCGGTCGTGGTGGCGCCCCGTCATCGTTTCAGAGGGCTTGTGATCCATCACACCCCAAGTGTCGCCGCTCCTCACAGCCTACGGCGGACGCACGCCGCGGGAGCCCGGCGGAACCCTCTCCCTAGAGGGAGCGGAACAGGGCCGCCTGCTTCACCTCCTGGATCGCCTTCGTCACCTTGATGCCGCGAGGGCAGGCGTCGGTGCAGTTGAAGGCCGTGCGGCACTTGAAGACCCCGCTGCGCTCGGCGAGCATACGCAGCCGCTCCGCCGAGCCATCGTCGCGGGAATCGAAGATGAACCGGTGGGCGTTGACGATCGCCGCGGGCCCGACGTAGCCCGGGTCGGCCCAGAAGATGGGACAGGACGTGGTGCAAGCGGCGCACAGGATGCACTTGGTCGTGTCGTCGAAGCGCTCGCGATCCTCCGGAGACTGGATGCGCTCTCGGGCCGGCTCGTGGTCGTCGGGGCTCGTGATGAGCCATGGCTTGACGGCCCGATAGCCGGCGAAGAACGGCTCCATGTCGACGACGAGGTCCTTGATGACGGGCAGGCCGCGGATCGGCTCGACCGTGATGGGCTGCTCGAGGTCCTTGACGAGCTCCTTGCAGGCGAGCCGGTTGACGCCGTTGACGACCATCGCGTCCGAGCCGCAGATGCCGTGCCCGCACGAGCGACGGAGGGCGAGCGACGAGTCGTGACGCCACTTGACCTCGTGGAGGCAGTCGAGGAGCCGGTCCATGGCCTCTCCCTGGACGGTGTAGTCCTCGAAATGGGGCGCGTCGTCCTTCTCGGGATCGAAGCGCAGTATGCGCAGCCGCACATCCATCAGTACTTGCGCTCCACGGGCACGTAGCGTCCCATCGTAACGTCCTTGTAGGAGAGCTGGACCTCCCCTTCGGGCGTCTTCGTGATGAACGTGTGTTTGAGCCAGTGGTCGTCCTCCCGCATCTGATGGTCCTCTCGGTAGTGACCGCCGCGGCTCTCGGTCCGCGCCCGCGCCGATAGGACGAGCGCATCCGCCATGTCGAGCAGGAAGCCGAGCTCGAGGTGCTCCACCAGCTCGGTGTTGTAGACCTTGCTGCGGTCGCGCACGCGCGCGTCGGCGTAGCGCTTGCGGAGCCCGTCGATCGTCGAGAGCACGGAGTCGAGGGACTCCTCGCTGCGCACGACCGACGCCTTGTCCATCATCTCGTCCTGGAGCGTCGCCCGGATGTCCGCGAGGGGCGCTCCCGGGTCGCCGTCCATGAGCGAGGCGATCCACTCCTCGACGGAGCGGTGGACGTCTTCGGGGACCGCGGGCAGGGGGTGGCTCGCCGCGTACTCGGCCATCTCGATCCCTCCCCTGCGTCCGAAGACCACGATGTCGAGCAGGGAGTTCGTGCCGAGCCGGTTCGCCCCGTGCACGGACACGCACGCGCACTCTCCCGCGGCGTAGAACCCGGGGACGATCTCGTTGCGGTGGTCGCGCAGGACCTCGGCGGCGACGTTGGTCGGGATGCCGCCCATCGCGTAGTGCGCGGTCGGGACGATCGGCACGGGCTCGACGAGCGGGTCGACGTCGAGGTAGGTGCGCGCGAACTCGGTGATGTCGGGAAGCTTGCGCTCGACGACCTCGGGGTCGACCTCGGTGAGATCGAGCAGGATGTAGTCCTTGTCGGGCCCCGCCCCGCGACCCTCCTTCATCTCGAAGAACTCAGCGCGCGACACCATGTCGCGCGGAGCGAGGTCCTTGATCGTGGGCGCGTAGCGCTCCATGAAGCGCTCACCGTCGCCGTTGCGGAGGATGCCGCCCTCTCCTCGGGCCGCCTCGGAGAGAAGGATGCCGAGGCGGTAGAGG